>JAEUNX010000084.1 GCA_016791025.1 Zoogloeaceae bacterium | reverse complement strand
GGCCTTGGCTTCGCCGGTGGACATCTGCTTGTTGATGTCCTTGAGTTCCCTGAGGGGAATACCGATCCGGGTTTGCAGGTCGATGAGCTTTTGTTGCTCTTCGAGGACAGCCGGATGGACCCGCATCAAACCTTCAGCATAGACCTTGCCACTGGCGATCTCATCCTTGAGCCAGTCGATGTGGGTTTCCTTGCCAGGGAAGGTCTTGATGAAATGGTTCCGTGGCATGCCGGCGCGATCGACACAGAGCTGGAGAATCTGGCGCTCGTGGGAGCGCACTTGTTCGACCATGTGACGCACGGAGTCACACAGGCGCTCGATGGTCTTGGCCGTAAAGCGCAGCCGCAGGAGCTCTTCGGAAATCTTCTGTTGGGCAGACAGGTAAGCCGGATCTTGGGAGCTGTTCCGCGATAAAGCGTCCATCTGTTCGGCGAAGAGACCGCGAATTACGTCGAAATGGCTGAGGGCGTCCGTCTTCAGCTGAAGCAAGGATGCCGCATTGGCACCGCCGTCGCCGTCGCCGTCCACTTCCTCGCCGTCATCCTCGTCCTCACCCGAGGAGTCGTCGCCATCGCCTTCTGCGTCCGCACTGGCTGCAAAGGCGGCATCTTCGGCGCTCTCTTCGTCAACCAGGCCATCGACGAGTTCATCGATGCGCATTTCATCCTTGGCGACCAGATCGGCCATCGCCAACATCTCGGCGATCGTCGTCGGACAGGCGGAAATGGCCTGAACCATGTGCTTCAGGCCGTCTTCGATGCGCTTGGCGATTTCGATTTCGCCCTCCCGCGTCAGCAACTCGACGGTCCCCATCTCCCGCATGTACATTCGAACGGGGTCGGTGGTGCGGCCAAACTCGGAGTCGACGGAAGATAGGGCTTGCTCGGCTTCTTCTTCGGCTTCTTCTTCATCGACCGTCGTCACCGCGCTGTCGGACAGCAGCAAGTCTTCCGGCGCCGGCGCCTGGTCAAAGACCTGGATCCCCATGTTGTTGAAAGTGGCGATGATCGATTCGATCTGCTCGGCGTCGACAACGTCGTCCGGCAGGTGGTCGTTGATCTCGGCGTAAGTCAGGTAGCCACGTTCTTTGCCCAGCGTGATCAAGGTTTTCAGCTGGGTGCGGCGGACTTCGGCGTCAAGCTCCGTCAGGGGGGCGTTGTCCGCGGGGGGAAGAACTTTGTCCTTGCCTTTGGAAGAACGGACTTTGCTGGCGTCCTTGCGCGGATCCTTGGCTTTTTCCCGGGCCATGTTGTTCCTTCTAATCGGGTGCGACGGGCGTCACAAAACCCTGAATTATATTACGAATCTGAGACTGGTGTGCGGCGAGACAGTTCCGCGCGCTGCTGAATCAGGTCCCGATAGCGGGATTGTTCCTCGGCTGACAGACCTTGCTGACTTGCCTTGCGGTGCATAGTCTGAAATTCCTGGTCCACGTGACTCCAGCGCAGCCGGTTCAGTGCATCTTGAAATACCTGTTCTGTAACGTGACCTTCAAATTCTTCGTCCAGAGATTGGCGTACCTGCTCGGCGAGAACTGGCTGATGTGGCGAACCCCGGAAATACTCCATGACGGTTGCGAGTCCGATCTGCCCGGAGAGTTCGCCGATGTCGATGGCATCGACGAGGGCAGCCAGCGCACGGGCCTCCGGTGTGTCGGTGGGCAGCAAGGTGATGGGTATTCGCGTAGCAAGGACTGGGTGGTGGGCAACGAGCCGCAGGAGGGCCCCGATGACAGTCGATGGGCGCTTGCGGGGCAGAGGGGCAAATTTTTGCGCAGGTTCGGGCCGGGGCAGTGGAAGCGCTGGTTTGAGTTTCCAGGCGATTTCCAGTTCTGTCTGGGTAAAGCCGGCCACCTCCGAAACGGCCTTTAGGAGCTGGAGACGTAGCAACGGGGCGGCGACCCGCTCGATATAGGTTCGGCTTTCGTGGGCAAAGCGTGCGCGTCCGTCTGCGGAGGCCAAGCTTGCCTCCAATTTCAGGCCGGAAATCAGAAACTCGGCCAGCGGTTGGGCATTTTCCACTTGCGCCGTGAAGGCCGCGGTGCCCTGACTACGGACAAAGGAGTCCGGATCATGCTCAGTTGGGAGCAACAGGAAGGCGATTTGCTTGTTGTCGGCCAATGACTCCAGGGAGCCAGACATCGCCCGCCAAGCTGCTTTCTGTCCTGGTGCATCGCCATCAAAACAGAAGACCACCCGATCGGTGTGGCGGAAAAGAGTCTGAATATGGGCTGCCGTGGTCGCGGTACCCAAGGTTGCCACTGCGTGCTCAATGCCATATTGCGCCAGTGCGACCACATCCATGTAGCCTTCGACAACGATGACACAGCCGGCGCGTCGGATGGCCTGGCGGGCCTGAAAGAGCCCGTAGAGTTCCCGCCCCTTTTCAAAGACGGGGGATTCGGGCGAGTTGAGATATTTCGGTTCGCCCGACTCCAGGATCCTTCCGCCAAACGCGATGATCTGGCCTCGGCCATTGAGGATCGGAAACATGATTCGATCCCGGAATCGGTCGTAAAGGCGTCCCTCGTCGTGCTTGATGACCAGGCCGGCGTCGATGAGCGTGGGTTGCGCTGTGTAGTCCGGGAATACCGAATGAAGGGATTGCCATCCGTCGGGCGCGTAGCCGATGCCGAATCGAACGGCGATTTCTCCCGTGAGTCCTCGCTTCTTCAGATAATCGATGGCGCGGGAGTTGTTCTTGAGTTGCTCGCGGTAAAATTGGGCAGCTTTAGAGAGTACGGACAGAAGGGGGCTAACGACGGGTTCTGCGGATGCCGCCCCGCCCGCTCCCCGGTCATCCGGGACGGTCATCCCCACGCGTGAAGCCAGTTCTTTGATCGCATCCACGTAGCCGAGGCCCTGATATTCCATCAGGAAACTGATGGCTGTGCCGTGGGCTCCGCAGCCAAAGCAATGGTAGAACTGCTTTGTCGGGCTGACCGAAAAGGAGGCGGATTTTTCGCTGTGAAACGGACAGCAGGCGAAGTAATTGGCGCCGGCCTTTTTGAGCGCGACGTAAGGT
This sequence comes from Zoogloeaceae bacterium, assembly GCA_016791025.1. Lineage (GTDB taxonomy): Bacteria > Pseudomonadota > Gammaproteobacteria > Burkholderiales > Rhodocyclaceae > JAEUNX01. Next base: position 20,240 of record JAEUNX010000084.1, on the reverse strand, counting down.
TCGACAACGCTGACAATGTCCACCCGGGCCAGAAGATCCTGGATGAACGATTGTGGGATCATGATCGACGCGGATGGAGATGGGGTTCGGCGTTGTGCGCAGGTGACCACCAGTCGTCGCCGAAAGCTGCGACTTTCCGGCGGTCGCGGAACGAGACTTAGGTCGCTAGGCGACTGCGGACTTTTGCCGATACGACGGCCATGTCTGCGCGGCCGGCCAATTGTTCCTTAAGGATAGTCATCACTTTACCCATGTGAGCGGGGCTGCTCGCTTTGCACTCGAGCAGGGTGGCGCCCACTAGGTCGTCTATTTCACTCTCAGACAACTTGGTGGGCAGATAAGCTTCCAGCACCGCGATTTCAAAGCGCTCTTTCGTCGCTAACTCCGGGCGGCCGCCGGAGTCGTAGAGGGCGGCAGCATCTTTGCGCTGTTTAACCAGTTTCTCGACGATCGCCTGAACTGCCTGGTCGTCGAGTTCTATCCGCTCGTCCACTTCGCGCTGCTTCATCGCGGCCATTAGGAGGCGGATTGCAGAAAGACGCTCGGACTCCTTTGCTTTGAGGGCGGAGACCATGTCGCGTTGGATGCGTGCCTTGAGACCGATCATGGGCTGAGCTTCCATTGGGAAAAGCACGAAGCCACGGCAGGCGATCGCTAGTGCGACCACCTGCCGTGGCGGGAAATCAGTGTCGCTCGGATCAGTAAAGCTTAGGCGGCAGCGTCTGGCTGCGAATGCGCTTGTGATGGCGCTTGACGGCGGCGGCAAGTTTGCGCTTGCGCTCGGCAGTGGGCTTTTCATAAAACTCGCGGGAACGCAGTTCCGTCAGGACGCCCGCTTTTTCAATCGTGCGCTTGAAGCGGCGGATGGCGACTTCAAACGGTTCGTTTTCCTTGACCCGAATACCCGGCATTGCTTGGTTCCTTGGTGGCTCTTTGTACGAGTAAGCTAAAAATTATAACCAAGAACTTTGGTAATGTGTAGGCTCGCGATGCTTTGGCTTGCCCTTTTGGGTAAGCTTTCGGCCATTGGGGGGCCCGAATGCGCGTGATCGGAATTGAGACTTCTTGCGATGAAACTGGCGTGGCGGTGTATGACACCGACCAGGGGCTCCTCGCCCACCGGCTCCATTCGCAGATTGATCTTCATGCGGAATATGGTGGGGTGGTGCCGGAATTAGCGTCCAGGGACCATATCCGGCGCTTACCAACGCTCATTAGGGAGGTACTGGCCGATGCCAAATTGACTCATGTGGACCTCGATGCCGTTGCCTACACCGCGGGCCCGGGGCTCGCCGGGGCGCTTTTGGTTGGGGCAAGTATGGCGCGGTCGTTGGCTTTTGTTCTCAAAATCCCGGCGGTAGCCATCCACCATCTGGAAGGGCATCTCCTGTCGCCGTTGCTTGGGGACCAGGGTTTGACCTTCCCGTTTGTCGCATTGCTGGTATCTGGGGGGCACACCCAAATCATGGACGTTCAAGGGGTCGGGGATTACCGCCTTCTCGGGGAAACCGTGGACGATGCCGCCGGAGAGGCGTTCGACAAAGTGGCGAAGCTGCTTGGGCTGCCATACCCTGGTGGTCCTCAACTTTCGCAACTCGCGGAAGGGGGAAGGCCTGGGCGCTTCGCGCTCCCCCGCCCGATGAAGCAATCGGGAGATCTGAACTTTAGTTTCAGCGGATTGAAGACGGCTGTTCTCACAGAGCGTCGTCGATCGGCGGATTGTGAAGCTTCCCAGGCAGACCTTGCGGCGGAATTCCAGGAGGCGGTGGTGGATGTTCTGGTGGCTAAGGCGACGGCTGCTCTCGAGTCTTGCCGTCGAAAGACCTTGGTGGTTGCTGGTGGCGTAGGCGCGAATCGCCGATTGCGCGCAAAACTCGATGCAACAGGCCGTTGCCACGGCTTTGAGGTCATTTACCCGCCGCCGGAATTATGTACCGACAATGGTGCAATGATCGCGCTAGCGGGCGCCCTTCGGCTCAAGGGCGGTTGGCGAGCAGATAATGGGTTGAAGATTTGCGTGTTACCGCGTTGGGCTTTGGCGACAGGGGCTAATAATTAATTTTTCGGTTTCTGGCCCTTGGTGCCAACTCGGCTCTCGGTGCCATTCAATATACGTTTGATGTTTGGCGTGTGGCGCCAAATGAGAAGCGCGGCCATGATCACCGTCACCCCGACAAATGCGGGCGGCGAGCCGGTCAGGGTGGCGAACACAGGCGCTGCGACGGCGGCGGCGAGGGCGGCGGCTGAAGAAATCCGCGTCGATAAAACGACCGCGAGCCATACCGCAAGACTGCCCAGGGCAATCTTCCAACCCAGAGCAAGAAGAACCCCTAATGCCGTGGCGACGCCTTTGCCGCCTTTGAAGGCGAGCGTGATTGGAAATAAGTGGCCGATGAAGGCCGAGAGTCCTGCAATTGCAATCGTGAAATCATCAAATTGGAAGAGTGACGCGAGCGCAACTGCGATCCCACCCTTCGCTGCGTCGCCGATCAAGGTAAGAAGCGCAGCGACCTTGTTGCCAGTGCGTAATACGTTGGTTGCGCCGGGATTGCCTGAACCATAGCCGCGCGGGTCGGCCAAGCCCATTGCCCGGCTCACCAGTACGGCAAATGGAATCGACCCGATCAGGTAAGCTGTGCATGCGACCAGAAGAATTGCCATGGCGTCCCCTAGAATGTCTCGAATTCTAATCCGAGAGGCGGTATGGATTTCATCTTCATCGAAGATCTCCGAGTGGAGGCAAGGGTTGGCATTTATCCGCGCGAAAAAGCGACAGGTCAGACGCTTGAATTAAGCATGACCTTCGGAGTGCCGGATGCTGCGGCTCAGCGGGATGACATCAGCGATACAATTGATTATGCGTTGGTCATCGCGCGGATTCGCGCGGAACTTGCCTGCCGGCATTTTAATTTGATTGAGACCTTGGGCGAGTTTGTCGTACAGCTACTTTTTGATGAATTTAATGCCCCGTGGGTGCGACTGCGAATTGCCAAACTGGGGGTGATGCACGGCGTTCGTCGCGTTGGGGTATTTATCCAGCGAGGACGAGAAGGAGTAACTCTACCTCCAACCCCGATTTGACGAGCCCTTTACTACTACACCAAGATGACGGATCTAATCAAACCGTTGCCTGACACCTAACGCGTTCGCCCGTCAGAAGCATTGCGATTCAAACTGCTAGCGGGCGGGCAAAGACCCATCCTCTACGGAGATTCTGGCCGGCCGAACCCGCTTCATCACGCGGCAATTTGGATCTGTTCCATGGTTCCGCCGCTGGCCAACCAATCTTCAACCCACTTAGGCTTGCGACCACGCCCGGTCCAGGCGAGTTCATCATTGTTGGGGTGACGATATTTTGCCGGCACCTTAATACCTGCGGTTTTTGATTTTCCCCGCGGTTTCTTAGGTGCATTTCCTTCCGAGGATTTCTTTTCAACCGCTTCGGCGGCGATCAAATCATCAAGGGACATGCCCGCCTCGGCCGCCAATTTCTGAACTTTCTTGAGCAGGTCTTTCTTTGCAGAGGACGTCCGCCGGGTAATTTCACCTTCAATCCGTCCCTGCAGGCGGCGAAGGTCCGCCAAATTCATGCTGGACAAGTCCATCGATTTTCCTTTCTTTTTGAATGTTGGGACCAGAAGGAAGTGCAACTTTCTCTGGGTCGGATTCTCGCCCATTTCTAAGTTGATTTCAATTGGCAAATATTTTCTTGCGGTAATAGGCGGAAAGAGTTCTGGGTGGCCCGAATCCGACCGATTTGTTTTCGGTAATCGGCAAGATCCATCGGTTGTATTGCAATTCTCCACCTTGTTTGGTGCTCAGGCTTGGGAGCTATTGGTGGGTGGGGAAACAGAAAATTTCGTTGTTGGTTGGGATACAGGCGGGTTGGGGAAGGGTTTGTTTGGTAGGGCCAACGGCTATTTGCCTTCCATTGGCTTGGTAATGGCAAAGCTTCGCCCGCAGGGCAGATTGGTAAATCCGAGGCGACCACTTGGCTTCGGCAAAAGACTGCCTGAGCTTAACAGGCCGAGGTTCTAAGGGATCATCAAGGCTTCCAAAATCCGCGGTCGTGAGTCGCGTCTGACCACGGCACAGCGGTCGCGAGTTCTTCGAACTGCGGAAAATCTTGATCATGTTCCATGACGAGGCGGAAGATGGTCAGGGCGTGTTCTGCGGGAAAGCCTTTTCTTTCACCATTGCGGGTATCGTTCATGAGAGCCATCAGGCGGCGGCGGCAGGATGCCGACCCCCATTCATCCACGACGACTTGTAAATGAGGGAAGCGTGCCACCAAGGCCGTCGTTTCTACCTTCGGGTGGTGGGTTTGATGGCTGTCGGTCATGTTTTGTCTCCTGGCTCTGGTGAAATCTCTGGTGGGTCCGCAGGGGAGTGTCGGTTTTGCCAATTCAAGTTGTTGTCGTCATTTGTGGCCGCACGATGGACCGGGAACGTTTGGGGGCGGCGAATCAGGATCAAGTTCGCTATTGGAAGGAAATTTCCTCGCAAGTTTTTGAGTTCGATTGCGGGCGAAACCGGGCCAGAAGAATGATGCGATATTGGCAGTTCTAGCCCTCGCCGTTTTGCCAAATTCCAATGACCCCAAAGCGTTCCACCGATTGGAAGTATGGCGAGATCAAACCAAACCGGCCGAGCAGTGAATCACGTTGCTGAAGCGGGCTAACGCTTCAGGTCAAGGGGCAAAGGGGCTCCAGTGGTGCAATAATGCTGGCCCCGACGGGGTACGCCCTGGTATCGATTTCTGAAGCGAGCTTTTTTTGGAAAGCACTGAATTGTCTTCGCCGCCCGGCGAATGCTATCACTGCGGGCTTCCGGTCCCGGGCGGAACTGCTTATTCGCTGGTGGTGGGCGGCGAATCGCGCCAAATGTGTTGCGCCGGATGCGTGGCTGTGGCCGAAGCCATTGTTTCCAGTGGACTTGGGGACTATTACCGGCATCGCGATGCAATGCCGGAATCGAGACGGGAGGCATTGCCGGCGGAGCTCCAGGAGGTCGGACTATTCGATCACGTGGATTTTCAGCGAAGTTTCGTCCGATCAGTGGGGGAGGGCGAGCGGGAAGCTAGCCTCATTCTCGAGGGGATCACCTGTTCCGCGTGCGTCTGGCTCAACGAGCAGCATGTGGCGCGATTGCCCGGCGTAAAAGCTATCGATGTCAATTACGCGACCCGTCGGGCAAGAGTCCGATGGGACGACGGGGTCGTTCGCTTGTCGGAGATCCTCGCCGCCATTCAAGCCATTGGCTATCGCGCCTATCCCTACGATGCCGAGAGATCTGAACAGATCGGCCAAAGAGAGAGGCGTTCGGCCCTTTGGCGCCTGTTCGTGGCGGGCTTCGGGATGATGCAGGTCATGATGTACGCGTTGCCGGGCTACCTGGCCAAGGACGGGGAGATGACGGCCGACATCGCCGGGTTGATGCGTTGGGCGAGTTTGGTTCTGACGATTCCGGTCGTGACATATTCAGCGGCGCCGTTCTTCCAGCGGGCGTGGCGCGACATCAAGTTGCGGCGTCTCGGGATGGACGTGCCAGTGGCCCTTGGGGTAGGGGCGGCGTTTCTCGCCAGTTGCTGGGCGACCGTGACCGGCGGGGGCGAGGTCTATTTCGACTCCGTCACCATGTTCGTCTTTTTCCTCCTTTGCGGCCGGTTTCTCGAGATGCTGGCCCGGCAGCGGGCCGTGCGCGGAGTCGAGGAACTGGGCAAGGTTATCCCGGCGGTGTCAGAGCGTTACCTTCAATGGCCCCAAAGCGAATGCGAGCGGGTGCCAGTCATGAAGCTGCTCGCGGGCGACGTGATCCGGGTTCGGCCCGGGGAAGTTGTTCCCGCCGATGGTGTCGTTGTTGAGGGGCAAAGCGAGGCCAACGAATCGCTGCTTACCGGTGAAAGTCGGCCGGTTGCAAAGGGGCCGGGGAGTGAAGTAACCGGCGGCTCCATCAATATTGGCAGTCCGTTGGCGATTCGACTGGAGCGGGTAGGTGAGTCGACACGCCTTGCGGCAATTCGACTTTTAATGGAAAGGGCCGCCAGTGAGCGTCCTAGATTGGTCGAGGCCGCCGACCGGGTTGCATCGTGGTTCATTTTGGCGCTGTTGGTCCTCTCAGCCATCACTGGGGCGATCTGGCTGTCCGTAGATCCAGGCCGTGCCCTGTGGGTATGCGTGTCGGTATTGGTCGTTAGCTGCCCGTGCGCCTTGTCATTGGCCACACCCGCGGCCCTGACAGTGGCGACTGATTCCCTTGCAAGATTGGGCGTGCTCGTAACTCGCGGCCACGCAATCGAGGCACTCTCTGGCGCGAGGCGATTCGTCTTCGATAAGACCGGTACCTTAACGATGGGCCTGATGGCGCTGGCAGACCAGCGTTCGGCGCCGGGGGTTGAGCCCGCCTGGGCTCTTCAGGTCGCTCGGAGTCTCGAAGAGGGGTCGGAGCATGCGATTGCAGCCGGTCTCGGTGCCCCGGTATCGGTTGTCAAGGGTGGCGGGCCAGCGATTCAACAGCGGCGATCCTTCACGGGAGGTGGGGTGGAGGGTTTGCTGGATGGGAAGCCGGTACGTATCGGCAATGCCCAATTTGTCGGTGAACTGGTTGGGTGCCGAGTGCCGGAATCGCTGGGGACTACGAGCACCGCTGGCGCGACCACGGTCTTCCTTGGCATGAAGGGGCAATGGTTGGCTGCGTTCCAGCTGACGGATACGCTGCGACCGGGTTCGGCGGATCTTGTGGCGTTCCTCCAGACTCGCCATGTCGCGGTCACTATCCTAAGTGGCGACGGGGAGGCCGCCGTCGCAGCGGTCGCCAAGGACTTGGGCGTGAATGACTTTGCGGCGGGCTTGTCACCGCAAGACAAGCACGACGCCGTGACGAAATTGCAGGACGGAGGGCAGTGTGTGGTCGCCATGGTGGGGGATGGCGTCAATGACGCCCCCGTGTTGGCTCGGGCCCAGGTGTCGGTAGCGATGGGTGGGGGCACTGCCTTGGCGCGAAACCAAGCGGACGTTGTCCTGCTCAATGAGGACATGAGGGCCCTAAAACGGGGGATCGCCTTGGCGACGCGCACAGTCGCTGTGACACGCCAGAACCTTTGGTGGGCTTTCGCCTACAATTTCACGGCGATTCCCTTGGCCATGGCGGGCTGGGTCACTCCGTGGATGGCGGGCATTGGCATGTCGGCGAGTTCGCTGCTGGTGGTAATGAATGCGCTTCGACTGCGATCGCGCTAGGCGGACCTCAACAGAATGGAAATCCTTTACCTCCTAATCCCGCTTTCGGTGGTTCTAGTGTTTCTCATTGGGATCATTTTCTGGTGGTCCCTACGCAGCGGGCAATTCGACGACCTAGAGGGGCCGGCCTACCGGGTCCTCATGGACGATGACAAGCCACGGAAAGATCCCCAAGATCGAGACGGTGAAGCGTCGTGACCCTGACTATCCAAGTTCGCTCTTCCGACCACTTTTCGGCCATCAGGGCAGTTGACCTACGTCAATGGGCCGCCGGCGAGGCTTTGGCATCATCCTTGGCGAATCAGCAGTTTGCCGCGCTGGTGTTCCGTTCTGGGCGGACAGTGAAGGTATTTTTGTCTCTCTGTTGGGGTTGGGGGTGCGCCGAAAGCCGCACCCTTTTTTTTGCGTGGAGACCTCGGCTGGACTTGCTCCTCCGCCGGTGCACCGCAATACAATATTGATCTGAATCAACCGGTCAGGCCGATTGCAGCGTATCCTTCGCCGGGCGATTCCGGCGCCCTGCGCTGTGAGTCGGGGAGGCTCCAAAAGTTCTTAATCAAAGAGGTGACTCACATGCAATCGCAAGCGACTTACAACTATAAAGTCGTGCGCCAGTTCGCCATCATGACGGTGGTATGGGGGATCGTGGGCATGCTCGTCGGCGTCATTGCCGCTGCGCAGCTCGTGTGGCCCGAACTGAACGTTGCCGAATGGCTGCACTTTGGTCGGCTTCGTCCGCTGCACACCAACGCAGTGATTTTCGCGTTTGGCGGATGTGCGCTGTTTGCCACGTCCTATTACGTGGTCCAGCGAACCAACCACACCACGTTATTCGCGCCCTGGCTGGCTTCCTTTACCTTCTGGGGCTGGCAGCTGATCATCGTTCTCGCAGCCATCACCTTGCCGCTCGGCTTTACTTCGGGGAAGGAGTATGCGGAGCTGGAATGGCCGATCGACATCCTGATCGCGATCGTTTGGGTGTCCTACGCAATCGTGTTCTTTGGGACTGTCGCCAAGCGCAACACATCGCACATCTATGTCGCGAACTGGTTCTATGGCGCCTTCATTCTGACGGTGGCACTGCTCCACATCGTGAATAGCGCGGAGGTCCCGGTGACGCTCACCAAGTCCTACTCGGCCTACGCGGGCGTCCAGGATGCGATGGTGCAGTGGTGGTACGGGCACAACGCGGTGGGCTTCTTCCTGACGGCGGGCTTCCTCGGCATGATGTACTACTTCGTGCCGAAGCAGGCCGAGCGTCCGGTCTACTCCTATCGCTTGTCCGTGGTGCACTTTTGGGCCCTGATCTTCACCTACATGTGGGCGGGTCCGCACCATTTGCACTACACCGCGCTGCCGGACTGGACCCAATCCGTGGGGATGATGTTCTCCCTGATCCTGATGGCGCCTTCATGGGGCGGGATGATTAACGGGATCATGACCCTCTCCGGTGCTTGGCATAAGCTGCGCACTGACCCGATCCTCAAGTTCCTGATCACCTCTTTGTCCTTCTACGGCATGTCGACCTTCGAAGGTCCGATGATGTCGGTCAAGACGGTGAACGCCCTGTCCCATTACACCGACTGGACGATCGGCCATGTGCACTCGGGTGCCCTGGGATGGGTGGCGATGGTCTCGATTGGTTCGATCTACTACCTCATCCCCCGGATGTACGGTAAGACCGAGATGTACTCCACCAAGCTCATTACGACGCACTTCTGGATCGCCACCATCGGCGTGGTGCTCTACATTGCCTCAATGTGGATTTCTGGCGTCATGCAGGGCCTGATGTGGCGGGCGACCAACCCGGATGGCACCCTCACCTATTCCTTCGTCGAATCCGTGAAGGCGAGCTATCCGTTCTGGACCATCCGGTTCATTGGCGGGGTGTTGTTCCTGAGTGGAATGCTGCTCATGTTCTACAACGTGCTGAAGACGATTGCCGGAGAGAAGGCGTACAACGCTCCGGTGCTCGCTCCGCAAGCCGCTCACGCCTAATCGAGGAGATCCAGAATCATGGCAGGTTCTAAGCATGAAAAGATCGAACGCAGCGTCGGCCTGATGATCGTCTTGACGCTTCTGGTCGTCAGTGTGGGGGGCTTGGTCGAGATCGTTCCGCTCTTCTTCCAAAAGTCGACCACTACGCCGATCCCGGGCGTCAAACCCTATGAGCCCTTACGGTTGGCTGGACGGGATGTGTACATCCGGGAGGGTTGTTACAATTGCCACTCCCAGATGATTCGCCCCTTCCGTGCCGAGACCGAGCGCTACGGACATTATTCGGTGGCGGGGGAGTATGTGTATGACCACCCCTTCCAGTGGGGCTCGAAGCGTACCGGACCGGATCTGGCCCGGGTGGGTGGGCGGTATTCCGATGAATGGCACCGCATCCACCTCAACAATCCGCGTGACGTGGTCCCAGAATCCAATATGCCTGCATTTCCTTGGCTGGAGCGCCCCGTCGTGTCATCGGACATTGAGTTAAAGATGAAGGCCCTGCGGAAGGTGGGGGTGCCTTACTCCGATGAAGAGATCGCGGGGGCGAAGCAGCAACTCGATGGAAAGACCGAAATGGAGGCAGTGATTGCATACCTCCAGGGGCTCGGTACGGTTCTTCGGGATGTGAAGTAACTGGTAGGAGATGCGACGTGGATATCAATGACCTCCGCTCGATCATTACGCTGATGGGATTCCTGTGCTTCCTGGCAATTTGCGCCTGGGCGTATAGCGGCCATGCCAAGCGTGGGTTCGATGAAGCGGCGCATCTGCCCTTCACAGAAGATGACCTGCCCGGCGGCGACCGCGTCGGCGGGCAATCAAAAGAAGGAAAAGCAAATGGCTGACTTTACCAGCGGCTTTTGGAATGCTTACGTGATGGTCCTCGTGGCCCTCAGTCTGATCTATTGCATTTTCGTACTGATTTCAAATAACAAGGTCGATCGCTCCCATGAACTAAACCAGCTTCACGGGCATGTCTGGGACGAAAACCTATGCGAGTACAACAATCCTCTGCCACGGTGGTGGATGTACTTGTTTTGGCTCACGGTAATCTTTGCCATTGTCTATATGGTCCTTTACCCGGGATTTGGCAATAACAAGGGGATCTACGGGTGGAGTGCGTCGTCCGGAGAGAACTCGCAATATCAGCAAGAGATGCGCAAGGCTAACGAGAAATATGCACCCATCTTCGACAAGTACGCCAAGATGGATCTCAAGGCGGTTGCGGCGGATCCGGAGGCCCGCGCCATGGGGCAGCGCCTGTTCCTGACCTATTGTGCCCAGTGCCATGGCGGGGATGCCCGGGGGGCTAAGGGCTTCCCGAATCTAACTGACAATGACTGGCTCTATGGCGGCGCGCCGGAGGCCATCAAGACGACTATTCTCGGTGGGCGGCAAGGCATGATGCCGCCATTCGGGCCTGCGCTTGGCGGTGATGGAACCAAGGATGTGGCAAATTACGTCCGTTCTTTGTCCGGGCTCGCCCATGACTCCTTGCGTGCCCAGCGGGGCAAAGAATTGTTTGCCCAAAATTGCGCGGCTTGCCATGGCCCAGAGGGCACGGGCAACCAAGGGATCGGTGCGCCAAATCTCACTGACAAAACTTGGTTATATGGTTCCGCCGAGGCAACCATCATCGAGACCGTCACTAAGGGCCGCTCGAATCGGATGCCTTCCTTCGAGAGCTTTTTGGGCGATGCCAAGGTGCACCTGCTGGCAGCGTACGTTTATGGCTTGTCAGCCAAAACGGCTGAAAAATAGCACCTGAGTAGTACGCCAGATCCCCGGGGCTTGCCCCGGGGATCTTTCATTAGTGCAGATTAGAATCTTCGAATATTGCAAAAATGAGCCAAGGTCCCGTTAGCCCCAGCCAAAAAATCATTCCCGTTACTCCGGTGGAAACTGGGGGCGAGGATTCGCTTTATGCCGTGCGCCAGAAGGTCTATGTGCGATCGGTCACCGGGGCATTCGCAACTTGGCGCTGGATTTTGGTCTGGGCGACGCAGATCCTGTTTTATGGCTTGCCATGGTTGCAATGGAACGGACGCCAGGCTGTCTTGTTCCACCTCGTCGAGCGAAAGTTTTATCTCTTCGGCTGGGTTTTCTGGCCTCAGGATGTCTTTTTTCTCGCGGTTCTCCTAATCATTTCCGCCTACGCTCTATTCTTTTTTACCGCGATCGCGGGGCGCCTGTGGTGCGGCTACGCCTGTCCGCAAACGGTCTATACCGAAATCTTCCAGTGGATCGAACAGAAGATCGAAGGGGACCGCAACAAGCGAATGAAATTGGATAAAAGCCCGTTCGGTGCCAGGAAGATCGGGATAAAGGGTGCCAAGTACGGTGCGTGGATTGCCTTGTCGCTATGGACAGGATTCACATTCGTCGGTTACTTCTCACCGCTGAGCGAATTGATTCGGGAAGCCGTCACGCTGAGTTTCGGACCTTGGGAACTCTTCTGGATTCTGTTCTATGGTGGGTTCACTTACCTGATGGCTGGGGTGATGCGGGAGCAGGTCTGCAAATACATGTGTCCCTACGCTCGATTTCAAGGGGTCATGTTCGACCCGGATACCCTTGTCATTACTTACGATGTCGAACGTGGCGAGCCAAGGGGTACCCGGAAGAAGGGCGTTGATCCCCGGGTGGTCGGCAAGGGGGATTGCGTCGATTGCGGCATATGCGTGCAGGTTTGCCCGACAGGAATCGACATCCGCAACGGGCTTCAGTATGAATGCATTGGTTGTGCGGCGTGTATTGATGCCTGTGACCAGGTGATGGAAAAGATGAATTATCCTAAGGGCTTAATACGGTATTCGACCGAGAACGCCGTCAAGCGTCATTGGGGGCGGAAGGAGATAATTGGCCATGTAATGCGGCCCAGAACCCTGATCTACGGGGGTATTCTCGCCGCGATCTGCATCGCTTTCCTGTGGGGCTTGGCGACCCGTGCCCCGCTGCGGGTGGACATTCTGCGTGATCGGGCAACTTTGGCTCGGGAAGTCGACGGTGGATGGATTGAAAACGTCTATCGCCTTCAGGTCATGAACATGACCGAAGCGCCTCGTAGCTTTGAGATTTCAGTGACAGGTCTGAATGATATTCGACTCGAGGGCGGTGCCAAGACGGTAGAAATTGCACCGGCCGCCATCGAATCAGTAGCCATCCAGGTTCAGGTTCCCCCTGAATCTGCGAAGCCCGGCACATCCAGTCCGATCTATCTGGAGGTCAAGGCCGTCGACGACCCGTCAGTCTTTGTCCGTGAAAAATCCACTTTCCTGATGCCAAATTAATATGTCCCAGTATGCTCATCCAGTGAAGCCTGTCCCTTGGTACCGTCAAGGCTGGCCGTGGTTTCTCATTGCCTTTCCCGGAGCAGCCGTTGTTGCTGGAGGGGTCACCCTTTGGTTGGCAATAACTACCAGCGATGGCCTGGTGGTCGATGACTATTACAAACAAGGATTGGCGATAGAAAGGACAATCGCGCGGTCCAAACGGGCTACTGAGCTCGGTTTGGTGGCCCAACTGAGGGTCCGCGCGGGAGGCGTGGAAGTTTATCTAACGGGCAAGTCGGCTATTCCCACGAAGATTCGCCTGAGTTTTGCCCATCCAACGCGGGTTGGCCTTGATCAGGTCATGGAGCTCGAGGGCAGCGGTGGGCGATTTGGCGGGACCCTCCCAGTGCTAGTTACCGGACGCTGGGATGTGCAGATCGAAGATTTGGCCAAAGAGTGGAGGCTGAACGGCCACCTGAACGTGCCTTCCGATACGGAGGTCAGAATGGTTGCAGGGGCTCGAGATCGGGTGGAGTAATCCCGAGATAAAAAGTCGCTTCTGTGGCGGACTGAAGGTGTTTCGCAGAGGATAGGTTGGAGGCTGTATGTTGAAAATAATTCAAGTGCTTTGGCCATCCTTCCTGGTGGCGGGAATTGCTGAGATCGTCTTTTTTACCGTGATCAACCCTCAGGAACTCTACCTGCTAGGAACTCCGGTCAGATTCTCGGCCCTCGCGACCTATTCGATCGGGTTTTTTGGCTTCTGGTTAGTCTGTGCCGCCTCAAGTCTCACGACCGTGTTCTTTCAGCGTACTGCCGACGAGATCAACCACCCTGAAAGTTGATTTGGCGTCTGAGCAGATCCCCGCTTGCAGAGGCGGGTGATGGGGTGGCTTGATCTCTCAGACTGCCGCCCACGATCAGCGATATACGAGGACCGGTATCGAACTGTGGGTGAGCACCTTTTGCGTTTCACTTCCTAGAAGCAGGCTTGCCAGCCCCCGGCGGCCATGCGACGCCATGAAGATCAGATCGCAGCCATGTCGCCCTGCCGCGTGGATGATCGCTTCGTAGGGCACCTCATTGACCTCGGTATCGGTGGCCGCCAAAACGCCTGCAGCGTCCGCAACGCTTTTCGCCTTGCCGAGAATTGCCGCGGCCTCCTGGGCACTTGCCTTGGCAAACTGCTCAGGAGTCGTGGGATCAATCAAGGCCCCTTCGCCGTAGATGGGCATCGGGAAGTCTGGCTGGGCATAGAAGAACGTGATCTTCGCTCCGGCTTCCTTGGCAAAGGAGGCTGCCCTCAGGACGGTGTTTTGCGAAAGGTCCGATCCATCGGTGGGCACCAACAAATGCTTGAACATTTCATCCCCTCCTGATCGTTCGACGAATTCAGTTTATGCGCTACTTGTATTGGCCTTGATTTGACTGGGGTCAAGACCTGGTCATAGCGTAGGGGGAGGATAGTTCCCATGAGGCGCCGGGGCAATCCTGTCTCGGTGCGATGGGTAGAAGGGCTGTGGTCATGCAAAACGACCCAAGGAATGGCCATGGTGGCCAGCACGGACGGACCCTGACGTCACCCCCCGTCGCTGCTGAGCAAGCGATGAGAGTCCTCCACGACGTGGTCGAGGGCACAGTGGACCCGCTCGGTATGGCGGCGCCAATTGTTCATGCGCAGCTGGCCTGGATGGCCCACCCACAGGAACTCAGTGAGCGAATGGTGGGACTCTCTGCTGATCTTTGGACCCTATACCAGCATTCCTGGCGGCGAGCATTCGGAATCCGGGACCCCGACCCGATCCGACCCCATGAGGACGATACTCGGTTCGCCGATCCTGTCTGGAACGAATCCGCGGGATGGGACATCCTGAAGGAGCATTACTTGGCCTTTACCCGTCACACCCAGGACATGCTTTATGCAACGCCAGGGTTGTCGAGCAAAGAGCGCCGCCGGGCGGCCTTCTGGTGGCGGAAATGGCTGAATGCGGCGGCGCCAACCAATTTTCTGTGGACCAATCCGGAGGCGCTCCGGCGTGTGATCGCAACGCGTGGGGAAAGTTTACGCAAAGGTTACATGAACTTTCTTGCCGACATGGAGCGGGGCGAAGTTCGGATGACTGACCCGACCCATTTCCGTGTTGGCGAGAACCTCGCAAACACCACCGGATCCGTGATCTTTCGTAATGAACTCCTCGAGGTGATCCATTACGCGCCTCGACAGGCAAAGGTATTCTCGCGGCCGGTGGTGATTGTCACGCCGTGGATAAACAAATTCTACGTTCTGGACCTCAACCCAAAAAGGAGCATGGTTCGATACCTTCTGGACCAGGGCTTGGACGTCTTTATCACGAGTTGGCGGAATCCAGGCCCCGATCAGGCTAACCTGAGCTTCGACGATTACCTCCTGCGGGGGATTGCCTGCATCATCCACGTGGCGCAACAGGTTAGTGGAAGCGACAAAGTCCACGCGATCGGCTATTGCCTCGGTGGCACCGCCCTGGCGATCTACATGGCCTGGGCCAATCGGCGCTTTGGCCCCGAAGTCGTGCCGGTGGAGGATTGGACTCTATTCGCCTCGATGGTGGACTTCCGCCGCCCTGGCGATATCGAGGTGTTCATCGACGAGGCCAGTGTCGGCTTCATCGTGTCCAACATGGCACGCAAGGGCTATCTGGACGGTAAGGAGATGGCTGCCGCATTCCGGCTTCTCCGTTCCAACAGCCTGATCTGGCATTACGTGGTCCATGGCTGGTTGTATGGCGAAACGCCCCCGCCGTTTGACGTGCTGTACTGGAACATGGACACCACCCGCATGCCCTATCGGATGCACGCCTGGTATCTTCGAGAGTTGTATCTGAAGAATCGGCTGGTACAGGCTGACGCCATTACCGTGGCGGGAGAGCCAATCGATCTGGGACGAATCGTCCAGCCTCTCTACGCCGTTGCCGCCCAGGACGATCACATCGCTCCTGCCCAACAGACCTTCTATATCCACAATTATGTGAGGAGTGAGAAACGTTTCGTCCTGTCGAGTTCTGGCCACATTCTTGGCATCGTGAATCCTCCGGTTGATCCACCCAAGCGTCGATACTGGATCGCAGAAGTCCATCGGACTGATTCGTTTCGAAGCTGGCGCGAACGCGCAACCGAACATGAAGGGAGTTGGTGGGGCGATTGGATGGGGTGGCTCAAGCCGCGCAGCGGCGAGAAACGCCCATCGCCGGCCATGGAAACGGCGGGCTTTCCAGCTCTTTGCGCAGCGCCAGGAACTTATGTCCTGGCGACCTGACCCTGCATCCCTCGCATTCCCCAGCGACTCAAGTTTCGATGGGCGGGTCCGATAGGCTTCGGGCAGGCCTGGACAGTGAAGGCCTGCGGTGTAGCGCAGGTCGATCGGGCGGAAGGAAGGTCGGTCGAGCCGCGCGACGGTGGAATCGATCCGAGGACGTCTGACCATGTTGCCAACCCTTGCTCTGCGGGCGCCGACTTTCGCAGCCCCCGCTAACGGGCGTAACCCCGTAGGTCCTACATGAACGCGCCAGAATCCCTTTTTCGTAGGCCCGCGGCGCCGACATCGGAATCTCAGCTTGCGCGCATCGTTCGTTCGAATGAGGAAATCAAATCAATTGTCGCGACCGCCTTCAAAATCAACCTGATGGCCTTAAACGCCATCTTTCTCGCAAAACGGGCGGGTACCGCTGCGTTGGGATTCGGGGTCCTGTCCAACGAGTTGCGGCGATTTGCCCAGGATCTGACTCAGCAGATGGCCTCGCTGCGGGAAATGACCGCGGAGTCGGTGACCGCAGTTTCAAACTTGATGCAGCAGCGTCGTCTGGATCGCATTCTGGAGCTGGCGGTGCTGGCGTGCGAAGGCAGGGAAATACCTGGCCTTGAACTGGTGATGGCCCGCGCGGAAGGAGCAATGACTGGAAAATTTCAGCGGCTGCGCCAATTTGACAAAGTTCTACACCGCGCACTGGAGGCCACCGGTCAATTGGTGGAACTCGGCGGGGTGTTGGCCCGCTCGGCAAAGATCGAGGCGGCCTACGGAGGCCAATATAGTTCGTCGCTGATGCAGGTTTCGACGGATTTTGCAGATGTAATCGACCAGATCAAACGCTCGCTCGAGAAGCTTACTCGCGAGCGCCTCATCAAGGAGGGCTCATGAAGCAATGTCGCACCATTTTCCAGGATGGTGACCATCGCTGGCTTGCGATCGTTCGCGATCCCAATCGGGCTGGTCATGTCATCGACACCAACGAATATTTGATTGAAAGTGGCGGGGATTCCTTGCTTTGCGACCCCGGAGGGATCGAAATCTTTCCGGCGGTATTTTCGGCGCTGTGTGCCGAGACGGATCCCAATCGGGTGAAGGCCATCTTCGCGTCCCACCAGGATCCGGACATCATTTCCTCTTTGGCGCTCTGGCTTGACTTCAACCCGGGTTTGAAGTGCTACACCAGTTGGCTGTGGTCGTCCTTCCTGCCTCACTTCGGCGGAACGGCGGAAACGTTTGCTTCGCTCCCGGATGAAGGCGGATCCATCCCTGTTGGCGACCTGGATCTCGAGGCTGTCCCGGCCCATTACCTCCACTCTTCCGGAAATTTCCATCTCTACGACCGGGGTGCGAAGATCCTCTTCAGTGGCGATGTCGGGGCTGCGTTGTTGCCGCCTGAGCAAGACGATCTCTTCGTCAAGGACTTCGATCAACACATCCAGTACGCGGCCGGTTTCCACCGGCGCTGGATGGGATCGAATGAAGCCAAGCGGCGTTGGTGTGAGCGGGTGGCCGTCATGAACATCGACATGCTTTGCCCGCAGCACGGCGCTATCTATCAGGGCGAGGACGTCGCCCGCTTCATCGACTGGTTCGACCAACTGACCGTCGGTATCCTCTGAACAAAGCATCGAATGGGAGCCAGCGGGGGTCTCGCTGGCGCTTCCCTGCCTTGGGCTGGTAGAAGTTCATCCGTCGTAGCGGGATAGCTTCTCGACATCGTGAAGGGTGATGTGCTTACCCTGCACGGTAATCAGCCCCGCTTCGGACAAATCATGGAATATTCGCGACAGGGTTTCCGGCGTCAGGTTCAGCCGGGACGCGATGACTTGCTTGGAGGTCGGCAGGGTGAGGCGCTGATCCTGGTGGCTGGCGCCGGGCGCGGTCGCCGTTTCCTGCAGAAGATACCCGATCACCCGTTGGACACTGGTACGCAGCGATAACGCCTCGACGTCGCGGATGACCCCATGGAGGCGAATGGCCATACCAGCAAGGAGCTTGCGGGCAAACTGGGGGTCCTGACCCAATTGATCGAAGACCGCGGCACTGCCGATGTGGAGGAGCAGGGTATCGGCCAAGGCCTCGGCAAACACGGGGCATGGCCGCTCCAGAAACATGATGGCCTCGCCAAAACTCTGCAGCGGCCCGAGAATCTCCACAACTTTTTCGTGTCCCTGCGGGCTGGAAAATGCCAGCTTGATCTGTCCCCAGACGATGACATAGAAGCCTTTGAGCATGTCTCCGCGTTGGAAGAGCAATTCCCCGCGATTGCAGCGCTTCTCTCTCGTCGCTGCCGCAATCACGGCGAGATCGGCCGCCGCCAGTTCCGTAAAAAGCGGCAGGCGAGAGAGAAGGCCGCCAATGTCAATCTTGTCCGAGGTCATGGCTAAGCTCGTGGGTAGGGCGAGATCATTCTACAAGCCCACCGAATTTG
The DNA here is from genome assembly GCA_016791025.1 of Zoogloeaceae bacterium. Taxonomy (GTDB): domain Bacteria; phylum Pseudomonadota; class Gammaproteobacteria; order Burkholderiales; family Rhodocyclaceae; genus JAEUNX01. Next base: position 2,018 of record JAEUNX010000084.1, on the reverse strand, counting down.
ATGGGGACGGGCAATGTCGGCCGGGGGCTTCGCGATGCTTTATCTCCTCCTCAAGTACATCCACGTGACCTGCGTCGGTCTCAGCTTTTCCGGCTTTCTCCTCCGCGGAATCTGGATGCTATCGGGCTCAACGCTTCTTGAGCAACGCCTGACACGGGTGGTGCCTCATCTAATTGATACGACTCTCCTGACCAGCGCAATCGGATTGGCCTTGCTCCTGGAGCAATACCCGATCAAAAATGACTGGCTGACGGCAAAGGTTTTCAGTCTATTTTTATACATTGCCTTGGGTTCACTTGCGCTGAGGCCGGGCCGGCCGCGTTGGCTGAAAGGGGGGGCATGGATTGGCGCCCTCGGGACATTCGGGTATATCGTTTCAGTGGCAGTCAAAAAGAACCCCGCGGGATTCCTGGCGGGATAAGAGGAGGGGGGGATGCAGGACGCGCTCATTCGGGCTTTACCGGGGTTTGATGATCCCATTGAAATGCTCGAGGCATGCCACGGCCGCATGAAGAATCAGTTGGAAATCCTGCGCCGCTTGGCGGGCTGGTTGCCAGAACATGGCGCCGACACCGCGGCCCGGCAGGCAGCGACAGCAATCCTGCGCTATTTCCGCACCGCGGCTGTCCACCATCATCAGGACGAGGAACGTGATGTCTTTCCTCGGCTGCTTGCCCGCATCGATACCGTGGACCGGCATCGGGTCGAATGCTTGATCGCCAGCCTGCTGGCCGACCACAAGGCGCTATTCGCGGCCTGGGATGTCTTGGTCGGGCCCTTGGATGCGATTGCCCAGGGAACGGGGACAGAACTTGACGGGGACGATGTGGCCTATTTCACCCAGCAGTATCTCAACCACCTGGAGTGCGAGGAAATGATGCTATTTCCCATGCTCCTTCGCCATTTGGGGCCGGAAGACCTGGCTGAAATCGGCGAAGAAATGCGCACCCGTCGTCAGGTTAGGTGACCTGGCGAGGAGACTCTTCCCGCACTCTTGAGACTGTCTGGGAGGCGGGGGCGACGAAAGCTTGCTAGGTCACCTGGGGGTGGTGCATCAGTTTTTTGAGCCCAGGGATGTCCAGGATGCGAATATGTTTTTGCTGGACGGAAACCAGCCCATCCTCCTGGAAGCGCGAAAAAGCTCGGGAAACGGTTTCCAACTTGAGCCCGAGATACGAGCCGATTTCCTCGCGGGTCATTCGCAAATGGAACTCCGCAGGCGAAAAGCCCCGGGCCGTGAAGCGTTGGGACATATTAAGGAGAAATGCGGCCAGCCGTTCCTCCGCCCGCATGGATCCCAACAACATCATCACGCCATGGTCCCGCACAATCTCCCGGCTCATGACCTTATGGAATTGATGTTGGAGCGCCTCGACCTCCCGGGATAGCTCTTCAAGCTTTGCAAAGGGGATGATGCATACTTCGCTATCTTCCAGGGCCACTGCGTTGCAGGAGTGATGCTCACTGCTAATGCCGTCGAGGCCAAGGATCTCACCGGTCATCTGAAAGCCCGTGACCTGCTCACGGCCATCCTCGAGAATCACGTCGGTTTTGAACGAGCCGGTGCGAATGGCGTAGATCGCTTCGAAGGCTTCGCCGGCCCGATACAGATGCTGCTGGCGCTTGACCTTGCGGCGGGTCGCGACCAACTCATCAAGTCGATTGATCTCGCTGTCGTCCAGGCCGAAGGGGAGGCAGAGTTCCTGAAGATTGCACTGGGAGCAGGCCGATTTGAGACCGGCTACGGTAATCGGAACAACACTTGCACCCTTCATCTGCATGGCATCCTTCCGGAGTGTCTTGCCGTGAACGTCCGACCCTGTTTGACCTGGATCAAACAGAGAAACAAGACCTTCTGCGATCGTGTCGGGCACGCTTTGGAGGGCCCCCACGATGCACTCTGCGCTTCACTTCGACCCGCAACTCATTCGGCGATTCGACGTCAATGGGCCACGGTACACGTCTTACCCCACCGCGGATCGCTTTGTTGAGGCCTTTGATGCCGACGCCTTCCTGTG
>JAEUNX010000060.1 GCA_016791025.1 Zoogloeaceae bacterium | reverse complement strand
CGCGTGGCCGGCGGGTTCACCCAGAACCGCTTCTGCGCCGCCCCGGTGCAGATCTGCAAGGCGAACCTCCCGGCGGGCGGCATCCGGGCTCTGGTGATCAACACCGGCGTCGCCAACGCGGGCACCGGCGAACCGGGCCTGGCCGCAGCCCGTGCCACCTGCGAAGCCGTGGCGGCCCAGTTCGGCATCGATGCCGCCCAGGTGCTGCCGTTCTCGACCGGGGTGATCCTCGAGCCGCTGCCGGTCGAGCGCCTGGTGGCCGGCCTGCCGGCGGCCAAGGCGGCGCTGAAGGGCGACGGCTGGTTCGACGCGGCCCACGGCATCATGACCACCGATACCGTGCCCAAGGCGAGCTCCCGCCAGGTACAGATCGGTGGCAAGACCATCACCCTGACCGGCATCTCCAAGGGCGCCGGCATGATCAAGCCGAACATGGCGACCATGCTCGGCTTCATGGCCACCGATGCCGATGTGGCCCAGCCGCTGCTCGACGCGCTGCTCAAGGACGTGGCGGACCTCTCCTTCAACAGCATCACCGTGGATGGCGACACCTCCACCAACGACAGTTTCATGCTGATCGCCACCGGCCAGGCCGGCAACCCGACGCTTGCCGAAGCGGCCTCGCCCGATTACGCCGTTTTCCGCGCCGCGGTGCTGGACCTGGCGATCTGGCTGGCCCAGGCCATCGTGCGTGACGGCGAGGGCGCCACCAAGTTCATGACCCTGCAGATCGAGGGCGGGCGCGGCCGGGACGAATGCCGCAAGGTCGGCTACGCCATCGGCCATTCGCCGCTGGTGAAGACCGCCTTCTTTGCCTCCGACCCCAATCTGGGGCGCATCCTGGCCGCCATCGGCTATGCCGGCATCGATGACCTGGACGTGGCCGGGATCAAGGTGTGGTTGGGCAGCAATGGCGAGGAGGTGCTGGTCGCCGAGAAGGGCGGGCGTGCCGCGGGGTACAACGAAGAGGCTGGCGCGCGGATCATGCAGGCGGCCGAGATCACCATCCGCGTCGACCTCGGCCGCGGGGCGGCGGGGGCCACCCTGTGGACCTGCGACTTCTCCTACGACTACGTGAAGATCAACGCCGACTATCGTTCCTGATGGCGTCCCTGCTACGTATCTTGCATTTTGTGATGTTCTTCACGCGCAGCCGGCTCCTCTTTGTGGACCGTTTTTTTGCCTGCGCAGGGGGCGCTTCCGCTTCGCCCGCCCTATCCGTTTCGCAAGCCTCGGGGAATCGTGTCGGGTTTTTTTACACATGCTCAGGGTGTAGGCCTCAACAAAACCTGACGAGCTTGTTAAATACCTGATTTAACGTTTTTTATTTCTCCTGGCATGGTTTCTGCTATAAGAAAGCGGGTAGCGCACACGCCCCTAATATTTGACCGAAAGGAAACAAACAATGCGTAAGAACCTTCTCAAGAGCCTGGTCGCCGGCGCGGCCATCCTGGCGGCCAGCGCCAGCGCCAACGCCTACGTGATGAACATCGGCGGTACCGACTACACCTTCGACTCCATCGACTGGTCCTCCGGCGGCAGCGCCTGGTCCACCGACTACCGCGATGCCGCTGGCAACGCTGGTGGCGTCGGCCACACCTTCAACCTGGCGATCCAGAGCGCTGCTGCTGCCCTGCTGCTCGGCAACCAGACCGTCTACACCTTCGATGCCAGCTCCCCGTTCGAGCTGACCCTGTTCGCCACTGTTAACGAGACCGTCACCCTCGACATCGGCGGCCTGCAGACGTTCAACCTGAACTACGGTTCCTGGTCTGTCTACCAAGACGGCGCCAAGAACGCCAACCTGCTGACCGGCGTTGGTATCGCCGACGGCACCAAGGTCCTGGGTGGCACCTTCGACGCCGGCTTCAGCGGCTCCTTCACCGCCAGCAACCCGACCTCCGGCTTCGGCTCGCAAGGTCTGCCGGGCGCCGTTGATGCCGCCCCGAACGGTCTGATCGATCCGCATCCCGCCCAGACCCTGGCCGTGACCACCCTGCAGATGGGTTCCTTCCTCACCGCTGCCCTGCCGACCGGCTTCAGCAACGGCCTCGCCGACGGTGGCACCAACCCTCTTTTCAACTCCAGCGACATCAGCCAGCTGGTCATGCAAGTCGATGCTAACCAGCGCTTCGTTCCGGAACCCGCTTCCATGGCCCTGCTGGGCCTGGGCATGGCCGGCATGGCTGCCCTGCGTCGCCGCAAGTAATTGCGAAGGCCTTCGCCGGCCCTGGTCCGGAAGCATAGCTGCTTCCGGACTCCAGTCCCGAATTGAAGGCCAGGCTCTCCTGGCGGAGATCCACGCAATGCCGAGAAACCCCCGCTTTCGCGGGGGTTTCTTTTTGCAGGACGACATGGCGCATGGTTTGCGCCCTCGCGAGGGGCAGTGCGATAATTCGGTGGCGGGCGAGCTCGCTGATTGTCATAATTTGGGCCTCCTTGAATGGGGTTCGTGCTCCAACTGGAGTACGATAGGGCCGCAGTCTGGTGGGCGATGACTCAAGCGCGAGGCGATGCACTCGCACCGTCACCAGGCTATCTTGCACAGGAGTAAGCCGGATGAGGCCGATTGGCGTTGGGTCGGTACTGTGGTTCGTTTCGATGCTGCTGTGCTCCCTCGCGGTCGCTGGGGGGTTTGCCTGGTGTCTCGACCCGTTGGCGCGTTCGCTCCCCTTGGGCGAGGTATTTCTCTTTCTTGCGACCTGCCTCCTGTTCATGGGGGTCTCGATCTTTCTTTATCGGGTCTTCCTGAGGTTTTTCCCGGTGCCCGTCGGTGAAATACCGGACGGTTCGAGACAGGAGTTCTACTATTTCGTGTATCTCCTGCATTGGTTGGTTCTGTTCGCCCCTCTGACGCGGGCGACCTTCATCCCGGCACCGTTTTCCAGGCTCATCATGATCGCACTGGGCGCCAGGGTCGGGCCGGGGAGCTATTCCTCAGGGGTCGTCATGGACAGCCAGTTCGTCACCGTGGGGAGCAACTCCCTGATCGGGCTCGATGTGGCCATCCTGCCCCATGCCCTCGAGGGCTCGCGGGCTGCACACTATCCGATCGTGATCGGCAGCGGAGTCACCATCGGCGCCCGGGCGCTGATCATGGCAGGGGTCGAGATCGGGGACGGGGCCGTCGTCGCGATGAACTCCGTCGTCACCAAGCACACGCGGATCGGCCCCAACGAAGTCTGGGGTGGCATTCCGGCGCGTTGTCTGAGCAAGCCCGATGCCACCGATCGGCCGGCCCGGCCGTGACCAGCCCCTGAATCGGGTATCCACGAAAAAATGAAAATACACCGTTTCCTGCAGGGCTCCGCGATAGATCTCGCCCAGGCCTTCCGCAACGTGCTCCGCCAGAAGCGGCGGGTTGCGTTTGCGCTGGCCATCGTGATGG
>JAEUNX010000058.1 GCA_016791025.1 Zoogloeaceae bacterium | reverse complement strand
CAGTTCGGCCGCCCATGGCGCTACCCTGGGCGCCGAAACGGTTCTCGTTGAAAACGTTCATGGTGCCGTCGTCCTTGTTTGTCCAATACTGGGCGTTCCCCTGTCCGCTGACCCGGCTGATCTTGGCGCCGGGCATCAAGGCTTTGAGTTGGTCTCCGGAGAGTTTCTCCGGATGAAATGATTCCAAATCCGCCTGGGTTGCGGCCGGATCTGCCCAGGCCGGCAGGGCGGACAGCGCGATCAATCCCATTACAGCGCGTAGGCAGGGCAAAGTCATGGCGAACTCCTCAGGGGGGCGTGGATGGGGGACGGGCATCCCGAATGCAATTCGGAATCTTCCTCTTCCCCTCGCAACAATGCCAGGGGGTTAGGAGTGCGCGCGGAGCGAGGCTAACCCGCCCCCTGTTCGGCCAGAATGCCTTCGCCGCTCGCCAACAGGCGGGCGTAAGCCCCACCGGCTTCAGCCAGGGTGTCGTGGCGACCCTGCTCGACGATGCGGCCATGCTCCATCACCACGATAAGGTCGGCGTCGCGGATAGTGGTCAGGCGGTGGGCCACCACCAATACCGTCCGGTCCTGCCGCAGAGTGGCCAGAGCCTCCTTCACCGCCCGCTCGGACTCGTTGTCCAGGGCCGATGTGGCTTCGTCGAGGAGGAGGATGGGCGCGTTCTTCAGGAAGGCCCGGGCGATGGCGATGCGCTGGCGCTGGCCGCCGGATAATTGGCTGCCGTTGGGCCCCACCCGGGTGGCGAAGCCCTCGGGCAGACCTTCGATGAACTCCAGGGCGTGGGCCTGGCGGGCCGCCTTGATGATGGCGGCCTGGGGCGTATCCGGCCGGCCGTAGGCGATGTTCGCGGCCACGGTGTCGTCGAAGAGCACCACCTGCTGGCCCACCCAGCCGATCTGGCTCCGCAGCCAGGCCAGGGGCAGGTCCGTCAGGGGAGTACCGTCCAGGCGAATGCAACCCTTCTGGGGGTCGAAGAAGCGGGCAATCAACTGCACCGTGGTGGTCTTGCCGCTGCCTGATGCGCCGACCAAGGCCACGGTGCGTCCGGCGGGAATTCCCAGGCTGAATTGGGCGAGGGCGGGGTGTTCCTGCCCGGGGTAATGAAAGTTGACGTCCTCGAACAGGAGATCCCCGCGGGCGCGGGGCCGGTCGCCGGAGGCGGTATCGGGTTCCGGTGGCGTGTCGAGGAGGGTGAAGATGCTCTGGGCCCCCGCCAGCCCCTTCTGGATTACGGTGTTGACGTTGGTGAGGCGCCGCATGGGCTCGAAGAGCATGGCCATGGCGGCGACGAAGGCGACGAAGGTCCCCGGGGTGAGGCGGTCCTGGGCGGAAAGCAGGGAGGCTACCCAGATCACCAGGGACACCGCCACGGCCGCGATGACCTGGACCATCGGGACATTGGCCGAGGACACCCGCACCGTGCGCATGGTCTCTTTGCGCAGTCGTTCGGAGACGTCGGCAAAGCGTTGGTTCTCATGCCCGTGGGTGCCGAAGAGCTTGATCTCGCGGATGCCGGCCAGGCTCTCTTCCACCGTGCCGGTCATCTGCCCGGTGGTTTCCTGCATGGCCCGGTTGCCCCGACGCAGCTTGCGGCTCGCGCTGCGGATGATCCAGGCCATGGCCGGCGCGACGAGGAGCAGGAGCAGCGTCAGCTCCCAGGCGGTCCAGATCAGATAGGCCGTGAGGCCAATGATCACCAGGGTGTCCCGAACCACGATCAGCCAGGCGTTGGAAAGCGCGCTGCCCACCTGGGGGATGTCATACAGGATGCGGGACAGCATGCGGCCCGGGACTTCCCCCTGATGGACCGAGATCGGGAGGTGCATCTGGTGCTCGAAAACCTGCTGGCGCAGGTCGGTGATGGCCTTGGTAGCCACCCACTGGCTGGCCACGCCGGCCACGTAATCGGCGATGCCCTTACCGAGAAAAGCCAGCATCAACAGCAGGGGCACCTGCCATTGGGCCGTGCTGTTTTTGCCAATCAGGCTCTTGTCCACCAGCGGCTTCAGGAGGGCCGGGAGGGCCGGTTCCAGGGCAGCGGTGGCGACCATCGCCAGCACCGACAGGGCCACCACCTTGCGATAGGGCAGTAGGGTGCCCAGCAAGCGGCGGTAGAGGATGAAGGACGCCTTCATGACCGAATGCTCTCGGCGATCGGGGTGGCGCCGCTCATTCCCGGTGTAATACCTGATCCACCAGCAGACTGGCCCAACCCTCAGCGCGGAACTGTTTCTTCATGTCCTTTTCGTCATAGATCGTATCGACCCAGGTCATGAAGGGGATCGGTGTCTTGGCGTTGTAGGCCAGGTAGCTGGCGAGGAAGAAATCCTGCACCCCAGTGCGGGCGCCCTTGAAATGGCCGTAGCGCCAGTCCAGCTCTTGCATCGCCGCGTCCACCGGGTGGCCCAAGTGCAGGATGCGGTAGAGGGCGGCGGCCATCCCGGCCCGATCGGCGCCGGACTTGCAGTGGAGCAGGGCCGGGTACTGAATCCGCGCGAAGGTGTCCTGCAGGGCGTGGATCCGGCGCCGGGACGGTGGGGCGCGGGAATACAGGGTCAGATCCACGAGTTCGATGCCCAAGTCGCGGCAGGCCGCCACCTCCAGCGGGTAGGAGCCATAGGGGCTTTCGCCCCGCAGATTGACGATGGTTCTGAGGCCGAGCTTGCGCTGATAGCGACGGATCTGGGACGGGCTGGGCTGGCTGGAGCGGTACATGCCGCCCCCCAAATCGTAGAAGTTGTTGTAGACGGAGCGCACGAACCCGTGATCCACCACGTGCATGTTGAGCCAAGCCTTGATCCGGCCGCCCCGGGAACGCAGGTTGAAGCTCATGGCGCGCCTGGCTCCTCGGTGACCGCCCAGGTGGCGGCGAGGCGGGCGGCTTCCTCGAGGTCGGCGACCGTGGTCACCCAATCCACGCTGCGCAGAGCAGGGAGCCAGGGCGCGGCTGCGTCGTCGCGGGTCGCGATGGCGAGGATGCGGTCGGCGCCCCGGGCGGCCGTCTCCAGGCGGGCCAGGGTGGTGCCGTCCAGGGCGGGCCAGGGTCCGCCAACGATGGCGATCCGCTCCCGAAGCCCTCGCGCCCGGGCCAGCACCTCGGCCACCCGCTCCGCCGCCAGATGCCCCTGGGGCAGGGGATTATGGCTCTGCATCGCCTCCTGTAATTCCGTCACCGTGACGCTGGCGGTGCCAAGCTTGCCGACCACGACGCCGGCGGCAAGGTTCGCCAGGGCGGTGGCATCCCTCAGACTGAGGCCCGCCGCCAGGCTGCAACCCAGGGTGGCGGCGACGGTGTCGCCGGCGCCGGTGACGTCGAACACTTCCCGGGCCCGGGTGGGCAGGTGGAGGGGCGCGCGTCCCCGCTGGAGGAGGCTGTAGCCATGTTCGCCGCGGGTGATCAGCAAGGCTTCGAGGTTCAGTTCGGACCGCAGGGCCTCCCCCCGCTGGGCGAGGGTCGCGTCATCCGGGCAGGGACCGACGATGGCCTCGAACTCGGCGAGGTTGGGTTTGACCACCGTGGCGCCGCGATAGCGGGAAAAATCGTCCCCCTTCGGGTCCACGATCACCGGCTTGCCGGCAGCCCGGGCTCTTTCGATCAGCGTCGTCACCCCGGCGAGGGTGCCCTTGGCGTAGTCCGACAGGATCACCGCGTCCGCCTCGGCCAGCGCCGCCGACAGGGCGGCTTCCACCCGGGGGGCGTGGTGGTCGGCGAAAGCGTCCTCGAAATCCAGGCGAATGAGCTGCTGGTGACGGCTGATGACCCGCAGCTTGGTGATGGTGGGCGCATCCCCGACGGTCTCGAGGCGGCAGGAAACGCCCAGGGCGGTGAGGCGCTCGGTCAGGAGGCGGCCGGCCTCGTCGTCACCGACCAAACCCACCACGGTAGCCCGACAGCCGAGCACCGCGGCGTTCAGCGCGACGTTGCCCGCGCCGCCGGCTCGCACCTCATCGCCCCGCACCCGCACCACCGGCACCGGGGCCTCGGGCGAGATGCGGGACGTGGGGCCGTGCCAATAGCGGTCCAGCATCACGTCGCCCGCCACCAGCACGCGGGCGGCGGAAAAGTCCGGGAGAGGCAGGAACATGGGCGGGACGGGCGCGGCAGGGGCCGCACGTTGCCAAAATTGGCGGCGATTATCGCATCAAGGCGGCAGGGCGGGCCAATGCGGTGTCGTTGGGGGAATCATTCGCGACACAGGCGCAGGAAGGTGAGGATGTCCAGGGTGTAGCGGCGCAGGAGGCGGCGGGGTTCCTGGGCCAGGCGGAACAGCCACTCCAGGCGCAGGGCACGTACCCAGGGAGGTGCCCGAACCACCTCTCCGGCCAGGAAGTCCAGCAGCGCGCCGGCACCGATGACCAGACGCGGCCCGAGCTGGGGGCGGTGGGCGAGGATCCAGCGTTCCTGCAGGGGGTTCCCGAGCGCGACGACGACCACGGCCGCGCCAGAGTCGTCGATGGCGCGGATCACCGCTCCCGGGTCGTCCAGTCCGCCGTAACCGTCCCGGGTGCCAACCACCCGCACCTGGTGGGTCCGGGCGAGGGTCGCCGCGGCCCGATCCGCGATCCCCGGGCGGCCACCGATCAGGAACGCCGGGGCGTCTAGCTGCGCCAGGAGCGGTGGGAGAAAGTCGGTGCCATTGAGGTTTTCGGCGAAGCGATGGCCCTTGATCAGGCGGGCGGCGATAGCCAGCCCAATCCCGTCATTGACCAACCGAACGCCAGGTTTGCGTAGTTGGGCGCGCAGGGCGGCGCATTGGACAAAAAAATTGGTGTTGGCGAACAGCAGGACGGTCTGGCGACCGCGTTCCAGGCGGCGGGCCAGGTGGGCGATGAGCGGTGCGGACCGGGTGCTGAGAAGGGGGAAGCCTCCCAGGTTGAGGTGGCGCGGGCCCGCCCCGCTCATGGCTGGCTCGCCGGCAAGGAAGCGCCAACGGCCTCCAGTTGATGGAGGGCGTGACCATAGGTCTGATGGGCCAGGTAGGTGGCGAGATATTGGCGCGCTGCTGTGCCCCGGGCGCGGGCATCGGTCCGGTCCTCATGGACACGTCGGAGTTGGCCTGCGGCGGCGTCGAGGTCGGGTTCCGCCCAGCGGGCCTGGCCGGCGAGGGTGCGGAAATCCGGGTGGGGGTCGGAGACGGGGATCAGCCGGGCAGGTACCGGATAGTAGAGGTCCGGCGGGGCGAGGTCAGTATTGCCGGAGTAGGCAGTGGCCACCACCGGGGTGCCGCGCAGGAGGGCCTCGGCGATGGTGAGACCGAAGCCTTCGGAGCGGTGCAGCGACAGGTAGGCGTCGGCTTCACCCAGTAGCATGGCGATGTCCTCCGCCGGCCAGAGATCCCCCTCCAGGCGGATCCGCGGATGGTTGGCGATGGCGGCGGCGAGTTGCTCCAGGACGTGCGGCGCGGCGCGCTGGCGATTGATCTTCAGCACCAGATAGGCATTTTCGACCTCGCCCACCGCGGCGCGGAAGGCGGCGATGGCGGCCAGCGGATTCTTGCGTTCAAAGCTGGAATCGCAATTGAACACCAGGGCGGCGACGAAGGCGTCTGCCGGAAGGTCGAGGCGGTGTCGCAGGCCCAGGGCCGCCCGGGGCAGGTCAAGGGGGTGCGGGACCACCCGCACCGGGCAGGCGGCAGCCTCAGCGATCACCTCGGCAGTGAAACGGGAGGGCACCAAGATCGCGTCCATGGCCCGGCAGGCACGAACCCATTCTGCCGGCAGGCGATCGAGCTCCCAGGCCCAGTACCCAATGTTGAAGCTGTTGTGGAAGGCCCGCAGGCCAACGCCCAGAGCCGCGGGCGGCAGCATCGGCGGGTTGAGATGCCAGATTCGGCAGGCGGGGTGGAGGTCGGCCGTGTGGGCTGCGTCCAGGGAGAAAGGCACTTCCTGGCGGCGGGAGACATCGCGCACCGCCACCTGGCGCCCCTGGCGGACCAAGGCCTGGGCGCATAGGCGAGCAGATTCCCCCAGGCCGGTGGCTTCACGAAAGTGTCCCACGACCTCAATGGTGCCGTCGGGTGGCAGGGGCCGGCCGTGGCGCAGCGTGGCGAGCAGGGGTTGCAGTGCCTGGGCCCGGACCGAACGGTAGGCGCGGCGGGCGTATTCCTCCAGGGTGGCGACGGTCATAGGGAGGTCCTTTGACTCAGCCCCTTTACCTGGGCATAGAGCGCCAGGTCCCACTGGTTCCGGCGGCGGAATTCGGCACGGAAGTGCTTCGGCGGGGGCGCCTTGGGGTAGCGAAGGCGGTAGAAAACGCTGCGCAGCCGCCCCTTGAGCAGGTCATTGACGAGTTGGCCGGCCCCGGCATCCGAGGTGTTCTCTCGAACATCGGCGGCTTGCCAGCCCAGCGCTCGAGCAAGGCGGTCCAGGCCAGCTTCCACCGTGCCACAGTAGTCGAAAAGGGCCAGCCGGGCCTGGGCACGCTGGAAGGGGGTGGATCCCGCGGCTGCCGCTTCGCAAGCTTCCGCACCGAGCATATGGCAGTAGTAGTTGGGGTGGCAGAAGGCGTCCGGGCCGGATTCCGGGTAGGCCTCCAGGCTGCGGGCCTCGGTGTGGCCGCCGTAAAGGTCATAGTAGTAGTTGGAGACGAGGCGCTTGAGGGGGTCCCGCAGGCAGGTGACCAGGCGCACGCGGGGATCGGCCGCAAGACATTCGAGGTGGGGTACGCCCCATTCCGTGGCGACGAAGCTCACACCTTGGCTTTGGCAGTCGTCCACGAAGGCCAGCAGTTCGTCTGGCGAAAATTGCCACAGGGGAATGGGGCGCCCAGCGGCGTCCAGGGGATTGCCGTTTTCGTGACGCGGAAAGAACTGCTCGCCGTTCTGGCGCGCCATTTCTATCACCGAGGTGCCGGCGGCCTTGTGGAAATGTTGGAACCAGACCAGGCGGTAATCGATGGCGGCGGGGGGCGCGATCATGACCAACCTCCCAGGAGAGCCACCCTGGCCCGGAGCCCTTCCGGCCGTCCGTGTTCACGGCCCAGCGCTAATGTGAGGGGCCAGCCTTGGCCTGCCACGGCCGGGAACGGCTTGAGCAGGTCGCCGCGCAGCCCGCGGAAAGGGTTTCGCCAGGACGACGCTTCGAAGATCATGAGTATCCCTGAACGGCAGGCTGCTGAGTGAGTCGTGGGGGCGGAGTGCCGTCCGCCCCCTCCCGACGGGTGGTCTCCGGCTCAGACCATTTGGCGAGGAAGTGGTCGTAAGCCGCCCGAGCGCGCGCCTCCAGCGCCGGATCCAAAGTGATATGGTGGTAGCTGCTTGGCTGGGCGACGATACGACCGGCCTTGATAGGGCCAACTGGATCGCCATAACCGGGTTGGCCGGTGGTTTCGAAAACCCGGTATTCGGGGCTCAAAGGGACTGAAAGGTCCAGCCAAGTCGAGAGACGGGCCAACTCAGCTTCCGGAGCGGCGAGGAGATCTTCAGCACACATGAAGAGGGCTCGGCGGTCGCGGCTGGCCGGATCGAGTCGGCCTAAATAAGACTCCAGTCGGGATAGCCGGGCGCAGTAGTAATCGGTCACTTCCGATGGCTCTTGCGTCCACTGCGGCGCCGTCCTCTCACGCGAACCCATGTGGAGGATGCTGCGCAGGGTCTGCACTGGATCCCGCACCAGAAAGATCAGGCGCAGGTCCGGACGGGCCAGGATGGGGTCACGGATCAACAGGTCGTCATGCAGGATCTTGTCCAGGACATAGGTTCCGTCCAGGCCATCGCTGTCGAGGAACACCTTGCAGCGCAGCTTCAGAAGGTCTAAGGCGTGGCGGTAGGAGATGCCCATTTCCGAATGGCCGCTGATCTCGGGGTGACTACCCAGCAGATGGGAGAGCAGCGAGGTATTGCTTCGCATGTGGGAGAGTACGAAAAGGTAGGTGGGCCGTCGGGCAAGTAGGCCCGGCTGCCGGCTGAGGGCACGCCCCATGGTGCGCAGGGTCGCCAGACGCCAGGTCCACTTCTCGAGCATTTTCGCCACGCTCATCCCCTTGCCCCTTGTCCGACACGGGCCAGTAGCCCCTCCACCCGCCCACGAGCCACGGCCCAGCGCAGTCGGGAGAGATCTTTCCGCAGGGACAGGGCCGCCACTAGGGCCCCCGCCAGGGGGCGGGCGACCATCCAGGTCCGGTAGGCGGGGGGGTAGGCCTGTTTGGCCAGAACGCGGCCCATTCCCGCTGCATAACGGCGCACCCGGGCGAGCCCCTGGGCGCCGGGAATCTGGTTCTTGTTGGGGTGATGGACCGTGAGGTCGGACAGATACTCGAGTTGGGCACCCCGGTCGAGGGCGCGGATCAGGTAGTCGGTCTCCTCGCCAGAACCGAAGGGCGACTGGGCGCCGACACCGAGGGATTCGTCGAACGGGCCAACGGCGTCGCAGAGCTTGCGATGCAGAAAGATTGTGTAGGAGATGGCGCTGGTCCACACGTTGTAGCGGTCGAGACGGCGATTCTCACGGGAGAAGAAGGGATCACTGGGGTGGCCGCCACCGTCGATGGAGCGGCCAGTAATGCCGTCCCGGGAGGGGTCCTTTTGCAAAGCCTCGGCTACCTTGGTCAGGAGGTCCGGCGCGTACCAGCAATCGTCGTCGGGAAAACCCACGACATCGCCGGTCATGGCCCGCAGGCCGATGTTCCGGGCCCGGGAAAGACCGGGCAATGAGCGCAGGTGGCGGACCTCGCAGGTCCATGGTAGGGCAGCAAGCCGCCGGGCGACCCGGTCATCGTCATTCTGGTCCACGACGATCAACTCGATCCTGGGATAGGTCTGGGCGGCAATGGACGCCAGGCAGCGGGCGAGTTCCTCGTCTCGGCCGAGGGTGGCGAGTATGAGCGAGAATTTCATGGCTCGGTCTCCTGGGGGGTGGGGGATGAGATGGGCGTTCGCCGGGGAAGCAGGTGAACGATGGCGCGGTAGCGGGCCGGCCGCAGGAGGTCCGCGACGGCTTGCAACTTGAGGGTGTTGTTGCGACGGGTGGCGGGAATCAGGGCGTCGATGACGAAGGCTGCGAGGCACTGGCTCGCCACGACGCTCCAGGCCGCGCCCACCGCCCCGAAGGGCGGTATCAGGAGGGCGCAGGCCAGTCCGGCCAGGAGCAGGCCCGTTAAGGCTCGCCACAGCATCTGGGCGTCGGCCCCCGTAAGGCTGTAATAGAGGGTTCCGACCGTGGCCAGGACCAGCCCCGGCAGGGCCAGGGCGAGGATGGCGAGCACCTGGGCCGCCGGCGCGAACTCCGCTCCGAAGGCCCAACGGATGATCCAGGGTGCGCCCCCGCCCAGAATCAGGGCGGCGGCGAGGGCGCCAAGCAGGGCCACGAAGTAGATGTCACGCAGGCCGGCCTCGGTGGTGGCGGTGCTGCGCCGGCTCAGGGCGGGCAGGAGGATGCCATTGACCATCATCACCAGGATCAGCATTTGTTCGATGAATTTGTAGGCGGCGGCATAGAGGCCCAGGTCTTCCGGACCACCGAGATGGCGCACCAGCAGTTGGTCGGTCCGCCAGGCCAGTTGCTGCACCAGGGCCGCGGCAAACCCCCACAGGCTGCGGCGAGCGAGATAGGCCTCGATGCGGCGCAGGCGGCGGGGTGTGGCCCGGAAATCCCCGCCATCGTCGAGGCGGCGGCCCAGAGCGGCGACGATCAGGTTGAGGGCGACGGCGGGCAGGACGTAGGTCGCGGCGATGGCCGCCAGGCCCTGGTCGCTCCAGCACAGGCCGACCCGGAAGCCGGCGAGGAGCAGAGCCATGGCGACCCGAATGCGGGCGAGGAGATCGTTGCGCAAGCGAGCTTCGAAGCGATAGACGTGGACATCCAGGGGCGACGCGAGGATCACTGCCAGCAGGAGGCCGTACTCGCGCGGGACCTGGAACAGGCTCAAGGCGGCGAGCAGGGCAAGGCTGGCCAGGACGGCCAGGATCAGCTTGAGGCGGAGCGTCGCGGCGGTGATGAGGGCCAGGCCTCGACTGCGGCCGACGCTGAGGAATACCCGGCGCAGGCCGAAGTCGGTGCAGATGGTGAGGATCGCCAGGGCAACCTGGAACAGCGCGAGATGGCCGAAATCTTCTGGGCCGAGGTGGCGGATCACAATGACATTGGAGCCGAACACCGCGAAGGTGGTGACGATCCGCTCCGCGACCAGCCAAAGGATAGAGTGCGAGATCGTGCCCGCACCTTTGCGGGTGGCGGGGTTGGCGGAGGGTAACGGCAGCGTGGCCTGGGGGGGGGCGCTACTCATCAGTTCAGGTGCCGGGCAAGGATGGCCATCTGCGGGGCATCGCTCCCGTCGGGCCGGGGCGCGATGCTCAGAGGATAGGAGCCCCACCAAGCCCCGGCAGCCCAATAGGTCCATCCCGCCCAGGTTGGGCCGCTGGCGTGATGGAGCAGCCGATCCAGGCTGGCCAGACAGTCCGCGCTGGCGGCGGTACCAAATTCACCCAGGAACAGCCGGTGCCCGTGGCGCTGGGCCCACGCGGCCAGAGCTTGGAACATCGGGTCGAAATGGTCTGGCGGATGACACAGGGTGCCGGTGCCCGAGTAGTCGGCGTCAGCGTATTGATGGACTTCGATGGCAAGGCGGTCGAGGGGGTCGCGGAATGGCGCCAGGGCCTCGGCGTTGGAAACGCCGGCGAAGGTCTTGAACCATTCGTGGACCCCGCTCCAGCGGCCCCCCGCCACGAGAATCAGGTGCTGAGCCCCCCCTTCTCGCAGGGCCGTCAGCGTGCGGCGGGCGACGTCCACCCACACGGCGATGGGAAGGCGTTGGGGCTCATTCATCAACCCCAGGGCGACATGACGCTCGTCGGGAAAGCGGCGTGCCAGACGCTTCCACACGTCGATTAGGGCCTCAATAGGGGCGGTCTCACTTCCGAGAGGCTGGCCACCGTAGCCGCCGTAGTTGTGTAGATCCAGGATCAGGCACAGGCCCAGCTCGGTGGTCACTTCGATGGTCTTGGCGATGGCGGCGAGGTAGGTGGGGTCGAGGGGTTCGAACAGGGCCGGCTGGAGACGTCCCCACAGCACGGGCAGCCGAACTGTGGTAATGCCACGCTGCGCGAAGTACTCGATGTCGGTTCGGCGGGGGAAAGTGTAGTTGCGGTCGCGTATGCCTGGGAGGGTGCGGGCATTGAACTCGGCGCCGGCGAAATTGACACCCCGGAGTGGGCGTCCATCCAGGCACTCGGCTCGGGCCCCGCCGGAGGTGGCAAGTGCAAAGAGGAACAGGGCGCAGGCGAGGAGACGGGGCGGATTCATCGGCCGCGCTCCGCGTCGGCGTAGACCTCGAAATAGCGCTGGGCGACCTGGCTCCAGTCGTAGCGTTGGGCAAAGGCCATGCCGGCGCGCCGACCACCGGTGGTGGCATTCCACGCGCCATGGCGGTGGTCTGCGACGAGCCTGGCGGCGGCCGATGCCAGGTCGTTCCGGTCCACCAGCAGGCCTTGGCCGGAGAGTTCGACCAGGCGGCGAAAGGGGGGAATATCGCTGAGGACGGGCTGCAGCCCGGCGCTCAGGGCCTCGATGGCCGCCAGCCCGAAGCCCTCATGGCGGGACAGGCTGACGAAGTAGCTCGCTTCGCCAATCAAGGCGGCAATCTCGCTCTCAGAGGGATCGGCGACGATCCGGACTGCGTCTTGCACACCCCGGGCCTCTGCCCAGGTCGCCAGGTCGACGGCAGCGTGATCGAAGGGACGCCCGGCGAGGATCAAGCGCCACGCGGGATCCACGGCACGGAGATGACGGAGGAGGTCCAGGGTCTCGGCGAGGCCTTTGTTCGCCGACCAGCGCCCAAAGCAGATCAACGTGGGGATGAGGGTCGATGCGGCAGCATTGTGGAACTTGGCGATGTCGACGCCGTTTTCGATCACCGCGAGCTGATGATCGCCAAGAATTGGGGCGAACATCGTGCCGTCATGTTCGCTGGTTGCCACGATCCGCGCGTAAGCCCGCGCGCTGCGCCGGGTGACGGTGCGGAAATAGGCTCTCTTCAGGGGCGCAGCAAAGGCTGTGTGGAAGAAACCACCGTGGGTCGAAGCCACCAAGGGCCGGCGGTGGATGCCCCGGGTGACGGCCAGGTAGTCGAAAAAGAAATCCACCCCATGGACGTGGATCACGTCGCTGTCGCCCAGGGCGCCCAGGGCTTGAGGGCAGAGGGGATAGCGGCGGGATCCGGCGAAGGGCAAGCGCTGCACAGGCACGCCTTCCACCTCTTCGGCCGCTGCCAGTGGGGCGCGGCGGTCATGAAAAATGCGATCCAGGGTAAGGATGCGAGGGCGTTGGCCAATGGCGAGCTGCTGGCGCGCGATCTGGCGGACCACGTCCTCCATGCCGCCGACCGAGGGCAGGTATTGGCGGACGACATGGAGCACCCGCAGACTCATGGCACCCGCCTCGTGGCCGACTGGGCGCCGGTGCAGCCCAGCAGGAACCACAGGATCGCCGAGGTTTTTAGGGCAAAGACGGAGGTGCCGCTCACGCACAGGATCAGAGCGACGTAAAGCGCTGCGAAGGCACGGAAGCGTCGGCCGGTGTCGTCGGCCAGCGGCATGAGCCACCAGGCCGCCCACAGCAGAACCGTGGCTATCACGCCGTTGCGGCTTAGCAGGTAGGGGTAGCCCATGTCGTAGTAAGGGTCGGTGACCGGAGCGATGCCGAAGAACTGGTCGAGACCCATGGTCAGCAGCACATGTCCGGTGACGGCCAGGCGACCGCCATAGGAGTCGGAATAGGCCGAGTCATTGAGCCAGGCTGCGGCCACCAGGCCCGCCAGGGCGACGAGGGGGAAGAGGCATGCCACCCCTGTGCTCCCGCGCAACAGGGCCAGGCGCAGGAGGACCATCAGGCTAATGGCGCCCAGGCCGAAGCGAGAGTCCGCGAATACCAGCATGACCAAGGCCGCCAGGACGAAGAAGGCGCCCTGGCGCCAATGCGCGCGATCCCGGGCCAGGCCCCAGGCCGCACAGATCGTGGCGAAGTTTCCTAGGGAGACGGGTTCGATGAATACCGAAGACGCCCGATGGGGACCCAGGAAGGGCAGCAGGGTGCGGCCGATGCCTTCCGGCCGGATGCCGCTGGCCACCAGCTTGTCGGATCGGTATTCGGCCATGCCGGCATCCCCCACCCCCCGGGCGAGGTAGTAACCGTAGACGTCAAAGAACCGCGTGAACAGGTCCAGGGCCCAAAATTCGAAGGCGGCGAAGGCGAGCACCAGCCAAATGGCCCAGCGGAGAACCCGGTCGCCCGTCGCAAGGCCGGGATACTGCCATCCCAGGCCGAGAAACAGGACTGGCACCAGGAGATCGCGCAAGATCTTGGTATCGAGATCCCCCCGCACCAGGGCCAGGGCGACCCCATTGGCAAGCAGCAGCATCAGCACCGCGGCCAGGGCCAGGGGCACGCGGCGGACCTGGAGCAGGGCGCAGGCCGTCACCAGGGCCAATTCGGCCAGAATCACCAGGGCGTTGCCCCCCAGTCCCAGGTGGGTGTGGAGGCCGCACAGCCAGAGTTGGTAGCTCAGGGCCAGGGCCATGAGCGTTGGCAGCACCCAGGGCGGGAGGGTTGGCTCCCCGACGACCACAGCCAGGGGGGCAGGGCTCCGCCCGGGCAGGGTCAGCGTGGTCATGGCCGTTCCCCTTGGCAATTCATTGATTCACCACTGCACCGAGGACCGGAATGCCAATGGCTTGGAGGGCGCCGTGGAAGGCTTGGACATCGGCCAGCGGCGTGATGTCCTGACGGGTGACGATTAGCGCGGCGCCAGCGGCGCTGGCGACAAATTCAGCGTCCGCCCCCGAAGCGGCCGCCGAACTGTCTACGATCAGGACCTGAAAATGCTGCTCAAGGGCGCGAAACTGGTCGGCGAGCAGGGGCTGGCTCAGGAGCTCCTGGGGGTTGGGCGGCACCGGCCCGGAAGGCAGGACGCACAGGGCGGACAAGCCGGCAATGCGCACCACGGCTTCCCCGGCGCCGCGCCCGGCCAGCAGCGATGACAGACCAAGGCGATTGTCCACCCGGAATAGGCGATGAAGGGCGGGGGCGCGCAGGTCGGCATCGACAAGGAGGGTTTGCAGCCCGGTCTGGGCGAACATCACCGCCAAGTTCGCGGCGATGAAGCTGCGACCATCACCTCGGCCGATGCCGGTGATGGCCAGGCAGGGCGGTGTTGCGGCCGGCCGCAGCCAACGCAAGGTGAGCTGGCTGCGTAGATGGCGCAGGGCTTCCGCCACCGGGCTGAAGGGCTGAAACGCGCTCACCAACTCCGGCGCTGGAGCTTGGGCGGTGTCGGACAAATATTCGTAGCGGTACTGGCGGGCCAGGGCGAACTGGATGTCTTGCGGTGCGAGAAGACCGAGGCGCAGGCCGACGGCGCCAAATTCTCCGCCCCGGGCCGCTTGGTCGGCGAGGATGCGCTCGACATCGGCGCCACTGAGGCGGCCGCTGTCTTCCAGGATACGGCCGATGGTCGGGGATGGGGAGGGTGGACTGGCACCGGAGACCTCGACGGCGCTTCTTTCCGCCGCGTTGGCGAGGGTGGCGACACGTTTCATGTGGGCTCTCCCGGCGGAATGGGTGCGCGGGGAATCACCCCAAGCACCGGCAGTCCGAGGGTGCCGACGAGGTCTGCCGCCGACCGGACTCTCCGGCAGACGAGCTCCTGGACCAGGACCGTGCCCGCTCCGAGCAGCCCGCCCAGGACGCAGAACAGGGCGAGAAGGGGGAGGCGGCGGGGTTGGGAGGGCGCGGAGGGAGGGGTGGCTGGCACCAGAATGAAGACGTTGGTGGATTGGGCCTGGCTTTCCAGGCTGGTTTCAGAGAGGCGGCCCGTCACCAGATCGTAGGCCTTCTGGGCGTTCTCCACGTCCCTCTGGAGGACGGCGGCCTCGTCGCGAAGGGCCTTGAGGCGGAGGACTTCAGCCTTCTGGGCGGCTTCTGCCCGCCGCAGCTCGGCCTCGCGGGTGGCATTGACCCGCTCGATGTTCCGCACCGATCCCACGATGCGGCCGGTCTCCGCGCCGATCCGGCTTTGCAGGGCGCCGATCTCCCCGGCGAGCTTGACCATTTCCGGGTGATTGGCGCCATAGCGGGCGGCCAGTTGGGCACGCAGGGCTTCGCGCTGAGCCAGCTCCGCCTTCAGGCTGGCGATGAGCGAACTCTGGATCACTTCGGGAATGGTTTCGCCGGATCCGGACTCGGCGCGCCGGGAGCGACTGGCGCTGTGTTCGGCCTCCACGGCCACGAGCTGACGGGACAGTTCGGCCAGCCGTGCGGTTTCGACGTCCATCCGCTCGTCGGTCGCGACCAGGCCCTTTTGACGCTGGTAATCGGACAGCCGGCGCTGGGCCTGTTCCAGGGTTTCGCGGATGTGACGGGTACGCTCGTCGAACCAGCCGGCATACTGCCGGGCAGGTTCGACCTTCATTTCGAGGTTAACGCCAATGTAGCTGTCGGCCACGGCGTTGGCGACCCGGGCGCAGCGCTCGGCTTCGGCGCAGGTGTAGGAGAGGGTGACCGTGCCGCTGTCGCGGACCGGGCTCACTTCCAGCTTGCGCTGGACCCGGGCCCCGAGCCACGGCGCGAAGGGGGTCTCGCCTCCGGTGTCGTCCTTCCATTCGCGCTGGAGGACCGGGTCCTCGGCCAAGGCCGGCAGCGCCGCGGCGCCATCCGCCACCCGTCGGCTGGTGAGGATGTCCACCTGGGTGGCTAGGTAGCCAGGCGTAACCGTGGATGAGGGATTGGCCGCCAGGAGGTTGTTGGCGGCTTTGGCGTCGATCACGAGCACCACGCTGGCGGTGTACCGTTTGGGCAGGAACAGGGCCAGGAGCAGGCCGAGAGCCGCGCAGGCGAGGAAGATCTGCAGGACTCGAACCCGACGGGCCCGCAGGAGAAGGATCAACTGGCGCAGGTCCATGGGCGGCATTCCTAGAACAGGCTCTCCCGGACGATCACCACATCGTCGGGCTGGAGGCGTTCGGTACGGCCAAGCGCCAGGGGTGTGACCTGGCCGCCCGTCTGGCGACGATGGACTTCTAGTCCCCGCTCGGTGCCGCGGTTGGTGAGGCCTCCACCGGTGGCCAGGGCCTGCATTACCGTCATGCCCGGCTCCAGGCGGTAGGCGCCCGGCTTCTGCACTTCACCGTAGATGTAGAACGTGGCGGCCCGGTCGGCGAAAAGGATGTCACCGCCTTCCAATTCGAGATTCACGGCGGATTCCCGCGCGAAGAGGTCGGCAATCGGGATCTCGCGTCGGAAGGGCTGGCCCTGACGTCGGCCAGTAAGCACCACCACGTCAGCACCACCGGGTGCGACACCACCGGCGAGGGCGATCATGTCGGCGACCCGAACGGGCAGGGTTTCCATGGGGTAGCGCCCGGGACGGTTGAACTGGCCGAGGACCGAGACCTGGTTTCCGCGCATCTGGATGGGCAGCACGACAACTTGGGGGTCGAGGACGAATCCCCCTCGTTTTAGGCCCTGGGCGATGCTGCGCTCGGCCCCTGCCACGGAGAGCCCCCCCAAAGTCAGGGGGCCAAGCAGGGGGAACGTGATCTGGCCGTTCTCGGAGACCCGGACCTCGGTCGTGAGGTCCGGGTTCTGGAATATCGTGATCCGGATGACGTCCCCCGATCCCAGGACGTATTCAGGGCCGCTTGCCGCCTGGGCGCCACCGACCCCGAGGGTGGCGAGCCAAAACAGAAGGGGCAGCAGAGTCCGCCTCATGGCGCCTCCTTCGAGAGCACCGGCAGGGTGGGCCAGGTGCCCCTTCCTGGCGCACGGGGGCCGCCGGGAGCGGGTGGCGCCTGCGGCGTATAACTGATCATGGCCAGCTTGCTCAGGCGCGCGAATTCGGCGGCCACGGCGGCTTTCTGGCGCTCGGCCCAGAGGTGGGCTTCAACCTGGGGCCATGCTGTGGTGATGTCGAGGGGGGCGCTGCGGACGCCGACGAGCTGGATGAGGAGGAGGCCTCCCGGCGAGGGAAGGACGGCTACCTGCCCCGGCCGCAGCGAGGGTAGCCGCGTGGCCAGGGGCGGCGGCAGATCCTCGGCGGCGAGTTCGGCGAGGTTCATGGCAAAGCGCAGGTTTTCCGCCCGGAGCCAGGCGAGAAGGGCTTCGACGTCGGGTTGGCTGGCGATCTGGCCCCGGATCGCGCCCGCCCGCTCCGCTGGCGCCTGGATATCCACCTGGCGCAATTCGAATATCTGCCGGCGGGCGTACAGGTTCGGGTGGGCTCGGTAGTGGCTGCGGATGTCTTCGGCGGTCGGGCGCGGCACGTCTTCCATCAGGCGGGCAATGAAGCGTTGAGCCAGGGCGTCGCGCCGGGCCGCTTTGACCGCCTCCCGGTCGACATGGGCACTGCCGGGAACCGCCCGCAGGTACTGCTGGGCAAACAACTCCTCGACCACCAGGCTTTCCACCGCCTGCCGGCGGGCAGTTCCCGCGTCGTCGCCGGCGGGTGGGCGGGTCACCCGCAGTGCGCGATCGACTTCACTGGCGAGAATGGGCGTGCCATTCACCCTGGCCAGGACTTCCGTGTCGCCCACAGGGGAGCATCCCGCTGCGCCGACCAAAAGCATGAGCCCCAGGCAGCGGGAAGCCATGGCGACATTGCACCGGCGTGGGGGCGCACGCCGGGAGCGCAGTCGCGCAGGGCGGGTCGAGAGTCGCGGAAAGGCCATCGTGCCTTACCGGCTATGCACGCGTCGCCACATCAGGACCGTGACCGCGGCCAGCGCCGCGAGGAGCTGGGCCCCCCAACCGGCCACGCCGGAGGGAGTGGCGCCTCCTGGCCCCGTGTCCCGGAGGGTCAGGGTTTCCCAGGCCATTACCCCGGAAGTGTTCCCACTCGGAAGTGGGGAACCAAAACCGCCGACGAAGCGGGCGGGGACCAAACCCCACGTTCCGGCCGGGGCCTGGGGGGCACCGGAGATTCGGACCATGCCCTGTGCAAGATCTGCTTGATGAGCCGCCGGGGGCGGTGGCAATTCAATCCCCAGGTCCACCGTTTCCAGTGCGTGGGCAGAAAGTGCGCTCCCGCCGAGCCCTGCCATCATGCTGAACACCCGAATCCACTTTCCCATGGCATAGCTCCGAAATGCGTTAGTTCTATTCTAAATATAGTTATATGCGCTGCAACAAATCCTGGACAAGTTTGTATCTTTTTGTGAATAAAAAAATTTATCCTGCGGGTGGCGGCTTGGCGGGAAGAGGGTGGGGCGCTTTCTCCGTTGGCCTGCAAAAGGTTGGCTTCGGCTAGCGAATTGAGGTGCGAAGGGGGAAATATTGCACTAATGAAGGAATTTGAACGGCGTTCGACACACGAAAATCCAGTGAATGCAGGTGCCGGGGGGGTGGGTCGAATTTGCGAGGCGGAGATGAGAATTAGAAAATTTAATCAGCAATGATGGTGTGTTGTGAGAAAGTGCCTTGAAATATGATGTAGCCCTATCATGAAAATGTGATGCAAAGCAAAATTTATCCCGTACTGTAGGGGCAGACAGGCGCCGGATTTTTTAGGCGCCCTGGGTGATCGGGCAGGACAGTCAGTTAGAACTGCATCTTCAGATCAAGGCCGACGGTCTGGGCGGTGTAATCAAGGCGGTTGTCGGCGGCGGAGCGGGTGGCATGTTGGTAGGACGCGGCGACGCTAATCGTGGGGCGAGGTTGGTAAAGGAGTCCAAGGCCAAAGCTGCGGGTGCGCTGGTCAGCGTTTCCGCTATCGCCTGCCGATCCTCCGTCCCGCCGGAGCCACTCGGCCATGCCCTGAAGCGTGAGTTTCGCGGTCATGATCCAGCGGGGTTCGAGGGTCAAGGCTCGCGACACCACATCGTTGTCGAGCACCTCGTCCTCCGATCCGATCTCCCGCCGCAGGGTGGTCCTCAGGCCCAGTTTTCCGGTCGGCTGCCAGTCGACAACGATCCGCCCCGCCGGGCCATTGAATTCCGGCCGGCCACCCCCTTCCCTGCGCGTCACGCCGAAGGCGCCGGTCGTCACGGTTTTGCCCGTCAGGCGCCATTCCCCGGTAAGGCGAAGGTCGGTCTGGTGATAACCGGTATCGGCCCCCGCGCGCCGCTCCAGATAGCGCCCTTCGGCCTGACGCAGGGTCAGGCCGATCCGGTTGCCGGTTCGGGGCAGAAAATCGAGGCCGGTTTCCACGGCAGCTTCGTCATATTCCGAGCCGCGGGACTGGCTGTCGGAATAGCGGCTGGTCCGGGTCGTGATGCCCAGTCGGGTCCGCCAGGCGGGCTGCAAGCGGTAAGTCGCTTCGGCCTCGGCTTGGCGCAGGGTGTTGATGCTGAGAATGCGGCGGGAGGTGTCGGCGAAGTTCCGCGGGGCTTCCCGCTGGAAAACGCCCAGCCGGCCGTTCCAGTCGCTGCCAAGGGCCCAGTCCCACCTCAAGTGCCCGTCCGCCGTGGTGCTGTCGAGGTTCGAATGGTTGGCGTGGCGACGGTCTGTGACGCCAAGCCGGGCGGAGAGGTGCTGGAGGCTGTAGGCGTGGTCGAAGGCAAGGGCAATGGTGGCCTGGTTCCAGCGGTCGCTGCGGGGGCTGCCGTCCTCGGGGTCGGTGTCGTCCGGCAGGCGGAACAGGTTGTTCTCCCAGCGTGCGGATTCAGTGAGATGGACCCGGAAGCCCTCTTGGGGCAGTCCCAAGGGCTCGTCAGCGGCCTTGGCGGCGACTGCCAGGAGTCCGAGTCCGATGATGGGCGCGAGGTGGCGCCATGGGTGGGGAATGCAACGCGGTTTTACATTTGTCATGGTTCCGGGTCCGGTGTGAGTCCTGGCAGGGCAGTGGCCTGGCGGTAGGGAAAGGAAGCGACGATGTCTGAACGATTGAATGCCATCCCGTCCGGGTTGGCCAGCCCGATACTCGGAAAGCATACCGGGCTTTTCTCCGGCAGTTTTTCCATGGCGACCCTGGTCGAGTCCCTGCTGGACCCGGTGGTCACGGTGCTGACCCTGCTCCTTGCCATCGCCCTCTTCCAAATCACGCCGGACGGCCACTACGTCATCCTCGCGCTGCTCGCCTTTTCGCTGACCTTTCCCGGTGAGATTCACCTCGCCGAGAGCCCTCTGCGGGTAATCTTCCGCGTCATCCTAGATTGGACCGTGGTGGCCAGCGTCCTTCTGGTCCTCGGTTACGTAACGGGATATGTCCATTACTTCGCGCCGCAGGTCCTGCTTCTCTGGCTGGCGGCCACTCCCATCGCCCTGGTTGGGGCCCACTTTGGTGCGCTGACCCTGCTTCCGCGCGTCATGTCGATGAAGGAGGCCCAGCGACGGGTCGTGATTGTGGGCTGGAACGACAATGCGGCGCGGTTGGCCCAGGAGATCAAGCACAATCCGGTCCTGGGGTTGCGGTTGGTGGGGATCTTCGATGATCGCGGGCCGAAGCGCCTCAAGGGGATGGACGCCCGGCACCATCTCGGTCGCATGAGCGACCTGGGTGACCATGCCCGCAACCATCCGGTCGACCACGTCTATATCGCCCTGCCGATGACCGGGCAGCCTCGCATCCTCAACGTCCTGGACGACCTCAAGGACACCACCGCCTCGATCTATTTCGTTCCCGACATGTTCGTGACCGATCTGATCCAGGGTCGGGTCGATCATGTGGCCAGCATTCCGGTGGTCGCAGTGTGCGAATCCCCCTTTACGGGCATCGACGGGATGGTGAAGCGGGTCTCGGACTTCTGTCTGGCCTTGGGAATCCTGATCCTGATCTCGCCGGTCATGTTGGCGGTCGCTCTGGGGGTCAAGCTGACCTCCCCCGGGCCGGTGATCTTTCGCCAGAATCGTTATGGTCTCGATGGCAAACGGATCCTGGTCTACAAGTTCCGCTCCATGACCGTGTGCGAAGACGGCGCCCAGGTGGTCCAGGCTCGCCAGGGCGACAGCCGCATCACCCCGTTTGGCGCCTTTCTGCGGCGGACCTCCCTCGATGAATTACCCCAATTCATCAACGTCCTTCAGGGCCGGATGAGCGTAGTCGGGCCGCGGCCCCACGCGGTGGCCCACAACGAGACCTACCGGGGGCTCATCAAGGGCTACATGGTGCGACACAAAGTCAAGCCGGGCATCACCGGCTGGGCCCAGGTGAATGGCTGCCGTGGCGAGACCGAGACCGTCGAGAAGATGATGCGTCGGATCGACTACGACCTCGATTACCTGCGCAACTGGTCCCTGGGGCTGGACCTCCTCATCGTCCTGCGGACCCTGCGTCTGATCCGCCACGACGCCCAGGCCTACTGACGCGGCCGGTTCAGCGGTTGAACCAGCGCAGCAGCGCGCCCCATTCAAAAAGGTCCAGACGGCTGGCCTGGCCGCAGGCGAAATCGAGGTTGAGCCAGCGCTCGGGCGGCAGGCCGAGCAGGGTGCCCGCGATCGCCCGCAAGGGCCCCCCGTGGGCTACCACGACCTGGGGCTGGGCGGGTCCCGAGGCCAAGAGCTCGTCCAGCCAGGCGCAGACTCGCTCGGCCAGGTCGGCGGCGCTTTCGCCCCCCGGCGCGGCAAAATGGATCGGATCGGCCACCCAGTCGTCGAGGGCGTCGCCGATGGCATTGAAGGTTTCCCCTTCCCATTCACCGAAATTGATCTCCTTCAGCCGAGGATCCAGCCTCGGGCGGCCGAGGATTTCGGCGAGGGCACGGGCGCGGAAGAGCGGGCTGGCGTGGAGGTCAAATGACTCGGGCAGCAGGGGGCGCAGGCGGTCGGCCACCGGCTGGGCGGGCTCAGCCAGGCCGACGTCCAGGTGGCCGTAGCAGGTGTCTTCGGCCACATCGGGCCGAGGATGGCGGATCAGATAGAGTTCCATGAAGCAATCAATCCAAGATAGATAGCCAACTCGGCGAGCTGCTGGGCCGCGCCCAGGCAATCGCCCGTGTAACCGCCCAGGCGGCGGCGAAAGAGTTGGTGTAGGTAAAGGGTCGTGAGGGTCGCGCCCGCGAAGGCACCCAGGGCGGATGGCCAGGCGAGCAGGGCCAGGGGCGCCAAGCCCCAGGCGGCGGCCCAGGCAAGGGCCGCCGGCGGCAGCGCGCCAGTTGCGGACTGCGCTCGGGAGGAATCCCCCTCACGCACGTAGGGTAAGGTTTGCATCACTGCCAGCGGAGCCAGGCGGGACAGGGCGTGGCCGGCCAGAAGCGCGGCGGCCAGATGTTCGATGCCCTGGGGGGCGAGCGTCATGAGGGCCAGAGCCTTGGCCAGGAGCAAGAGGACGAGGCCGATGGCGCCATAGCTCCCCATGCGGGGGTCCTTCATGATGGCAAGGGCTTGGGTCTTGTCCCAGCCGCCCCCCAATCCGTCGCAGGTGTCGGCCCAACCATCCTCGTGAAGGGCACCGGTGAGCCGTACCGTCGCTGCCATCGACACCACTGCCGCCAGACCTACCGGTAGCGCCCAGGCCGCCAGTGCGTAGGCGCAGATTCCGCCGGCCGCCACTACCCATCCGACCAGGGGCAGATGGCGGGATGCCGCACGCTGAGCCTCGGCTGACCAGGCGACACTGGCCGGGATCGGAAGGCGGGTGAAGTAGCCCAGGGCCAGCCAGAAGGTGGTCAACCAGGATCCCACGGCTTCAGGTCGGGCTGGCGCCGCTCACTCCGGCCGATTCAAAGCTCGCCATTTCCGCGAGGAAATTCACCGCCGCCGCGACCACCGGCCAGGCCAGGGCGGCCCCGGTGCCTTCGCCCAGGCGCAGATCCAACTGCATGAGTGGTTCTGCGCCAAGGAAGGCCATCTGGCGCTGATGCCCCGGCTCCTGGGAGCGGTGGGCGAACACGCAGTAGGGGAGCACGGCAGGTGCGAGGGCGTGGGCGACGAGGAGGGCGGCGGTGACGATGAAGCCGTCGATGAGCAGGACCATCCGGCGCTCGGCCGCCCCGAGCATGGCACCGGCCAGCATCGCGATCTCGAAGCCGCCATACTCGGCCAGGGCTGTCAGGGGATCGGTAGGTCGGCCGCCCCGGGCCAAGGCTTGCTCCAGGAGTTGGCGCTTGCGGGTCAGGCCGGCGTCGTCGAGCCCGGTGCCGCGGCCCACCACCTCGGCCAGGGGTGCGCCGGTCAGGCAATGGGTGAGGAGCGAAGCCGAAGCGGTATTGCCGATGCCCATCTCGCCAAAGCCGAGGGCATTGCATCCCGCCTCAGCGAGCTGGTGGGCGAGGGCTCGCCCCCGGGCGAGGGCGTCATCCCGCTGGGTGGCGCTCATGGCCGGGGCCTCGAGATAATTGGCGGTGCCCGGGGCGATCTTGGCGTCCACCAGCCCGGCACGGGGGCCGAAATCGTGGGCCACACCGGCGTCCACCACCGTCAGCCCCAGCCCCATCTGACGGCTGAAGACGTTGATGGCTGCGCCCCCGGCGAGGAAGTTCTCTACCATCTGCCAGGTTACATCCTGGGGGTAGGCCGAGATGCCGGCCCGGGCGGCGCCGTGGTCGCCAGCGCAGACCAGGATGTGGGGCGCGGCGAGGGACGGATCGAGTCGGCCCTGGATCAGGCCGATCTGCAGGGCCAGGCGTTCGAGACGGCCGAGGGCACCAATGGGTTTGGTCTTGCCGTCGATGCGCGCCTGGAGGCGCGGAGCCCAGGCGGAATCGGGCTCGGAAATGGCGTAGGACATGGCGGCGTTCGAGGAAAAACCAGGGCGGCGGATGGTAGCACGCAGCCCCGGATTCTCAAGGCGCGCCTTTGAGGGCCAGGGGCAGCCCGGCGGCGACGAAGGTCACTCGCTCAGCCAGGGCGGCGACCTGTTGGTTGAGGCGTCCGGCCTCGTCGCGGAAGAGGCGGCCCAAGGGGGTTTCCGGTACCAGCCCGAGGCCGACTTCGTTGGCCACCAGGAGGACCCGCCCGGGCAGCGCGGGAAGCGTCTTCAGGAGGGCCTCCCGCTCCTCCGCCAGGGCGGGGAGATGGCTCAGATCGTGGGGCTCCCGCAGGACATCGGCGCCGTCCATGAGGTTGGCGAGCCACAAGGTGAGGCAGTCCACGATCAGGCAGCGATCCGGCGCCGCCTCCCGGTCGAGGATTGCGGCCAGACCCCGGGGGGCTTCCAGGGTGCGCCAGTGGGGGGGACGGTCCGCCCGGTGGCGGGCGATGCGCAGGGCCATCTCGGCATCCAGGGCCTCGGCGGTGGCGATTACCGTGACGGGACGGCCGTCGGCAGCGGCGCGGACTTCCGCCAATCGACTCTTGCCCGAGCGGGCGCCGCCCAGAATCAGTTCGCAGGCCATAGGGGGGGTGGTGCAATGCACAAGTGGCGATTCTGTTATCATCGCGGCGCCTTCGCAAGAAGGTGACACGTTTCTGGTGCCCGACGGCCATCCGGCCCACGGGATAATCGGGAAACAGGTGCGCGAAGCCTTCGCAAAGCCTGTGCTGCCCCCGCAACGGTAAGTGGAACACGGAGCATCTCCCCGCCACTGGATCCCCGGATCCGGGAAGGCGATGCCCCGTCCGGCGCCTTGGCGCGCTGGAAGCCACCAGCCCGGAGACCGGCCCGGAACGTTTTGGCGGAAGTGCTGCGGGGTGGCGGCAACCGGCTTACGGGCCGAAATTGCTCCCGATTCCCGCACTTCCGGTTGATCGATCATCCGGTCCGCGGGGACGCGCGGCCGGGATTTGGAGCCCCTTCATGACCATCCGTGTTTCTCTGGCCGCCCTGGCGGTCGCGTCCGCCTTCGCCCCTTTGCCTGCCCACGCCGTCGATAGCGAAGGTGATCCGGTCATCGTGACCGCTACCCGAACTCCACGCAGTGAATCCGACACCCTGGCCTCCGTCACTGTCCTGACCCGGACCGATATCGAGCGCCAGCAACCTCAGTCCCTGAGCGATCTTCTGGCCGGCCAGCCCGGCATCTCCGTGGCCAACAACGGCGGCCTGGGCAAGACCAGTTCGATTTTCCTGCGCGGGACCGAGTCGGATCATGTTCTGGTCCTGATCGATGGCATCAAGATGGGGTCGGCTACTCTGGGCTCGGCCTCGATTCAGGATTTTCCGGTCGAACAGATCGACCGCATCGAAATCGTTCGCGGCCCGCGCTCCGGTCTCTATGGCTCGGAGGCGATCGGTGGCGTGATCCAGATCTTCACCAAACGTGGCGGTGGCCCGCTCACCCCCTCTTTCATGGTCGGCGCGGGATCGAATCACACCTATCGGGCGGGGGCGGGAATCTCTGGTGGCGGCAAGGATGCCTGGTTCAATGCCAATGTCTCCTACCTCGACACTGACGGCATCAACGCTTGTTCCGGCCGCGGGGCGCCGAATTTCGCCGGCTGCTTCACCGACGAGCCGGACCGGGATCCCTATCGCCAGGTGGCGGGGTCCCTGCGCGGGGGCATGCGCCTGGGCGACTACGCCGAGGTGGACCTCACCTGGCTGCGCAGCAAGGGCGACAACCACTATGACGGCAGTTTCCAGAATGAAAGCCGGACGGTGGTGGAATCCGCCGGCGCCAAGCTCACGGTGACGCCCCTGGCGGCCTGGAAGGCGATTGTGTCGGTGGGCCAGAGCAAGGACCATTCGGACAACTACAAGGATGGTGTTTTCGCCGGGCGATTCGATACCGACCGCGATCTCTTCTCCATCCAGAACGACGTTACCCTGGGGCGGGGCCAGCTCGTGACGGTGGGCTACGACTATCAGCGGGACAAGGTCGGGAGCGACACCGCTTACCCGGTCACATCCCGCGACAACAAGGGCGTCTATGCCCAGTACCAGGGAACTTACGGTCCCCAGGAAGTGCAAGTGGCCCTGCGCAGCGACGACAACGAGCAATTTGGTCGCCATGGGACTGGCAGCGTCTCCTGGGGCTACCACTTTGGCCCGGCCCTGCGGGCCTTCGCCACCTACGGCACCGCCTTCAAGGCGCCCTCCTTCAACGAACTGTATTTCCCCTTCTTCGGCAACCCCGACCTCAAGCCGGAAAAGGCCCGCAGCACGGAAATCGGCCTCGCCGGCCAGGCGCCGATCGGCCGCTGGACGGCGAGCGTCTTCCAAAGCCACGTGGACCAGCTCATTGCCTATGATTCGTCGATCTTCGCTCCCAACAACATCGATACCGCCCGCATTCGAGGGCTGGAGGCGACCTGGGGTGGGCGCCTCGCGGACTGGGATCTCAACGCCAATCTCAGCCTCCTGGACCCGGAGAACCGCTCCGATGGCGCCAATCGTGGCAATGTCCTGCCGAGACGGGCCCAGCAGAGCCTGCGGCTGGATGCCGACCACAGCTTCGGCCCGTATCGGGTGGGGGCCACCTGGCTGCTGGCCGGCCATCGTTACGACGACGTGGCCAACACCCGCCGGCTCGGAGGGTATGGCACGGTGGACCTTCGTGCCGAATATCTGATCAACCGCGACTGGCGCCTCCAGGCCCGTCTGGAGAACCTGCTCGACAAGGACTATCACACCGCTGCGTTCTACAATCAGCCTGGCCGGGGCGTGTTCTTCACCTTGCGTTACCAGCCGACCCTGTGACGGCAAGTCGGCAAAAGGGGGGTGATGGCCAAGGGGCAACCTGAGGGGCGCAAAGCATGCCGTCGCGGGATTTGGACTGCTGCGGGGCTCCCTCAACCCATGGGAAGGGGCGCCTAGTGGCCAGCGTCCCCGGGGCGGCCCCGGCGCCATCCCTGGCCGGGAGGGATGCCCTCGGCCGTCCCCTCACCCGCTGTCTGCGGGTGTTGGGCGGACTCTCCCTGGCGGGGGCCCTGGCCTTTGCTTTCGCCCTCCACGCGGGGGAGGTCACCGTCTCCTGGGCTGACGTGGCCGCCGCCCTGGGCCTAGGCCCAGGCGGCGGCGCGGCCGATGTCGTGCGCACGCTCCGGCTGCCCCGGGCTCTCGCGGCCTACGCCTGCGGTGCCCTCCTGGCGCTGGCGGGGACCCTGATGCAGATCCTCCTGCGCAACCCCCTCGCCGATCCCTACGTGTTGGGCATCTCCGGTGGTGCGGCGGTGGGGGCCCTGGGGGCGATAGCTCTGGGCGCGGCGGCGTGGGTGGTGGATGGGGCGGCCTTTGCCGGCGCCCTGACGGCCACTTGCCTGGTCTTCGGCCTGGCCCGCGGCGATGGCGCGTGGACCCCCACCCGCCTGCTGCTCACCGGCGTGATCGTCGCGGCGGGCTGTGGCGCGGCGGTGAGCTTCATGCTGGTGATGACCACCGACATCCGCGTGCAGTCCATGCTGTTCTGGCTCACCGGCGACGCCTCGGGCGCCACCCGGCCGTGGCCGGCATTCCTGATCCTCCTCGCCGGGTTGGCTCTCGTACTGCCCTACGCGCGGGATTTCAACGTCCTGGCTCGGGGCGACCTCCCCGCCCGGGCCCTCGGGTTGCGGGTCGAGCGCCTGCGTCTCCTGATCTACGTGATGGCCTCGCTCCTTACCGCGGTGGCGGTGACTCAGGTGGGATCGGTGGGTTTTGTCGGGCTGGTGGTGCCCCATCTGGTGCGGCTGGCGCTGGGCAATGACCAGCGTTTGCTACTGCCCGCCGCGGCCCTGGCGGGCGGTGCCCTGCTCACGGCGGCGGACACGGCGGCGCGAACGATCATGGCGCCAACCCAGCTGCCGGTAGGCGTGCTGACGGCCCTGATCGGGGTGCCGCTCTTCCTCTTCTTGCTCATGCGTCACCCGCGATGAGCCCGGAGGCCCTCCTGGAGGCGGACCGGCTGGCGGTGCGGGTGGGGCATCGCTGGCTATGCTGCGAATTTTCTCTGAGCTTGCGGGCGGGGGAATGCCTGGTGCTGCTGGGGCCCAATGGCGCCGGCAAGACCACGCTCCTACATACCCTAGCCGGACTGCGCCCGCCGACGGTGGGGCGGGTCGCCCTGGCCGGGCGGGATCTCTCGACCTGGCCTGCCGGAGAACTGGCCCGCCAGCGGGGGCTCCTGGTCCAGCAGCAGCCCGACTATTTTGCCGCGTCAGTACTGGAGACCGTCCTGGTGGGGCGACACCCCCATCTGGGGCGCTGGCGCTGGGAGGGGCCGGAGGACATCGCCCTGGCCCGCGGGGCCCTGGCTCAGGTCGGCCTGGAGGGTTTCGAGGGCCGCCAGGTGTTGAGCCTGTCCGGCGGTGAGCGTCAGCGGGTCGCCATCGCGGCGCTCCTCACCCAGGCGCCAACCCTGTTTTTGCTCGACGAGCCGACCAACCATCTGGACCTCCACTACCAGATCGCCATCCTGGATCTCTTCCAGGCGCTCGCGCGTGAAGGCCGGGGCGTGGTCATGGTTCTTCACGATATCAATCTCGCCGCGCGCTATGCCGACCGGGTGATCCTCCTCGATGGCGTCGGTGGCGTGCTCGCCGGCCGGCGGGCCGAGGTCCTGCAAGCCGAGCCCTTGTCCCGCGCCTTCGGTCATCCCCTGCGCCAGATCGAGGTCGCCGGCCGCGCCCATTTCATTCCCGATTGAAGTCTTTTAGGAGTCGATTCCCCATGCCCCAAGTTCAACACCCCCCTCGCCGATGTTCGCAGGGTGCCAGGCAATGGTAAGCGCGGCGGATGATGGGCGCGGTGCGCGCCACGCCGCGCGGATGGCGCGCAAGAAGGCGATAGTGGACCAGCGTATCGCCGAGGCCCAGGACGCCCGCGGGATCCTGCTGGTGAATACCGGCAATGGCAAGGGCAAGTCCAGTGCGGCGTTTGGTCTGGTGGCGCGCGCCCTTGGTCACGGCCTGCGGGTGGCGGTGATCCAGTTCGTCAAGAGCCGTTCGGATACCGGCGAGGAAGGTTTCTTTCGCTGCCAGCCAGGCGTGGTTTGGCATGTGATGGGCGAGGGCTTCACCTGGGAGACTCAGGACCAGGCGCGGGACGCCCGTGCCGCCCAGGCGGCCTGGGCGGTGGCGCAAGGCTATCTGGCCGATCCGGCCATCGGCCTGGTGGTGCTGGACGAACTGACCTATGCGTTCAAGTATGGCTGGCTGGAGCTCGATCCGGTGCTCGCCACCTTGGCTCGCAGGCCCCAGGCCCAGCACGTCGTCGTAACCGGGCGCGCCGCGCCGCTGGGGTTGGTCGGTGCGGCCGACACGGTGAGCGAGGTCGGCCTCGTCAAGCACGCATTCCAGGCCGGCGTGCGCGCGATGCCGGGCATGGAGTTCTAACCCTCAGGCCGGCGGTACCACCAGCCGCCCGGTGAGGAGACGGACCTTAGGCGAGACGAAGAAGAGGAGCGGCACCGCGACAATCCAGGCGACCACAAAGGCCCGCCCCCAGCGGGCGAGAAAGTCCGGCGCCGGACCGACATTGGTCAGGGTGACGACGGCAGTCATGATGGTCACCATGGTGGTGCCCATGACGAGGGAAAAAACGAGATGGAAATAGCGCGGCGGCAGGCGGCTCATGGTGCACAAACGATGAAACATGGAGAGAATCCATCTTATCGCCACCTTGCTGCGTTCGCGTCATGACTTCAAGCCCACGTTCGCTGCCCCTGCGTCCCGGCGCCCGCCCCGGCCATGTGTACCTCGTGGGGGCCGGCCCGGGGGACCCCGAGCTGCTCACATTGCGGGCCCTGCGCCTCATGGAAGCCGCGGATGTGGCGGTGTACGACAACCTGATCGGGCCCCAGATCCTGGATCTCGTGGCGCCGTCCGCCCAGCGCATCTATGTCGGCAAGAAGCGGGCGGACCATAGCGTGCCCCAGCCCGAGATCGGCGAACTCCTGGTGAGTCTGGCCCAGACGGGCCTTTGCGTGGTGCGCCTCAAGGGCGGCGACCCCTACATCTTCGGCCGGGGGGGCGAGGAGGCAGAGTCCCTGGCGGCGGCGGGGGTGCCCTTCGAGGTGGTGCCGGGCATCACCGCGGCAGCGGGGGTGGGGGCGTACAGTGGCATTCCCCTCACCCATCGCGCCTTCGCCCAGTCCGTGGTGTTCACCTCCGCCTATCTCAAGGACGGAGCCCTGGATCTGGACTGGCCAGCCCTCACGCGGGGCGGGCAGACCGTGGTCTTCTACATGGGCTTGTCGCGGCTGGAGACCCTCTGTGAGGACCTGATCCGCCATGGGCTGCCGGCTTCGACCCCCGCCGCCGTGGTGCGCCATGGCACGCTGCCGGACCAGCAGGTGGTGAGTGGTGATCTCGCTACCCTGGCGGCGGCGGTGCGGGCGGCGGGGCTGCAGCCGCCGGCCTTGGTGGTGGTGGGGGACGTGGTAAGCCTCCAGTCGCGATTTGGCTGGTTTCAGGGCGGCGCCTCCCTATGACCCTGGATTGCCCGGCCCTGCTGGTGGCCGCGCCGGCTTCCGGCCAGGGGAAGACGACGGTCACCGCCGCCCTCGCTCGCTGGCATCGGCAGGCGGGCCGGCGGGTGCGGGTGTTCAAATGTGGGCCGGACTTCCTCGATCCCCAGATTCTGGCGGTGGCGAGTGGCCAGCCGGTCTTCAACCTCGATCTCGGCATGATGGCGGAGGAGGAAGTGGCCTGGCGCCTTGCCGACGCTGCGCGAACCTCCGATCTCATTCTGGTGGAAGGGGTGATGGGGCTCTTCGACGGCCGTCCTTCCGCCGCCGACATCGCCGAGCGCTTCCGCCTGCCCGTCCTGGTGGTCATCGATGGCTCGGCCATGGCCCAGACCTTCGGTGCGGTGGCCCACGGGCTGGCGACTTACCGACCCGGCCTGCCCTTTGCCGGCGCCCTGGCCAACCGGGTCGGCAGCCCCGGCCATGGGGCGATGCTTGCGGAGAGTCTGCCCGCCGGGATGGCCTGGTTTGGCGCGCTCCCCCGGGAAGAGGCGGCGCTG
>JAEUNX010000030.1 GCA_016791025.1 Zoogloeaceae bacterium | reverse complement strand
CGACGCCTACGACGGGCGCGAAACCGCCCCCGCCGCCCTGCGGCCCGAGGTCTTTCTGGACGACCAGGGCCAGCCCCGCCCCTTCCGCGAGATGGTGGCGAGCGGCCGCTCGGTGGGGGTGCCGGGGGTGGTGGCCATGCTCGCCCTGGCGCATCGGGAGCATGGCAAGCTGCCCTGGCGGCGCCTGTTCGCGCCGGCCATTGCATTGGCCGAGGCGGGCTTTGCCATGTCGCCACGGCTTGCCCAGCTCTTGGCGCGGGATCCGGATCTGCGCCAGGACGCTGGCGCCCGGGCGCTCTTCTACCATCCCGACGGCACGGCCCTGGCGCCCGGCGAGACCCTGCGCAACCCCGCCCTGGCCGCCACCCTGCGGCGGGTCGCGGAGGAGGGGCCTTCGGCGTTCTACCGGGGCGAGATCGCCCGGGCCATGGTCGCCGCCGTGGCCGCCCATCCCCGCCCCGGGGCGTTGAGCGAAGCGGATCTTGCCGCCTACCAGCCCATCCGCCGCGCCGCCCTGTGTGGGCCGTACCGGAGCTACCGGATTTGCGGCATGCCGCCCCCCAGTTCCGGCGCCACCACGGTGCTGGCGACCCTGGGTATCCTCGCCCGCTTCGACCTCGCCCAGGTGCGCCCCGAGGCGGGAACGCTGCGCGCCTTCTTCACCCATCTCTTCGCCGAGGCGGGGCGGCTGGCCTACGCCGACCGGGACCGTTACCTGGCTGACCCGGCCTTTGCCGACGTGCCGGCCGCGGGGTTGGTGGAGCCGGCCTACCTCGTCCAGCGGGCGGCGGCGATCCGCTTCGACCTGAGCGGGGGTAAGGCGGAACCTGGCGCGCCGCGGGGCACCGGTTCGCGGGGTGAGGCCGACGCGGCGCTGGAGCGGCCTTCCACCTCGCATCTCTCGATCGTCGATCGCTGGGGCAACGCCGTCAGTTTCACCACCTCCATCGAAGACGCCTTCGGCAGCCGCATCCTGGTGGCGGGCTTTCTTCTCAATAACCAACTCACGGATTTCAGCTTTCGCCCCGAGGGCGTCAACGCCCCGGCGCCGGGCAAGCGGCCCCGCAGTTCCATGGCGCCGACCCTGGTCTTCGACCGCAGCGGGCGGCTGGTGGCCGCCCTGGGCTCCCCTGGCGGCTCACGCATTCCCAACTACGTCTCCCAGGCCCTGGTCGGGCTATTGGACTGGCAGATGAGCCCCGCCGAGGTGGCCGCCCAGCCCCACATCGGCAGCCGCAATGGCGCCACCGAGTTGGAGGTCGGCACGGACGCCGAACGGGCAAGACCCTTCCTCGAAGCCCTGGGGCACCCGGTGCAGGTGGGGGACATGACCAGCGGCTTGGGTCTGATTCAGCGGGTTCCCAGGGGGTGGCGTGGGGCAGCGGACCCAAGAAGAGAGGGCGCTGCGACAGGAGATTGAACTAATGATCTGATCCTATGCTTACTGTTTTTTTTCGCTACTGAGGTCGAACTCCTGTATCAGTTTCACTTGTAGGGTTTCAGTTATAGATGCCAATTCCAAAAAGAGAGCCTGCTCTTTTCCTTCTAGCCCGAGCACCGCTTCCCGGAGAAGAAAGTACACCTGAATAGTCACATCGCGGATGTTTCGGTCCAGAACGTGAGGGACCATCTCCTGTGCCTTCTTAAATCGAAAGGTGCCTGGTCCTTGTTCAAGGAGGTGTGCGAGCGAATGATGACTGTAGGAGCTGTGCGACGCGTGTGTGTTCAAGTGATCGCGAAATTCTTTGAACATCCCCGAAATTGCTTTTGCACGCTCACCGGCTTTTGGAAGGGTGTTGTCGATAGCGCTATCGACCATATGGGGGAACTTTCTAAAATACGTGAGCAGTTCCGTGTATTCGATGAGCGGACGGGCAATTGCACCTGCCTCTTGTGCCAGACCGTCCAACACCAGGCTGTAGGCACCGATGGCAAGATGCTTTGCCTTCAGCAAAGTGAGTCCGCAAATTCTGAGGTACGCATCTGTGCCAGCGTTCAACTCGTACGAGTCAACGCATTTGTCAATCGTGTCGAGTGTCTGCTGGATAACTATTAGTTGAGTCTTGCGCTGCGTTTCTAGGTAAGCGAGCGCGTCAGCTCGTGTCCGCCAGTGCTGCATGATTGCAAGGTGTCGCCCCAAAGCTACATCTTGACTGCCGGATTCAGGCTATACCGCCCCATCAACCTCGCCTGACCCAGCACATGCCCCGCCATGGCCGCCCGCACGTCGGCGCCGCCGAAGCGGCCTTCCACCGGGCAGCGCTCCACATCCAGGGCGAACACGGTGAACACGTAGTGGTGGGGAATCTCGTCGTTCCACGGGGGGCAGGGGCCGTCGTAGCCGTAGTAGTCGCCGCCCATGTCGGGGTGGCCGGCAAACCAGGCGGTGTAGTCGTTGATGCCGTGGCGGGCGCCGCCGGGGGCTGCGGGGCCGGGCTTGCCGGCGGGGGTCACTTCGGTGGAGTGGCTGGCCTTAGGGATCTCGGTGGTGGTGGCGGGGAGATCGACCAGCACCCAGTGAAAAAAATCCACCCGGGGCAGGCTGGCGGGCACGGTGCGGCCTTCCTGGTTAACGTCGTCGCCTTGGCTGGGGACGTCAGGATCGTGGCAGATCACCACAAAGGAACGGGTGCCGGCGGGGGCGCCGGACCACGCGAG
>JAEUNX010000023.1 GCA_016791025.1 Zoogloeaceae bacterium | reverse complement strand
TCGGGTTCTCCGCCGCTCCGGTGGTGTATTGGCTGCCATCGGAGATGAAGAGATTGGGCACGTCGTGGGTCTGTCCCCACTTGTTGCAGACCCCATCCCGCGCCTTGGCGCTCATCCGGCACGTCCCGAGGTTGTGGGTCGATGGGTACGGCGGCACCTCGTAGACCTTCTTTGCCCCAACCGATTCGTAGAGCGCCTTGGCCTGCTTGTAGGCGTGCTGGCGCAGGGCAATGTCGTTGGCGTGGTCGTCGTAATGGACGTTGGGAATGGCCAGGCCCCATTGGTCCTTCTCGGTGCCATGAAGCGTGACCCGGTTGGACTCCTGAGGCATGTCCTCCCCCACGATCCACAAGCCGGCCATGTGGGCGTAGTTGTCGAGGGCCTCGCCAAAATCCTTGCCCCAGCCGCCTGGATTCAGGAAGGCCGCCATGAAGGGCAGGCCCAGGGACAGGGTCTCGAATTCGTAGCCGCCCGCGAAGCCCCGCTTGGGATTGTGCTCCGCCTCGTCCTGGATGATTCCGGCCATGGTGGTGCCCCGGTACATGTGCACCTCCTCCTTGAAGGTGGCATAGACCGACCCGGTGGTGTGGCGCATATAGTTCTTGCCAACCTGGCCGGAGGAGTTCGCCAGCCCGTCAGGAAACATGTTAGAGGCCGAGAGCAGCAAGAGCCGTGGCGTCTCGATCGAGTTGCCGGCCACGCAGACCACCCGTGCCTTCTGCCGCCGGCTCTTGCCATCCTTGTCAAAGTAGACGACGGCGTTCGCCCGGCCTTTGGCGTCGTGCTCGATGCGGGCCACATGGCACTCGGTGCGCAATTCAAGTTTGCCGGTTTGTTCGGCGGCGGGGATTTCCGTGTACAGCGTGGACCACTTGGCCCCGCTCTTGCAGCCCTGGAAGCAGAAGCCATATTGCTGACAAGACCCGCGCCCAGCCCGGGGCTGGCTGTTGATCGCCATGTGGCCGGTGCTCGCCCCGTACCCCATTTTGCGGGCGCCGTTGTAGAACACCTTGAAGTTGTTGTTGCCGGGAAGTCCGGGGATGTCATGGGTGCGGGTCACCCCCATCTTGTCCTCAGCCCGGGCGTAGTAGGGCTCAAGCTCCTTCAGGGTCAGGGGCCAGTCGAGGAGGTTGGCCCCCGCCATTTCCCCATACAGCGTCTTGACGTGGAATTCGTGCTCCTGGAAGCGCAATGAAGCTCCCGCCCAGTGGGTGGTCGTGCCGCCCACTGTCTTGCAGATCCACGCCGGCAGGTTGGGAAAGTCCTTCGCCACTCGCCAAGAGCCAGACGTAGTGCGCTTGTCGGTCCAGGACAGCTGGCCGAAGGCGGCCCATTCGTCGTTGATGAAGGTGGCCGGGGATTGCCGTTTGCCCGCTTCCAGAAGCACCACCTTGATGCCCTTCTGGCACAGCTCGTTGGCCAGGGTCCCACCCCCCGCGCCGGAGCCTATGATGACCACCACCGAGTCGTCGTGATGTGCGTACGTAACCATGAATATCTCCTCCTGTTGTTCTTGTCGGGTCAGGCGCCGGTGAAGGGCGCCGGGCTGGCGGCGGGGGTCGGGTCGGGCAACCACTTCAGATCATTGAAGCCACGCAGGAGGTAGCCGCCGCCGTGGTTGAAGGCATTGCCTTCGTAGCCGAAGTGGGCGAAGGCCAATTCGTTGTTGTAGAGCGACACCACCGCTGTGCCATGGACTTTCTTGAAAAGCGGCGAGCCGGCCAGTCCGGCCACGATCTTGTCCTGGGCGGCCGGGGTGAGCTTCAACCACGCACCGCCGGCGGCCTTGTCGAGGGCGGCCGAACCATCCGCCAGCATCTGCTTGACCTCCGCCGATTTGGCCGCAGCCGCGTCCAGATCCTTCACCACCAGCGCATACACCGCATCGTCGAGGGTGTCGTGGGGGAAGATGCGGCGGCAAAAGCTGAGCAGATTCCGCCCGGTCGCTTCGTCAAGGGTGGACATTTCGAGGGCCCAGCTGCGGCTGGGGGCCAAGGCCATCAGCGCGCTGGAACCCGCCCACAGGGTGCCCAGCAACACGCCGCTGTTCTTGAGAAACGCCCGCCGGCCGCGGCGCGGAAAATCCAGGGCGTCGAAGGTGATCGGTTGTTCCGTCATGATTGTCTCTCTCCGTTGTTATTGGGGGTGCGGCTGGCCGCACCTACTGGTAGTGGCCGTGGCGCTGGAGGACTTCGATCTTGTAACCATCGGGGTCCTGCACGAAGAAGAAGCGCGCGATCAGCGCCTCACCATCCTTGAAGTCCTTCACGTCGGTGGGCCCCACGCCCAACGCCGCCAGGCGGCGGTGTTCGGCCACCACGTCATCCACGCACACCGCCACATGACCGTAGCCGGTCCCGTGGGTGTAGGCCTCGGTGCGGCCTTTGTTGAGGGTCAGTTCCAGCTCGAAGTCGTTATCCGCATTGCGCAGATAGACCAGGGCGAAATCCGGAAAATCGAGGCGGTAGGCTTCTGCCAGGCCAAAGGCGTCGCGATAGAACGACAGCGACCGTTCCAGATCGATGACCCGGATCATCGCGTGTATGAGTTTTGCCACGGGTGTCTCCCTTCGTTGATCACGAGGCAAGCGCCGGGACCAGGGACTCGAGGAGGGGAGTGACGCGGTTCGACCCAGGGTGCCCTGCTTCGCCCGCGCCCGGCCCCGTCGCCGCGGCAGCTTGCGGGGATACCTAGTGCAACGCCTGTGCCAAGCCGGCGGCGAGGCCTGATTTATCTCGTAAGAAACTGTTTATTATTGTTTTTTTAACACCTACCCAACCCCACCCCGGCTCTCCGCCCCCCGCCACGTCCCAAGATCGAACAGCAAGAAAAGGCCCGAAAGAATGAGCGGCTAATATTGGGACAAGCCGGCGAAGGCGCGGCAAATCGCCGCCCACGGCGGCCCGGTCGCTGGGCTGGAACAGGTCGGGAAAGCAAATCTGCCGGGCCCCGTCTCACCCTCCGCCCGCAGCAAATGGCCGAAAAAAAAGCCTCCCCGATCGGGGAGGCTTCTTTGCCGATGACCACCAGTCGGACCGGGGTCACGAGGCCAACGCGGGCCTGACTAATCGGCCCCGCGTTCGGTGTCGAGGGACCCACCGGCGGCCCGCACGAACTCCTCAAGACGGTAGCGCTCGATC
>JAEUNX010000015.1 GCA_016791025.1 Zoogloeaceae bacterium | reverse complement strand
GCAATCTCACTCTTGAAGACTTCCGGCATCACCAGAAAAACCACGTCCTCCACCTTCTCGGTGATGGCGCTGCGGATTTCCTTCTTCCACCCGGCCCGGAGCATGGTGCGGGGGGCGTGGTCGTCTTCCCGGTCCGCCCGGCCATAGTCCGTAAAGCGGCTTTCGGCGTGCATTTCGAAGAAGCGGCGCCCCTGGCGCAGCAGGTTCATTTCTTCCTGGGGGGCCGATCCGCCCCGGCCTTCCAGCCAGGCGGCCAGGCAACGCAGGGCGGCAGCATTACCGGCCCCCTTGGGCCAGCCTGTCACCTGGGCGGCCCCGGCCAGTTCCCCGGCGGCAGCCACCAAGGCAAAGCGTTGGGCGGCCCGAATCACTTGCCCCGAGGCGCCCTCGGGCAGTTTGGCGGCGCTCATGAAGGCGTCTTGCGCCCGGCGCAAGGCACCCGGCAAGGCGTCGAACTTTTCCACCAGGAAAGAAAGGAAGGCCGGGCCGGCGGTGCCGTAGTGGCTGCGGGCGGCCTCGTTGATGAGGCGGGAAAGGTCCGCCCCGTCTACGGCGTCATGGAGGGTTTCGAAGGCACCCAGGCCGGCGCCCGCATCGGCGGGAATATCCAGATGCCGCACCGCCTGGCCGGCGGTTTGTTCTTTGCCGGCCTGGGCCATGTGGCCCCCCAGGTCGATTTCGCCGGCTGAAAGGTAAACCAGCCGCCAGCTTTGCCGGGCTCGCAAGCCCCCCATGCGCCCGGCCCGGGCTTTGCCAGACCCATTGCCCAGCAAATAGGCGGCTTCCCCGGCAGATCGGGGGTCGAGTTGGGCCAGTTCGTCCAGATACAGGCAGCAATCGGAATGCTGTTGGGCGATGGCCTCCAGGGCGTTATCCGTGGTCCGCCAGCGTTGCAGGAATTCAGGTCCGCCCCACACGCTGCGCCCAGCCTGTAGGCCGGTGGTCTTGCCGCAGGAAGAATCCCCCCGGAAATGGAAGCCGCCCCCTTCCAGGCCCAGGAAGTGCAGCAGCGGCCCGGCGAAGCTGGCGGATACGGCGAAGACCAAGCGGGAGTTGCCAACACACCGGGCGGCGATCTCCCGGCGCCAATCGTCCAAGCTCCCCCGCTGGCGGAAATGGGCATGGCGCACCGTGTCACTTTGAAAAATCACCCGCTCCCCGGCGGCGGCTTCGCCAATCACGTAATCCGGGCACACCCAGGCGCGGCCATGCCAGCCGGTGCGGTCGGTGCAGCGGGCGCGGTCCTCGGTGGGGGCGGTCAATAGGTAGCGGTGCAGCGCGTCCTTGGCCCGGGGGCCGGGGGCGATTTGGAGTCCCAGGCGCAACAGCTCGCCCCGGTAGTCGAGGCCATCGCCCCGCAGCATTTCCATGGGCATGGCCCAGCGGTGCAGGGTGCCGTCATCGTCCTTGAATTCCAGGAGGCGACCCCAGGCGTCGCCGTCCTCGCTGCGGGTGCGGGCCGTCACATCAAGGCGGCTGCATATCCACTCCGGCGGAAAAAAATCCCCGTCCGGCCCTTGGCGAATGACGTGCACCCCGCCATCGTCCACGATGAATTCCGGTGGCCGGGTACTGGCCGGGCGGCGCTTGTCATTGCTGCCCGGCTTGGTGGGCTTGGCTTCTTCCGGGGCCGGCTCAACTGCTTCGAAGGCATCCGACCGGGCCAGGGTGGCGGCCAGGCGTTCCGGGGTCCAACCATCGGCCAGGGCGTCGGCTGCATCCCAGCCCTTGGGCAACGCTTCGCCCGGTTCTGCCAGGGTCTCGGGGCGCAGCACCCGCACCGAGGCGGCCCCGGCCTGGCGGATCAGTTCGGCGGCGGTGGTCATGGCGGCGCGGCCTGGATCGTCGGCATCGGGCCAGAGAGTCACGGAGCGGCCCTTGAGGGGCGAAAAATCCGCCTTTCTGACGGCCTGGCTACCGCCGGGCCAGGTCATGGCCACGGCTTCCGGGGCGAGGATGGCGGCAGCCTCGGCAGCCTTTTCCCCTTCGCACAGGATCACCGGGGCCTCGGGGCGGGCATTCAGGCGGTCCAAACCGTACAGCGGGCGGGGCGCCTCGGGGGCTTGCCATCGCCATTCCCGCCGGCCCTGGGGGTTTTGGCAGTAGGTCAGTTGCAGGAAGGTCTTGCGCTCGAACTGCGGCGGGGCAGCTTCGTGCCGATCCACGATGAAGAGCAGCCGGCCTTTGCCGTCCCGGTATTGATGGCGGATGGCGGGGCAGCCCCGCTTGGGATGGGCCTCAGGCGGTGGCGGCGCGTCTTCAGGCACCGGGAGCAGGGGCCGCCACTCGGGGCGGGGCGCCTCGATCGGGACCGGGCGGGTTTCTGGCTGGGCGGGGCGTGGGGTGCCCATGGGCGGGGTGGGGTCTGCCCCGGCAGCCTCGGGGATGCCCAGGAAGCGGGCCAGCTCCCGGGCAGCATCGGCCTGGCTCACCCCGTCGAGGTAGGCCACCAGGGAAACCAGGTCGCCCCCGCCTTCGTCGCTGGCGAAGT
Source organism: Zoogloeaceae bacterium (assembly GCA_016791025.1). Lineage (GTDB taxonomy): Bacteria > Pseudomonadota > Gammaproteobacteria > Burkholderiales > Rhodocyclaceae > JAEUNX01. The sequence continues at coordinate 696 of JAEUNX010000015.1, read as the reverse complement.
CCCGCCAAACCCCCTTGACCACGTTCACCTTGAAGGAACCGGCAGCGTGGTCCGCCCTGCGGGGGTTGAGGGCGGAATACTCCGGCCCTTCGTAGCGGCCCCCCGGTGCCCAGGCTTCAACGATGCGACGGGCATCGTTCAGGGCAGCGGCCTTGATTCGGGGGAAGTCGATTTTTCCGACCGTCACGGCAATGCCCTGGGTTTGCGCCCGGCTGCCAGAGTACTTACAAACCCTTCGTCGAAAATCGTGGGTAAGGCCTCGCCTTTTTCAAGTACATATGCGATGCGGGCGCGAATTAGGGCATCGTCTAGTTTGTCGAGGCGTTCTGTGATGGCCGGCAGCCGTGAGGGCGCATTAAGGGCCACTTCGACAAGGGCTTCGGGCGCACACAAAAAGCCCATTCGCAGGAACTGCACGGCTGGCCCTGAGCCGATTCGCAGCAGCAATTCAGAGATGTAGTCCGGAGCCACATCCGGTTCCGACTCTTCGCCCGCCTCCATCGGCCAGGGGCGCCCAAGTTTCAAGGCGGCCTGGCCAAGTTCGAAGCCCAGGGCGCAATCGGTTCCCGCATCATTGGTGGTTGGAATCGGGCCATTGGGAAGCGCGATTTGGTCGAGTGAGGCGGTTTCATCCGCCCCAATTGGGAACTTAGCTGCGAGCCACCAGCGGCGGGCGAATGTGGCGGAGGCATGCAT
>JAEUNX010000002.1 GCA_016791025.1 Zoogloeaceae bacterium | reverse complement strand
AATACGAAGACATTTTGGGCAAGCCCATCCGGGAGCTGTTCCCCGAGGAGGGACCAAGTGCGGAACGCTCAATCGGCTTTAAGATCGCCAAGAAGATCGGCAACTTCTGGAAGGCAGTTAGTGGCGAGGTTAAAGACGAAGAATTGAAGACCCAGCGCCGCGAACTCGCATAAGGGGTATTAAAAACCCTGGACAGGGGGATTCCGCACCCCTTAGATTGGGGGGCATGGAGACCCCTTATCTACCCCCTCGTTCTACCCAGCCGGAATGCTCGTCCGCCGATGCGGACGCGGCCCTTCGCGCGGAGCGCCAGCCCCGCACGGAGGGCGCGGGCGGGTCGGCGGAGGGAACCCCCCGTACGATAATATGGGGGGAAAGTGCAGACTCCCCCACTCCCCAACCCTGCGGGGAAAGCTACCGCCTAGTCGTTGGCAGCGATGGCCGATCCCATGCCATTGCCACCCCGCTACCCAAACCCGATGGCATTCCTTCAGCGGCCCTCACCGACTATCTCAACCTGACCTTCCCCTTCCCACAAGGACGGGCCGGGATTCCAGCTTTCCTGGCCGAGCTGCACGGCCACCTTGGCCTTTACCTGGGAGGCTTGACGGATCGACGCCGCGGACTTCACGGATGGCTGGAATCCTTTGCCTTCGATCGCGGGGGGGCTTTATTTGCCGTGGGCGGCCAGCGCGGCACTGCCCTCCTGTCCCTACCAGGGGACGCCTGCAAGCTCATCCCTGACTGGCTGATTGCAACGGAGTGGTTCCGTAATGCCTTGAAAGCCAAGATCACGCGCTGGGATGGGGCGGTAGATGACTTCGAAGGCACCCACCCGGTCGATTGGGCTGCCGATCAGTACACGCACCATAAGGGGTTTAACGCTGGCGGAAATCGTCCCAAATGCAATCAAGCCGGTAACTGGATCGAACCGGATGGCTCCGGGCGCACCTTCTATGTCGGTAAGCGCAAGAACGGGAAGCTCATGCGTATCTACGAGAAGGGGAAGCAGCTCGGTGACGAGAATAGCCCCTGGGTCAGGTGGGAACTCGAACTCCACGGTACGGATCGGGTGATCCCCTTCGAAGTCCTCCTAGAGCCGGGAAAGTATGTGGCGGGAGCCTATCCCTGCACTGGCTGGATTCAGGAGGAACAGTGCCGGGTGCGCACGATTCAGAAAACCGCCGAGGTTAGCTACGAGCACCTGACGCACTGCGCCCGCCAAGGCTATGGACAGCATTTCGCGGTCATGTTGGCCGTCGAGGGTTCGGCGGACAAGGTGATGGCAAAGGTCATGCGCGACGGCATCCCCAAGCGCCTGCGCCTACCCATACCACCGGAAGCCAGGGAGGACGGGCGTGCGCACCCTGACACTCCCTGAAGCCGCTGACTTCCTCAAGATGCACCCCGAGGAAGTCAGGAAGCGCGCCAAGCGGGGCGACATTCCAGGGGCCAAGGCGGGCCGTGCCTGGGTATTCATCGACGACGATCTTGCCGATTGGTTGCGCAGCCTCTACGCTCGACCTCGGCAAGCGTTGCGAGTGGCTCTGAGAAAGGAGATAGAACCATGCCACTCTACAAACGAGGATCCACCTGGTGGATCGATGTTGTGTCACCCAGCGGAGAGCGAATACGCCGCTCTACTGGGACTAGCAGTAAAGCCCTTGCGCAAGAGCATCACGACAAGCTCAAGGCGGAACTGTGGCGAATCGGCAAGCTAGGCGAGGAACCGCAGCACACTTGGAACGAGGCGGTGGTGCGGTGGTTGAAGGAGCAGGCCCACAAGGCCACCATCGAGGAAGATAAGGCCAAGCTGCGCTGGCTGGATCAACACCTCGGCGGCAAGCCCTTGAAAGCCATCAACCGGGCCTTGGTGGATCGGATCACCGAGGCCAAGCGGGGAGAAGGCGTAGCCAATGCGACGGTCAATCGCGTTCTGGAAGTGCTGAGGGCGATCCTGAGGCGATGCGAAAACGAATGGGAATGGTTAGAGAAGGCGCCAAAAATCCGGCTCCTGCCCGAACCGACCCGCCGGATTCGTTTCATCACACGGGAAGAAGCCCAAAGGCTGCTGGAGGAGTTGCCGGAGCATATGGCGGACATGGCGGCCTTCACCCTGGCGACGGGGTTACGGGCGGCCAACGTGACGGGCTTGCAGTGGGAGCAGGTGGACTTGGTTCGGCGGGTCGCGTGGATTCATCCCGACCAAGCGAAGGCGAGACGGGCGATTCCGGTGCCTCTGAACAACGAGGCGGTGGCGCTCATCCGCAAGCAGCTTGGAAGGCATCAGACCCACGTCTTCAGCTACCGGAGAAACTGTATCACCCAGGTCAGCACCAAGGCGTGGTACGCGGCATTGGATCGGGCGGGCATCAAGGATTTCCGCTGGCACGATCTGCGCCACACCTGGGCAAGCTGGCACGTGCAGAACGGGACGCCGCTTTATGCCTTGCAGGAAATGGCGGGCTGGGAGTCGCCGGAGATGGTGCGGCGGTACGCGCATCTGGCGGCGAATCATCTGGCCCCCTATGCGGAAGGGCTCGGCAGCCTGAGAACGCCCGATGTGCCAAAGGACGTCACAAATTCGGCACAGCCACAAACGACAAGGGCCTAGCGATTCGCTAAGCCCTTGGTGTTACTGGTGGTGATGGGCGGAATCGAACCGCCGACCTACGGGTTATGAATCCGTCGCTCTAACCGTCTGAGCTACATCACCGCACCGAGCCGAAAATTCTAGCAACCTCCTTGAGGTTTGGTCAATTCTCTGGCGAAGGCTAAGGTTTCCGAGTTCTCGCAAGGTGGATGGGGGACGCCTGGGATGGCTTGATTTTCAAGGGTTTTGTCTTGACTTTGTGGGCGCCATGGCGGAACATCGGCGTCCCCGATTTCCCGGGGGGCGTTGATTCTTTTCGGAGCTCGTCGACCAGTTGAAGATTTGGTCTCGCATCCTGACGTGGGTGGTTTTGGTCGGATTGAGCCTGCCAGCGGGTGCTGGGTTGCGGGCGATTCCGCCTGATGCGGCCGCAACAGTCATGACCATGCTGCCAGATGGTTCGGTGGCCCTGGGGAAGCGAATATTTGCCATCAGCCCCGCGGGCCAGATTCGCGATGCCAACAACCGGATCGTCCTCCCGGCCACCTTGAGCGGCTCCTATGTGGTCCGGGTTCGTCTCGCGCCCGATGGCCAGCTGTATCGGGCGTGGATTCTTACGGCCGAGGAAGTCGCCCAGCCTGCCCCTAAATTTTGATCATTTCATGAAGAAGCTTTACATCCGGACCTTCGGATGCCAGATGAACGAGTATGACTCGGACAAGATGGCGGACGTCCTCGGCGCGACAGAGTTGATCGAAAAGACCGACAACCCTGACGAGGCCGATGTCATTTTGTTCAATACCTGTTCAGTGCGGGAAAAGGCACAGGAGAAAGTCTTCCACGATCTCGGGCGGGTCAAACATCTCAAGCAGAAGAATCCTGGCCTGATCATCGGTGTTGGGGGCTGCGTGGCCAGCCAGGAGGGTGCTGCCATCGTGGCGCGTGCGCCCTATGTGGATCTGGTTTTCGGGCCACAGACGCTTCACCGCCTGCCCCAGTTGATCGCCGAGCGCAAGCGCCAGGGCCGGCCTCAGGTGGATATCACCTTCCCCGAGATCGAAAAGTTCGACAACCTTCCGCCCGCCCGGGTTGAGGGTTCGAGTGCGTTTGTGTCGATCATGGAGGGGTGTTCGAAGTACTGCACGTTCTGCATCGTCCCCTACACCCGCGGCGACGAGGTGTATCGCCCGCTGGCGGATATTTTGGCGGAGGTGGCCGGTTTGGCTGACCAGGGCGTAAAGGAGGTGACGCTGCTCGGTCAGAACGTGAATGCCTGGCGGGCGCCCATGGCGCCCGGCAGCGACGAGATGGCCGATTTCGCCTTCCTGCTCGAATGTGTGCACGACATCCCGGGCGTCGAGCGCCTGCGTTACACCACCTCCCATCCGCGGGAAATGAGCTCGCGGGTTGTTGAGGCCTATGCACGCCTGCCCAAGCTGGTCTCGCATCTCCACCTCCCGGTTCAAGCGGGATCGGACCGGGTGCTGGCGGCGATGAAGCGCGGTTACACCGTGCTGGAATACAAGTCTTTGGTGCGCCGGTTGCGCGCGGCGCGGCCCGATCTGGCCTTGTCATCGGACTTCATCATCGGTTTCCCGGGGGAGACCGAGGCGGATTTCGAAGCGACCATGAAGCTCATCGACGACGTCGGTTTCGACACCTCGTTCAGCTTTGTGTATAGCCCGCGCCCGGGCACGCCGGCGGCCGACCTGTCGGATGATACGCCGCAAACTCTCAAGCTCCAGCGCTTGGCCCGTCTGCAAAAGCGCATTGAGGAGCAGGCCCAGGTGGTGAGTCAGGCCATGGTGGGGACGGTGCAGCGGGTGCTGGTGGAAGGGCACGCCAAGAAGGATGCCAGCGAGTTGGCCGGCCGGACCGACAACAACCGGGTGGTCAATTTTCCTGGTCAGGCGCGGCTGATCGGTCGGTTCGTCGACGTGACGATTACCGCGGCGCTGCCCCACAGCCTGCGGGGCGAGATCCGCGTGCGAGAATCCTGAATGGAGTCACATCTCGAGGTTTGCCGGGGCAATGGTCATACCTGAATCCTGGCCGACGCGAAAAGCAATCTGATGGGACGCCCGCTCGAAATCGTGCTGGATCCGCCGGACAATGGCCGGCTGGCCAACCTGTGTGGCGTGTTGGACGAAAACCTTCGTCAGATCGAGACTGCCTATGACATCGAGATTGCCCGGCGGGGTGATCGCTTCAGCCTGACCGGCCTCCAGTCCCAGTTGGGGGTGCGGGCCTTGCGTCATTTCTATGAGCGTGCCGAGGCTCATTTGTCCATTGATGACATCCAGCTCGGGCTCATCGAGCTCGCCAACCGGAGTCAGGCCGCCCAGGCGGCGCCGGCCCTGCTCACCCGCAAGAGCGAGCTGCATGGCCGCACGCCGCGCCAAGTCGATTACCTGCGGGCCATCCAGGCTCATGACATCACATTCGGCATAGGGCCGGCGGGTACGGGCAAGACCTATCTCGCGGTGGCCAGTGCAGTGGATGCCTTCGAGCGGGAGCATGTGGAGCGGATCATCCTCACCCGTCCCGCCGTCGAGGCAGGGGAGCGGCTGGGCTTTCTGCCGGGGGATCTCGCCCAGAAGGTCGATCCCTATCTGCGCCCGCTCTACGATGCCCTGTATGACCTGATGGGATTCGACCGGGTCGCCAAGCTCTTTGAGCGCGGCTCCATCGAGATCGCGCCCCTGGCCTTCATGCGCGGCCGGACCTTGAATCACGCCTTCATCATTCTCGATGAAGCCCAGAACACCACCCCCGAGCAAATGAAGATGTTCCTCACCCGGATCGGCATCGGTGCCCGGGCCGTGGTGACGGGGGACCTCACCCAGGTGGACCTCCCAAGGGGCCAGAAGAGTGGTTTGCGGGAGGCGCGGGAGGTCCTGGCCAAGGTGCGTGGCATCGCCTTCACCGAATTCCTCAAGGAGGATGTGGTGCGGCACCCTCTGGTGGCCCGCATCGTCGAGGCCTATGACGCCCAGACCGCCCGCCAGGCGCCCGAGGCGACGTCGCGCTCCGAGGACGACAACCATGATCAAGATCGTCGCAGTCGACGCCCGCGGTAAGCGAAGGCAGCTTGAGGTCCAGCAACTGGCGCTCGAGCTCCCCCAGGGCCAGAGGCTGATCGTGCTGGGTGCCGAGGACGCGGGGGGGCTTCGAGTCCAGGCCCATTCCGACTCCGGCACGCCCGTCCTCACGATCCAACCCTCGGCCGACAATGAGGTGTTTCTCCGCGTCGCGGTTTGCCCAGACCCGGACCCACTCCCGGCGCAATTGGCGCTGGAGGTTCAGCGGGCACTGACCGGCGACGACAAGCTTCTGGCTCGCCCGCGCAAACCGCAGATTCGGGCCTGGGCCCAGGCGGCGCTGGAGCGGGAGGCCGTGGTGACGGTCCGCTTGGTGGGAGCAAAGGAAGGTCGCGAGCTCAACCGGGATTTTCGGGGCAAGGATTACGCCACGAATGTCCTCACCTTCGTCTATGACGAGGGGGCGACCCCGGGCGCGGGTGAGGCACCGCTAGCGGGCGATCTGGTCCTTTGCGTGCCCGTCGTGGTGCGGGAAGCTCTCGACCAGGGCAAATCCCCGGAGGCGCACTATGCTCATCTGGTGGTGCATGGCATGCTGCATTTGCAAGGCTATGACCACGAGATCGAGGCCGATGCCCAGCGGATGGAAGCCCGCGAGCGCCAGATCCTCGCCTCCCTGGGCTTTGCGGACCCGTACGCGTAGGCGCGGCTGCGTGTCCTTAGCCCAGGCGCAGCCCTTGCATGGAACGGTTGACCCTGTCTCTCCTAGGATGCCAGATGTGTGACCATGGACCCTTCCTCTAGCCGCCCGGGCCTGCTGGACCGCCTTTCCGCCCTGCTGTCGCGGGAGCCGGAGGACCGTGCAGAGCTGATGGCCCTGCTGCACTCGGCCTTCGAGCGCCACCTCCTTGATGCCGATGCCCTGGCGATCATCGAAGGCGCCTTGCAGGTGTCCGAGATGCAGGTCCGGGACGTCATGGTGCCCCGGGCGCGCATGGATGTGATCCACATCGATGAGCCTCCCGAGCGGGTCGCCGCCTTCGTGATCGAAACGGCCCATTCCCGGTTTCCCGCAGTGGGCGCCGACAAGGACGACGTGCTGGGGATCCTGCTGGCCAAGGATCTCCTGCGTCGATACGTCGGGCGCGAGTCCGACCTGCGCCAGATGCTCCGTCCTGTCGTCTTCGTGCCCGAATCCAAGCGCCTGAACGTTTTGCTGCGAGAGTTTCGGGTCAGCCGCAACCACATGGCGGTGGTGGTGGATGAGTACGGTGGCGTCTCAGGTCTCATCACCATCGAGGATGTGCTCGAACAGATCGTCGGTGATATCGAGGACGAATACGACCTGGATGACTCCGGCGCCGACATCCGTTTGGCGCGGGACGGGCGCTATCGTGTCAAGGCCACCACCCCCATCGATGCGTTCAACCACGCCTTTGAGACGGGTTTTGATACCCGTGAAGTGGAAACCATCGCCGGCTTCATCACCCAGCAACTCGGCCACGTGCCCAAGCGTGGCGAAGTCGTCGATCTGCCCGGCCTGCGGATCCTCGTCAGCCGGGCCGATGGGCGCCGGGTCCAGACCCTGCTGGTCGAGCGGCGGGTTCACGTCGAGTCTCCAAGCTGATGTCCGCGCGGCTGCTTGGCGCCTTCCTGCTGGGGGCGATGGGGGTCTTTGCCTTTGCGCCCTTCGGGGTCTGGCCCCTGGCCTGGGCTGCCCTGGCGGGACTGTGGGTATTGTTGGCCCGGGCCGATACCCGCTGGCAGGGGTTCTGTACCGGGTTTGCCTGGGGTTTGGGGAGCTTCGTTGCCGGAGTCTCCTGGCTGTTCGTGGCCCTCCACCGCTATGGCGGCATGCCCGCACCTCTGGCGGCGGCGGCCATTCTGCTGTTTTGTGCCTACTTGGCGCTGTTTCCCGGCTTGGCCGGCGCGGCCTTCGTCGCCTGGCGGCGCCGATCGGCCCTTGCAGATGCCTTGCTGGCCGGGGCCCTGTGGACCCTCGGTGAATGGCTGCGGGGGGTCTTGTTCACCGGGTTTCCCTGGCTCGCCCAGGGCTACACCCAAACCCCACCCAGCCCGCTTGCGGGATGGCTGCCAATTATCGGCGTCTATGGGGTGGGCGCCCTGGTGGCCGGCACCGCCGCAGGCCTGGCGCTGGCTGGCCGCGCCTTCCTGAAGCCGGTGGGGCTGACCGTCGCGCTGCTCGCCGCGGGGGCTGGCTTGTCCCAGATCCGCTGGACCACCCCGGTGGGAGAACCTTTCCAGGTAGCCTTGCTGCAGACCAATATCGATCAGGCGCTGAAGTGGGATCCCGAGCGTCTTTCCGGGTGGCTCGATCACAACCTCGCTTTGGTCGAGGCTCAGACGGCACCGCTGGTGGTCCTGCCGGAGACGACCCTGCCAATCTTGGCCGACCAGTTGCCGCCGGGTTATCTCACCCGGCTCAGCGCGGCGGCTCGCAACCGCCAGGGCCACCTGATCCTTGGGGTTTTCATCCGCTCGGCGGCTGGGGAGGTCTACAACGCCGCTCTGGCGCTGGGTGGCGGAGCGGTCCAGGCCTACCGCAAGCAGCATCTGGTTCCCTTCGGCGAGTATTCGCCGCCGTTTTTTCGCTGGTTTTATGACTGGGTGCACATTCCTTTGTCGAACCAGACCCGGGGGGCGCCGGACCAACCGGCGATGCTGGTGGGCGATCAGCGGATCGCTGTGAATATCTGTTATGAGGACGTGTTCGGCGAGGAGATCATTCGCGCGCTGCCCGATGCCACGCTACTCCTCAATCTTTCCAATCTCGCCTGGTACGGGGATTCGCTCGCCCAGCCCCAGCACCTCCAGATTGCCCGGGTGCGGGCCCTGGAGACGGGTCGGACCATGCTGCGTTCCACCAATACCGGAATGACCGCGGTGGTGACGCCAGCCGGCGAGGTGGCCGCGGCCCTGCCGGCATTCCAGACCGGCGCCCTGCAAGTGCAAGTTCAGGGCTATGGGGGCCTCACGCCCTATGCTCGCTTCGGGAACCTGCCGGTAATCGCCGCTTCGTTGGCCATCCTGGCCTTCGCGATTCGCCGGTCCCGGCGAACCTGAGGTGAAGGGCCGGGTCCCATCGCCATGAGCTCCCCTCCTTCGCCGCCGCGCCTGGTTCAGGATTGGCATGCCCTGTCTCCGGAGGCTGCGGCGGCTGCCCTGGGGGCCGATCTGGAGGTGGGGTTGTCGCAGGTCGAGGCGGCCGACCGCAGCCAACGCTTGGGTCCCAACGCCCTGACCGCCCAGGTCGGGCGTTCCGCGTGGCGGAGATTCGCCCTCCAGTTCCATCAACCCCTGATCTACATTCTGCTAGCCAGCGGTGCGGTGACCGCTTTTCTGGGCGAGTGGATCGATTCTGGGGTGATCCTTGGGGTGGTCCTTGTCAATGCGCTGGTGGGCTTCATCCAGGAGGGCCGCGCTGAGGAGGCTCTGGCCGCCCTGGCCCGCAGCGTGGCCAGCCAGGTCACCGTGACCCGCGAAGGGCGCCGGCAGCACCTCGATGCCGTGGACCTGGTCCCGGGCGACCTGGTCTGGCTGGCTGCCGGTGACAAGGTCCCGGCTGATCTGCGCCTCATCGCCAGCCATTGCCTCGCCGTGTCCGAAGCGGCCCTCACCGGTGAGTCGCTTCCGGTGGTCAAGGCGCTGGCCTCCTGTGGTGCCGATACTCGCCTGGCCGACCGGGACAACATGGCCTATGCCGGAACGATGGTGGTGGCCGGCCAGGGGGCGGGCCTGGTGGTGGCCACCGGCGATGGGACGGAAACCGGTCGCATCGCCGGCCTCCTTCGGGAGACGGAGGTGCTGTCGACCCCGCTCACCCGGGCCATGGGCCGCTTTTCCCAGTTGCTGCTGTGGGTGATTCTTGCGCTGGCGGCCCTGAGCTTCGGGGTCGGGGTCGCGCGCGGCGAGCCGCCGGTCGAAATGCTCATGGCGGCAGTGGCCCTGGCCGTTGGGGCCATTCCCGAGGGGCTTCCCGCCGCCATTACCGTCACCCTGGCCATTGGGGTGGCGCGCATGGCACGACGGCGGGCGATCATTCGCCGTTTGCCGGCGGTGGAGACCCTGGGCAGCACGACGGTCATCTGCTCCGACAAGACGGGCACCCTGACGGAAAACCAGATGACAGTGCGGGAACTGCTGGCCGGGGGCCGGCACGTCCACGTCACGGGCGAAGGCTACGCGCCGGAGGGCGTGCTTGCTCGGGATGGCGCCGCGGTCGAGGTCGATGGCCCCCTGGCGCCCCTGCTGCTGGCCGGCGTGCTATGCAACGACGCGACTTTGGCCCAGCGTGGAGGGCAGTGGGAGATCACCGGGGATCCGACCGAGGCGGCCTTGCTGGTGGTCGCGCGAAAGGCGGGCTGGGATGAGGAGGATTGCCGCCGCCAGTGGCCCCGCGACGCAGAGTTGCCCTTTGATTCTACCCACCAGTTCATGGCCACGGTGCACCGGGGCGGAACGGGGCAGGTCGTCTTTCTGAAGGGGGCGGTGGAGCGGATATTGTCTCGTTGCAACCGCCAAACGGGCGATGCCGGCGAGCCTCTGCCGCTAGACGAGGAGGCCATTCTGGCCCAGGCCGATGCCATGGCGGACCGGGGTCTGCGGGTCCTGGCCTTTGCCCGAGGCTGTGACGTCGCCGGTCCCTTGGCGGCGGCGGTGGAGGGTGGGCTCGAATTCATCGGTTTGCAAGGGATGCTCGATCCGCCGCGGGGCGGGGCGATTGGCGCCGTGCGGGCCTGCCACCGGGCCGGGGTCCGGGTCAAGATGATCACCGGCGATCACGCCGCGACCGCCCGGGCCATCGCCCACCAGCTTGGCCTGGTGCGCGCCGGGGCAGATGTCTTGACCGGTCGGGACCTGGCGGCCCTGGACGAGCCCGGTCTTCGGGCGGCCGTCGGAGCGACGGATGTGTTTGCCCGCGTGGAGCCGGAACAAAAGCTTCGCCTGGTGGCGGCGCTTCAAGCCCGAGGCGAGGTGGTGGCGATGACCGGTGACGGCGTCAATGATGCCCCGGCCCTCAAGGCCGCCGACATCGGCATCGCGATGGGCGCCGGCGGCACGGAAGTGGCCAAGGAGGCGGCAGCCATGGTCCTCACCGACGATAACTTCGCGACGATCGAGGCGGCGGTGGAGGAAGGCCGGGGGGTCTATGACAATTTGGTCAAGTTCATCGCCTGGACCCTGCCGACCAACTTTGGCGAGGGCTTGGTGATCCTCGCTGCGATCCTGGCCGGCGTGACCCTGCCCATTACCCCCCTGCAGATCCTGTGGATCAATATGACCACCGCCGTGCTCCTCGGCCTGACACTGGCTTTTGAACCCATCGAGCCGGATGTGATGCGCCGTCCGCCCCGTCCTCCGGGTTCTCCGGTGCTGGATCGGGTCCTGGTGGGTCGCATCGTGTTGGTGGGGGTGGTCCTGCTCGCGGGCGCCTTCGGTCTTTTCCTGCGGTGGCGTGAACTTGGCGCAAGCCTGGAAGAGGCCCGCACGGTGGCAGTCAATGTCTTCGTATTCTGCGAAATGGTCTACCTCTTTAACTGTCGCAGTCTGGAGGGGCCTTTCTGGTCCAGTGGCCTGTTTTCCAATCCCTGGCTATGGGGCGGGCTGATTTGCATGGCTGGGCTCCAGGCGGCCTTCACCTATTGGCCGCCAATGCAGGCCGTGTTTGCCAGCGCGTCGCTTCATGGCGGGCACTGGGTCGAAATAGGCCTGGCAGGGGGCTCGGTGGGTGTGCTGGTTGGCCTGGAAAAGCGTCTGCGCCGGCGGTCCGCCCCTGTCGAGGCCAGGGCTGCATGAATTTTGTTTGGGCCGACGAGACCGAGGGGCGCTGGCGGGACGCGGGCGGCGTCGTGCCTTCGCGATTGTCCTATCCGCGTTGCATCGTGTAGGGTAGCGAACACTTCGGGGGCCGTAGGGGTTCCACCCGATCCGTTTCGTTTCGCCAAAACTGCGAGGAAGTCCGATGCTTGCCGACCAAGGCTACAAAGCGCCACCCTTGCCCCGATTTCGTGCCGATCTCAGTCAGAGTTCGGTGTCGGGGCTGTCCTCCGGGGCCTTCATGACCGTGCAACTCCACCTGGCCTATTCGGGCAGCTTCGTCGGAGCCGGGATCATCGCCGGCGGGCCTTTCCGTTGCGCCGAGTCCTTTCGCGCTGCGGCGGCGATTGCCGAGGACGCCTGGGAGCTGAACGCCCTCTACGTGTGCATGAATCCGCTGATCCCCCAGGTGGGCCCGGATCCTGTCCATCTGGCTGCCGTGGCGCGGGAAACCGCCCGCCAGGGCCTCATCGATCCGGTGGAAAATCTGGTCGATGACCGGGTCTATGTATTCACCGGCAGCGAGGACAGTGTCGTCAATTCCAGTGTGGTGGAGACGACCAAGCGGTTCTATGAGCTGCTCGGGGTGGCGCCAGACGCGATCCGGTTCGAAAACACCATCCCGGCTGGCCATTCGATCATCACCGACAACCCCGAGGACAATCCCCTGCCGGCGAACCGGCCGCCTTACCTCAACAACGGCGGTTTCATGCAGTCCCAGCATATCCTGGAGCACATCTATGGGCCGCTCAAGCCGCCGTCCCGGCGCCTTTCGGGGCGGATCATCCGCTTCGACCAGACAGAATTCTTCGATGGCGAGCCCCGCGCGTGCATGAGCGACTTTGCCTATGCCTACGTACCCAAGGCGGTGGAAGAGGGGGGGCCGTGCCGGGTCCATATTGCGCTCCATGGCTGCAAGCAGGGCTACAACTACGTGAATTTCGTCAATGGCCGGCCTGATCTCGACAATGCGGTGCCATACGGGAACCGCTATTTCACCACCACGGGTTACAACGAGATGGCCGATGCCAATGATCTGGTGATTCTGTACCCCCAGGCTCAGGGGGCCGACAACAGCAAGACCCAGAACCCGGACGGGTGCTGGGACTGGTGGGGCTACACCGCTGAGGATCCCGCCCACCCCGACTACTATTCCAGGAACGCCATTCAGATCCGCGCCATTCACCGCATGCTTAAGCGCCTGGGCGGCGAGTGAGCCGCCAACCCCAAGGAGCCCTTCGATGTTCGAATCTTTCATGAAATTGGCCGACGACTCGGTTCGCCAGATGCAGGAGGCCCAGGATCGCTGGGTGGCCTCCGTCACGGCGGGCAAGTCCGGCTCGGCGCCGGCGGGCCAGGTCGCCAGCCCCCTGATCCCGCTGCAGCACTTCGGGGCCTACCACCAGGTGCTCGGCACCATTGCCGCCCGCCAGATTCAGTTGAGCCAGGGTTTGTTGGCCGCGGCCTTCCGGCCCGAGCCGGATGTCTCGCTGGTTGTCGAGCTGGTGCAGATGCAGCATGCGGTCCTGCAGCGTCTGGCCCAGCAGCAGACTCAGTTCATCACCGATCTGGGCGGTTTGCTTGCCGGGATCACCAGCGTTCCCCAGTCCAACACCCTGTCGAAGTTGTTAGACCAGGAGTTCGACTTTTTTGGTCAGCTCCATGCGCTGATGTCCGACCAGACGACGAGCCTGGTGGAACTGATGGAGAGCCTGCAAATGGGTTGTGGCTATCTGGTCACCCGCAAGCTTGCGGGTACAGGAGTCTAGCGGGGCTTGGCCGCTGCGGGGTTGTCCCGGGGGCCGATGTTCTGGCCGAGTTGGCCGATCACCTCTGTCGCCGCGGTAAGGATGTGGTCGGCGCCATAGCCCGCCGCCCGTAACTCGCGGAAGAAGCTTCGCCCCAGGATCCGCGCCATACGGCGGGTGTCCTGGGCCAGGGCGGGCGGGTCGAGATCGGGATGGTTGGCCAGTTCGGTCACCATGGCGCGATGGGCAAATCGGGAACGCAGAAGGCTGTGTAGGCGTTCCAGCTCCAGGCCTGGGCCGAGCAGGAGGGTGATGTGACAAGCCAGGGCCAGGTCTTCCCCAGTGAAGGGCGCGGATTCCCGGCTGAGGTTGAAGACGCCGAGGACCCGCCCGGCCACCATGATCGGCGCGCAAATGCAGCTTCCTTGCGGCGGGCGATCCCGGGCGGGCAGTGACAGCTGAGCCATGTCTTCGATCAGGACCGGCTGTCCTCCCGCCGCAACCTGACGCGCGAGGCCGCCGCCCAGGTTGGGGTCCTCCGGGTCCACGCCGGCCGGCAGAGGATGGGAGCGGGCGCTCAGGCGTAGCCGCAACTGTCCCTCGTCGTCATCCTTGAAGAGCATGATCGAGCAGGTGTCCGCCGCGAAGAAGCGCGTGGCGTCCTTCGCAAGCCGCGGCAGCTCCGCCTCCAGTTGCCGAAGTTCGCCGACCTGGCGGCCGAGTTCGATGAGGCGGTCGATAAGGGAGGGCTGGTCATTCATGATGCATGAATCACTTCAATTCATGGGGCCGGCGTTCAGGCGGCTTCCATCGCCAGAGCGGGCAGATCCACCCAGAAGGTGCTCCCCTCGCCGGGCGTGGAATCCAGGCCGAGGCGGCCTCCCATACGTTCGACCAGGTGTTTGGAGATGGCGAGACCCAGGCCGGTCCCCTGGATCTCCTCCCGCTTCTCGGTGAGGCGGACAAAAGGCTGGAAGAGGCGCGACTGCTGGTCTTCCGTCAACCCTTGGCCGGTATCAGTGACGCTGATTCGGTGAAATCCCGTCTTGGGGCCGGCGCCCAGGGCGAGCACCACCTTGCCGCCTTGCCGGTTGTATTTGATGGCATTGGTCAGAAGATTGACCACCACCTGCCCCAGCCGGCGAGGATCGGCGCGGACCATGGCGGGGTCGACGGTGTGTTCCGCGGTCATGTCCTCTAGCCGAATGCCTTGTTTTTCGGCCAGGAAGCGCACCTTGCTCAGGCACGCTTCCACCGTGGGGCGCAGCGCGATGGACTGGTTTTCGATGACCAGCTTGCCCTCTTCCACCCGTGAAAGGTCCAGGAGGTCCTCCATCAGAGCGAGGAGATGTTCGCCGCTGGCCCGGATCTGGGCCACGTGCTCCTGCTGGTGGGGCCGGAGGAGCCCTTCTTCGGCATCCATTTCCAAAAGCTGGGTGAAGCCCAGAATGCCGTTGAGGGGGGTGCGCAGTTCGTGGCTGACCATGGCGAGGAAGCGGCTTTTGGCCAGATTGGCACGCTCGGCGGCTTGCATCTGGCGCCGCATTTCACGCAGGGCGCGGTGTTTGGCAAGCAGGTTTTTGACCCGGGCCACCAACTCGACCTCGATGATCGGCTTGGTTACGTAATCGGTGACGCCAATGCTGAAAAGCTCGATGCGGCGGGTGTGGTCGTCGAAGGCCGTCACCGCAAGGATGGGGATCTCCCCGCGTTCATCCGGCAAGCGGCGGATGCGATTCACGAAGGTCAGGCCGCTCATCTTGCCTTCGAGGACGATGTCGGTGATGACCAAGTCGTAATCGTGCGGATGAAAACGCTCCCAGGCCTCGTCAGCACTGTTGAAGGCCTCGACTTCCAGTCCATGGTCTTCAAGAAGCGCTTTGACGAGTTCCCGGTGGGCGCGGGTGTCCTCCACGTAAAGAACTCGTCCGGTCAGGCGCTCATCATGGAAAGGGTAGCGCTTGATGTAGGTGACGAGGTCCTCGATGTCGCTTTTGTGAAAGATGTCGGTGACGCCGGTCGGCAAAGCCCGCTTCAACTCGTCCGGGGAGCCTACCGAGGTAAATAGGATGAATGGCGTATAGGCGTAGCGGGAGTCGCTTCGAATCTGGCGGCATAAGTCGATCCCTTCCATATCGGCCAGGTAATAGCTGGAGCAGAGGAGATCGAAGGTTCGGTCCTTGACGGCCGCCAAGGCTTCTTCACCGCTGGGAGAAAATTGCACTTCGAAGGCGGTGTTCCTGAACACGCTGGCGAAGACGACCTGGAACAGCTTGCTATCCTCGACGAGCAATACCTGGCGGCGTTGGATGTCATCTTTCATGATGAAGGGAAGGTGTAACCTCCCTTTAAGCGGGACAGGAAGGTCTTTCGGCAATTTGCCCCCGATATTTATAGGGGAATTGCTCGCCAAGGACATGGCAGGGCCCTTGTCGGAAGTCCAACAAACTCCTTTTCACGATCGACAATCGACAGGCGTCGGTAGGTTGGCGTCAATGAAATCAGCGTGTTAGGCGTGGCATGGCGCTTGCGAATATGGGTTTGACCGCCCGGAGCAAGCCGCCATGAAACCGTCCGAAGTTGCCGAACTGCTGAACGAACCGGCCTGTACTCACAACAAGAAGGCCAAGTCGGGCTGCGCCAAGCCCAAGCCCGGCGCCTCCGCCGGGGGCTGCGCCTTCGACGGGGCGCAGATCGCTATGCTGCCGATTGCCGATGTGGCCCACATCGTCCATGGCCCCATCGCCTGCGCGGGCTCCAGCTGGGATAACCGGGGCACCTCCAGCTCCGGCCCGGAACTCTACAAGATCGGCATGACCACAGACCTCACCGAGCAGGACGTGATCATGGGCCGCTCGGAGAAGCGTCTGTTCCACGCCATCGGCCAGGCCATCAAGAGCCTCAACCCGCCGGCGGTGTATGTCTACAACACCTGCGTGCCGGCGCTGATTGGCGACGACATCGATGCCATCTGCAAGGCTGCCGCCGAGTTGCACGGCGTGCCGGTGGTGCCCATCGACTGCGCCGGCTTCTACGGCACCAAGAACCTCGGCAACCGCATCGGCGCCGACGCCATGGTCAAGCACGTGGTCGGCACCCGCGAGCCCGACCCCCTGCCGCCGGAAGTGGTGGCCGACTACGCCGCGCGCGGCATCACCATCCACGACGTGAATCTGGTGGGCGAATACAACATCGCCGGCGAGTTCTGGAACGTCTCCCCGCTCTTCGACGAACTGGGCCTGCGCATCTTGTGCACCCTCTCCGGCGACGG
>JAEUNX010000137.1 GCA_016791025.1 Zoogloeaceae bacterium | reverse complement strand
GGCCGGCTGCGTGGCCTTTTCCCAGGCCAATGTGCCGATCGTCGATACCAACGTCCTGCTCCGGGCCATGGAATACGCGGCGACCTTCGGATTTCGCGTCTGGCTCCAGCCCATGGCGCCCTTCCTCGCCCGGGGTGGCGTGGCCCACGATGGCGAGGTGGCAAGCCGCCTTGGCCTGCCGGGCATCCCCGTGGCCGCGGAAACCGTGGCCCTCTTCACCCATCTCCAGCTTGCCCGGCTCACCGGCGCCCGCCTCCATGTCACCCGCCTGTCGAGTGCCGCAGGGCTCGCCCTCATTGAGCAGGCCCGGGCGGATGGCGCCGATGTGACCTGCGACGTCTCCATCAATCATCTCCATCTGTGCGAGATGGACATCGGTTATTTCAATCCCAACTGCCACCTGATCCCGCCGCTGCGCAGCCAACGGGACCGGGACGCCCTGCGCCAGGGCCTCAAGGACGGCCGCATCACTGCTGTGTGCTCGGATCACACCCCGGTCGATGACGACGGCAAACAGGCGCCCTTCAGCGAATCGGAAGCCGGCGCCACTGGACTGGAGCTCCTCCTCCCCCTGACCCTCAAGTGGGGCCAGGAATGCGGACTGAGTCTCAAGGACACCCTGTCCCGCGTGACCGCCGACGCCGCCCGAATCGTCGGCATCACCAAGGCCGGCCATCTGGCGGTGGGGGCACGGGCGGACCTCTGCATCTTCGATCCCGGCGCCTGGACCACGGTCAACCGGGCCACTCTCCGAAGCCAGGGGAAGAACAGCCCCTTCCTTGGCCTGGAACTTCCGGGCCAGGTGCGCTACACAATTGTCGAAGGGCAGGTGATGTTCGCGGCCGAAGGCTGACGCGGTGCGTTAGCGCCGGTCAGGCGCGAAAGGCGAAAAGCTCAGGCTGCGACTTGCGGTAGGTCGCAAGCCATAGCAGGGTGGCCGGCGCCAGGGAACGGGCCGCAAACCAGAGGGCGGAGGCTTCCAATTGGGCCCCCCGTTCGGACTGGTGCACCACGGTGGCCCAGGCATCCCAATCGACCCGCTCCAGGGTTACCCGAGTATCCACCGGCAAATTGGCCGCCGTCTGGACCAAGGTGCGAACATGACGGCGGACGGCCGGGAGCGCCAGACGGGAACGGGCGAAGGCCGCCTCCTCGGCACCGGCCGTCAGCCCCATCATCGCCCGGGCTGCATCTTCGATGATCCCGAGCAAGGCCCCGTTCAGAATGGCTTCTTTCAACATACCAACTAGACTTCCAAAAAACTTGGCCGGCATAAGCCGGCCCTCGCCATGCCGTGTCGACGAACTAGAAGTTACCGCATCCGTGGCGCGCAGCGCCACAGTGGTCAAAGTCCCCGAGCGGACGGTTGAAAGTGTACTCGAGAGGCTTTCCGAGCAATTCCCGCGCCGCCTCGTCGGTACTCTGGGTCGTCAGGGTGAAAGGCAACGTGACGATGAATAGCGCCGCACCGAGGACCGAGCCCACCACACTGATCGGACGGACGATCAGCATGTCGGCCATCATGTCCGTAGCATCGGCATTGCCCCGAGGATAGGCGCTCATACCTTGCTCCTGGGCCCCTACCGGGGTGGTGCCCGCCAGCAGCGCCACGCAGCACAGCCCCGCCACGGCACGCCTGATTCGCAGAATCGTCATCATCGTCTCCCTTTGTTCCTGACCGAATTTCACCATCATCGCCATCGCATGTCCGTTTCCCAGCCTCTGCGATTGGTGGTCGCGCGGGCGTCGAAAGGCTGACCGTATTTACGGACGGTGAAGGGCGCGACTTGAACGCGGAACACAGGCGGAAACCGCCATCAGTGACGTCGCGAGGTCACCACACAAAGCAGGAAGAAACACCCGACGAGGATCGCCGCCATACCGGCCTGCAGGACCACCCCTGCCCCGAAGGACCCGATGTGGTATCGACCGGTGAGTCGCAAAACCACGGCGACCACACTTAGCAGCACCCCCAGCAGGCCAGCGAGGCGCCCCAACCCCAGGAAAAGCCCTTCCATTCCTCACCTCCTGATCCGCCGTCTGCGCACGCAGACTGGGCTTTCGCCCATGATACTGCGGTGCGGGGCACCGTGCAGGCCCGAAGGCCCGCGGGGTCACTCGATCGCGGCTTTAGAGGCTCAGCTGGTCGCGGATCTTGTCGAGCAACTTGGCGCCGACGCCCTTGGCCCGCAGCAGGTCCTCCAGGGAGGCGTAAGGACGGGAAGCGACGATGGCGCTCGCCACGGCCTTGCTCAAGCCCTTGACCGCCACCAGGGCTTCAAGGCTGGCTTGATTGATGGACACGCGACCCGATTCCGCCTTGGCCTCGCCCTTGTCCGCCGCAGCCTTGGTCGCCTTAACGCCACGACCGGCTGCCGCCTTGGTGGCGGGCTTGGCTGCCGCCTGCGGAGCTTCGCCGGACTTGGCATCGGCATGAACAGCGGCAGCCGCAGGGGCCGCCGCCTCGACCACCGCGGGCGCGGCCGCGAGGGCGGGCTGATCGGCCACCGAATAGAGATCGACAAAATTGGCGTAGTCCCGAGTCACGAAGCCGGCCGTGGTCCATTCCCGCAGCATGAGGGCCAGATGCCAAGACCCCGCCGGCACGGCGGCGGCCGGCAGCGTCAGCTGGACCGGCCCAAAGGACTGCTGGCCACCGACCGAACCCAGGTCGGCCCCGGCGATGAGGAAGCCCTCGAAGGCGCCACCCTGGTAGGCGTTGGCGAGAGCCCACAGTTCGAGACGCAGCGAGCCACTCACGTTGAGCGCATCGCGGGCATTGGTCACACCACCTGCTTCTAGGCTGACAGAGCCGTCGGCGAAGCGATACCCCACCGTACCGTCAAGGCGCGGCTGGGTGAAGGACTCCTGGGCGGGAAAGACGGAGAGATCGTGGATCTGATCGAACTCGCCTCCGCCCCGGCGCGCCAGCGCCAAGACCATGGTGTGGGCGTTATGGCCGGCCGGCGGCAGGGCGGTCGCCCAACCTTCGACGTCCGTGGTGCCGGCGAAGAGGCCCACGGTGACTTCCGCCACCTTGACCCCAGTCTGACCGTTCTGGCTGTCACACGCCCACAGCTGAAGGGCCCAATCAGAGCCACCAGTGCAGCCGGAGTCGGCATCGACGGTAGCATTGAGATGGGCTTGGTCACCTTCCAGGCGATAGCCCTGGGTGCCGGCGAATCGCGCGGCGGGGTGACGAACGACGAGAGACTGAAGGGCAGTAGCAATCATGGCAACGGGATGGGGTGGTAAAAAACGAGGGCGGATTATAGTTCGAGGGCTTTTCAAGAGGTGAATCTTTCCCCCCGACGGCAAAAGTCACCGCCAGAACCCCTGTTTTCGCACCAAAGGGGGGAATTTGTCGCAAAGACGACAGACAGTCTCTGCCGACTCAGGCCCGGGCAAACCGACGCCAGAAAGGCACCCGGGTCCGCCGCGGAATCTCCCGGACCATGACCAGCCGATAGACCAGCGGAATGGCAAAGAGCGTCAGCACGGTGGAAAAGCCCAACCCCCACACGATGGTCGCCGCCACCGGGCCCCACATCAGGGATTTTCCCCCCAGGCCGATGGCCAGCGACAATAGGCCGCCCACCGTCGTGGTCGTCGTGATGAGGATGGGCACTACCCGTCGGCGCGCCGCGTAAATGGCGGCGTGGAGGACGCTCATGCCCGCCAGACGGCGCTCATTGGCGGCGTCGATCAGCACGATGGCGGAGTTCACCGCGATTCCGGTAAGCGCAATTACACCGTAGAGGGTGTAAAGCGACAGCGGGTTCGCGGACACGATGAGCCCCAGGACCACCCCGGTGAAGGCCAAAGGCACCGTCAGCAGGATGATGAAGGGCTGAAAGTAGCTGCGGAACTGGGTTGCCAGGATCAGGTAGATCAGGCCCACACCCAAGCCGAATAGCATGATCATCGCATCAAGACTTTCCTGGATGTCATCGAGTTCGCCGGAAAAATCCAGATGGGTATTCGGAAAGCGGACCTGCAACTCGCCCCAGGCCGACTTCAACCGATTGTTGGCCTCCAGGGTGTCGATCTGGGACTTGTCGAGGTCCGCCTCAACCGTAATGGCGCGGACGAGCTGGTAGTGGCGGATGTAACCCTTCGCCTGGCGGGTTTCCGCATCCACGATACTGCCCAGGGTGGCGCTGCGGCCATCGGCGAGCAGCACCGGCCGCTGGAGCATTTCGGCGATGTCCACCATGGGCTCGGCCCGGGCCCGCACCACCACCTCGACCTTCTCGCCGTCATCCCGGGTGCTGGCCACCGTCTCGCCTTCGCCGTACAGGCGCAGCAGCCTGGCGACTTCAGCCGGGGCAACACCGGCCCGGGCCATCTTTTCGCGATTGAGAAGCAGCCTCAGTTCAGCCCGCCCCGGGACGTCGTCATCCACCACGTCCCGGGCCCCCGGAATCGCCCCGATGGCCGACTTCAGCGCATCGGAGGCCGCCCGCAACTCCTGGTAATCGTCACTCTTGACCTTGACGCTGATCGGCCTGGCCGTGGGCGGGCCACCCTTCAGCTCGGTAAAGGACAGCGTGGCGGGTCCCGACAAGGCCATCACCGGCTCCCGCACGGCGTCGATGATCTCCCCCGCCCCCCGCAAGACCCCTCGCTGGGGCTGCAGGGACACCACCACCTGGGCGTACTGGTCCCCATAGAGCGGCTCGGTATCGGTGAATTTCAGCCCCGCGTAGGCCGTCACGGACCGCACCTCCTCGGGGTCTAGCCGAGCCTGCACCACCTTGGCGACCCGGGCCGCCTGTTCGAGGGAGCGCTCCAGGGTGATCCCCGGCGGCATGTCCACATTGACGTAGAAGATCCGCATCGAGTCGAAGGCGAAGAACTGGACCTTCACCAGCCCCCCCGCCACCGCCGCCGCCGCGGCGACCATCAGCGCCACCATGCCGCCGAGCATGAGTTTGGGACGACCCATGGAGCGGATCAGGAGCCGGGCGTACTTCACCCGCAACCAATGCGTGAAACGTTCCCGCCAGCGCTGGGTGCGGGTCGGACGCGCGGTGAGGTCGGGGCGCATGGCCAGGACGTGGGCCGGAAGCATCCAGAACGCCTCCAGCAGGCTCACCAGCAGGCCCGAAGTCACCACGAAAGGCACCAGAAACATGAACTTGCCGAGGATCCCTGGCAACAGCATCAGGGGCAGGAAGGCCGCCACCGTGGTGGCCACCGAACTTGCCACCGGCCAGGCCACTTCGGCGACCCCCCGGGTCACCGCCTCCACAGTCGACTCGCCCCTCGCCAGACGGTAGTAGATCGCCTCGACCACCACTACCGCGTCGTCCACCAGCATCCCCAGAGCGATCACCACACCGAGCAGCACAGTGAGGTTCAGCGTCGAGCCCACCGCGGCCACGAGAAGAAATGTCCCCGCCAGAGCGAAGGGCACCCCGAGCCCGACGAGGAGGGACAGGCGTGATCCCAGGAAGACCCAGCACAGAGCGAAGACCATGATCAAGCCGAGGACCGCGTTGGATTCCATAACCCCGATGGCGTGGCGGGTCATGTTGGTCTGGTCGTCTAGCAACACCAGCTTGAGCCCCTGGCGGGCCAGAAGCGGGTTGCGCTCGGCGATCAAGGCGTTCAGTCGTTCCACCAGTTCCAGGGTATTCACCCGCGCCTGCTTGGTCACGGACAGCATCACCGCCGGCTGGTCGTTGTAGCTCACCATCTGGCTGGTGCGCTCATGGGAGCGCGTGACCGACGCTACCTCGTCGAGGAGCACCCGGCCGGCCGGCGTGATCAGGGCCGCCTGGGCCAGCACCTGCGGGTCCGGCGTCTTGCCCTCCAGGCGCACCAGCCATTCCTGGTCCTGGACCCGAACCCGCCCGGCGAGGCTGTTGCGGAACCACCCCGCCACCCCATCGGCCAGTTGGCCCGGACCCACCCCCCGCGCCGCCAGCCGGGCAGAATCGAAATCGACGTGCAACTCCGCCTCGTCATAACCGGCGGCGATCACCTGATCCACACCCTTCAACCGCTCCAGATCTTTCTTTAGCGCGAAGGATGCCTTGCGCAGGTTTTCACCGCCCCCTGCCCCCACCAGGGCCAAGATAGCGGTGGGGAAGCCATTCGAGGTGGTGATTTCCAGCACCTGGGGATCCGTGGCCTCCAGGGGCAATTCCGCCGACGCCTTGTTCTGAATCTCCCGCCGCAGGTCGTTGATGCGCTTGTCGAACTCCCGCTCGGAAAGTTCGTTGAAGCGCACCAGGATCGAGGACGTCGTTTCCCGGCTGGACGAGGAGACATAGCGAATGTCCTTGACCTGCTTGATCGCGTCTTCCAGCGGCCCGGTGATCTCCCGCTCCACGTCTTCGGCCGAGGCGCCGGGGAGGGTTGTGATGACGCTTACCCAGTTGAAATTGATCTCGGGGTCCTGGGCCCGGGGCAAGGTGAGGTAGGTCGCAAGTCCGCCCAGCAGGACCAGGGCAAAAGCGATGTTGGCGAGGGGATGGTTGTCGATGAGGCGGCGGTACACACTCATTTCGACGCGCCTTCCGGGGCCAGACCCAAGGCCTGCCGACCCGCATCCACCACCCGGGCCTCCAGACCCCAGTCCACCGCCGCCGGCCGGCCGGTCTGGGCCCCGGGTAGCGGCACAAAGACGGGCTTTCCGTCACGCTCGACATAGGCGCCAAGTTTGCCGCCCCGCTGCTGGAGATGGCTTGCCGGCAGCCAGGGTGACGGACTGCGCCACCGCACCTCGCCCGCCAGACCCGGCGGAAGCATCCCCTCCGCGAGGAACACGACCTCCTGGGCCTGACTGGGTCGATCCACCAGCGGCGACACGCGCTTCACCGTGACCGAAACCGTTTGCTCGCCGACCACCAGTTCCGGCTTGCTGGCACGCAGCGCCGGCACCTGGTCCACCGGCACCAGGGCCCGGAGCTCCGGGTCCCCCAGGGCGGTCAGAGTCACCAGCGGTGTCCCGGGCGTGGCCAGATCCCCGACGCTGGCGACCCGATCCTTGACCACCCCGGCAAAGGGGGCCCGCAGCCCCGTGCGGGCCAGGGCCAGCCGGGCCGCGGCGAGCGACTCCCGGGCCGCCTGGGCTTCGCTGCGCAGGACCGCCAGCTCGGTTTGCCGGATGCGCAGCCCCTCCGGGCTCACGAAGCCCCGCGCCGCCAAGGCTTCGCTCTGGGCCAGTTGACTCTGGGCCAGACGAATGCGATTGGCAACCAGACTGACCTGGGCCTCGGCGCGGGCGACGTCGATTCGGTAGCCGCTGGCATCGAGCTCGACGACCACCGCGCCCTGGGCCACCTGCTCGCCCACCCGAGCCGGCAGGCGGACCACCCGGCCGCTCACCTCGGCAGCCAGGCGAGCCTCATCGGCGGGAACCACCCGCGCCTGCACGCGAAATTCGGGGTACACCGCGATCTCGGCTAGCGGTCGCGCCACCCACTCCGCCGCAACCGCCGGCAAAACCCCGCCCAGCGCGATCGCCAGCGCAAGGAGCCCATCAAGGCGGCCGTGGCGGCCCAAGGTGGCCGTGAAAGATTGACGTCGAAAACGCATCGGAAGTCCCTGAAAAATCGGCGAAGCGGGCGCGGACTACCCCGCCGGCATGGAATGGCCCCGAATTATACGGCCCGCCATCAGCCGCCGAGGCGCGCCGTCTCCCGGGCTTCGGGGGTCTGCTAGAATCCGCGTGTTGATTGGAGAATCCCATGCGCCGTTTCGCCCTCCTCGTCTGCCTTGTCATCGCCGTGCCGGTGATGGCCCAGCAGCCCCCTTCGTTGGCTCCCGTGCCCGAGCCACCGCCTCCGCCGCCGGGAATGCAGGACGATGCCGATGAACCCCAGGTGACTATCACCCGGCGCGGGGAGGATCGGGTCGAGGAGTACCGCATCCGCGGCAAGCTCTACATGGTCAAGGTGACCCCGCCCCATGGGGTGCCCTACTATTTGGTCGATCAATCCGGCGAGGGCCAGTTCGTCCGCCAGGATGGGCCTGGCAATCCCATGTCGGTCCCGATGTGGGTGATCAAGAGCTGGTAACCCCCCCTCCTCCTCTCTCGTTTCCCGGGCGCGGACGTCCCGTCGCGCACTGGGGAGTCTGATCATGTCGGTCTTCACCCCAGTCACCCTCGAAATGCTCGGTCCCTGGCTCTCGCGCTACGCGGTGGGGCGGGCCGTGGCCCTGGAGGGCATCGAAGCCGGGGTCCAGAACAGCAACTTCTTTCTCACCACCACTCTCGCGCGCTACGTGCTCACCCTCTTCGAGACCCTGCCGCGCTCGGTGCTGCCCTTTTACCTGCACCTGATGGCCCACCTGGCCCGCCACGGCTTGCCGGTGCCGGCCCCCATCGCAGACCGTGACAACGAGTATCTGGGCACCCTGGCCGACCGCCCCGCAGTTCTGGTGATGCGCCTGACCGGCCGCTCCGACATGGCGCCTGATGTTCGCCGCTGCGCCCGTATCGGTGCGATGTTGGCGGGGCTCCACCTGGCCGGCCTGTCCTACGGCCGCCGCCAGGCCCATCCCCGCGGCGCGGCCTGGCGGCGGGAAATCGCCGACGCGGTGACACCCTACCTGCTGGCACAGGAGCAGACCCTTCTCGCCACCGAGATGGCATTTCAACAGGCGCTGGACCTGAAGGCCCTGCCCCAGGGCATCATCCATGCCGACCTGTTCCGTGACAATGTCCTTTGGGACGGCGAACACATCGGCGGGATCATCGACTTTTATTTCGCAGGCAGCGACGCCCTGCTCTTCGATGTGGCGGTAACGGTCAACGACTGGTGCACCGAATCGGGAGGGGGCCTTGACCCCCAGCGTACGCAAGCGCTCCTCGCGGCCTATCATGCCGAGCGCCCCTTCACGCCCGCCGAGCGGGAAGCCTGGCCGGCGGTCCTGCGGGCCGCCGCCCTGCGCTTCTGGCTTTCCCGCGCAGCGGATTTCCACCTGCCCCGACCGGGCGAGATGGTGCTGGTCAAGGATCCGACCGAGTACCGGTCTCTGCTCGAACGCCGCATCGCCGACGCCGGCCACCTGCCCGCACTCCCCTGATCCGCCATGCCCGACGCCGCCACCCTCGACCGTCACCCCCACCCCCGCGACCTGCCCCCCGGCAAGGGTCTGGAGTGGCTCGCCGCCGGGTGGCGCCTCCTGGTCCTCGCACCGGGTGTGTGGATCGCCCAGGCCCTGATCTTTATCGTGGTGCTGTTCGCCCTCGGTCTGGTGCCCTTTCTCGGCTGGGCAGCGGTTCTCGTGGCTTTCCCCGTCCTTTCCGCCGGCATGGTCGCCGGCGCCGCCGAACTCGCCGCAGGTCGTTCGATCCGCATCGACCACCTTTTCGAAGGCCTGCGCCGCCATCCGGGCAACCTGCTCCTCGTTGGCCTTTTCTACCTCCTGGGCGGCATTCTGGCAGGGCTGATCGCCGCCGCCATCGGCAGCAGCGCCGCCCTGACCGGTTACGTCCTGGGCGCCCTGGCCGGCCTGGGTTTGGCGGTGGGCGGGGTGATGCTGGCCTCGGTGATCTTCACCGTCCTGTGGCTCGGCCTCATCATGGCACTTTGGTTCTCCCCCGCCCTGGTACTCCTCCATGACGTGGCGCCCCTGGAGGCGATGCGGCTTTCGGTCAGTGCCTGCGTGGGCAACCTGCTGTGCTTCGCCCTCCTCGCCGCCGTGCTCTACGTCCTGATCTGGCTGGCCATGCTGCCAGCGGGCCTGGGGACCCTGCTCCTGATCCCGGTGATGGCGGGGGCCCTCTACGCGTCCTACCGCGACACCTTCGGCGATCTGCCTATGCCGTCCCAGCGGCCTGCGGAGTAGCGAATGCAAGCCCGGAGCCTGCCTTTTTCCCGCGGCTACGCCTGGCTCAAGGAGGGGTTCGCCCTGTGGCGGAAGAACCCCGCCCTGCTTACTTTCGTCACCTTCGGCTATCTGCTGTTCCTGGTCCTCCTCAGCCTGGTGCCGGTCCTGGGGCAGATCGTCGCCTCGGTGCTGATGCCGGTCCTCTCATTGGGCATCCTCAACGCCTGCCGGGCCGTGGACCGCGGCGAGCGCGTCGGCCCGGACATCCTCCTGTCCGGATTCCGCCAACACCTGCGCGGGGTCCTCGTCATCGGCGGAGTGTATGTGGTCACAAGCATGGTGGTGCTCCTCCTCACGATGCTGGCCGACGGCGGCACCCTCTTCCACGCCATGACCGGCGTCGCGCCGATTTCGCCCGAGGAGGCCCAGGCACCAGGGTTCAGCATCGCCCTGGGCATTGGCCTATTCTTGTCCACCCCGGTGATGATGGCCTACTGGTTCGCCCCGGTCCTCGCCGGATGGCAGGGGCTGCCGGCGGCCAAGGCGCTCTTCTTCAGCTTCTTCGCCAGCCTGCGCAACTGGAAGCCCTTCCTGGGCTTCGCCCTCAGCCTCGGCTTCTTCGGCGCCATTGTTCCCGGGGTCATTGTCGGCATCGTCACCCTGGCCTCGCCCATGCTGGGCAGCCTCCTCTCGATCCCTTTGCCCCTCATCCTGCTGCCGGTCATCTTCGCGTCGTTCTACGTCAATATCCGCGACGTGTTCCCGGATCTGGAGCCCGGCCGGAATGGGTGAAACCGGCGCTCTGGGCATCTTCGGCGGCACCTTCGATCCGATTCACCTGGGCCACCTGCGACTGGCCGAAGAAGCACGGGAGGCCCTGGGTCTGGCCCAGGTCCGCCTGATTCCCTCGGGCCGTCCGCCCCACCGTGAGGCGCCGGGATCGTCGGCGGAGGACCGCCTTGCCATGGCCCACCTGGCCGTCGCGGGAAATCCGGCCCTGGCGGTGGATGATGGCGAAGTACGGGCGCCCCAAACGAGCTACACCATCCTGACCCTCGAACGGCTGCGGGGCGAGCTCGGGCCAACGCAATCGCTGGTGCTTCTCCTTGGTGCAGATGCCTTCGAGGGGCTGCCCACCTGGCATCGGTGGACGGAACTCTTCGAACTTGCCCATATCGCGGTGGCCAATAGGCCCGGATTCGCGCCCCACGGCCGGCGGTGGCCGGCTGTGCTGTCTCCCGCCCTTGAAGCCGCATGCCACCACCGCCTGGCCACCCCGCCAGCCCTCACGGCCTCACCGGCCGGGCGGGTGGTGGCCTTCGACATGACTCCCCTGGCCATTTCCGCCTCCGACATCCGCGCCCGCATCCGAGCGGGTTCGAGCGCCCGTTATCTGTTACCGCAAGGCGTTCTGGACTATATTCAAACCCACCACCTCTACCGATGATGGGCCACACTTCGCGCCCCCCGGTCGCCACACCAAGGATCTGATGGATATTCGCAAGCTGCAGAAGATCGTCGTCTCCGCCCTTGAGGACATCAAGGCCAAGGAGATTGAAGTGATCAACACCACCCAACTCACGGCGCTGTTCGATCGCATCGTGATCGCCAGCGCCGATTCCGGGCGCCAGACCCGGGCCTTGGCGCGCCACGTCCAGGAAAAGGTCAAGGAGGCCGGCGGCGACGTGGTGAGTGTCGAAGGCGAGGACAGCGGCGAATGGGTCCTTGTCGATCTTGGCGCGGTGGTGGTGCACATCATGCAACCGGCGGTGCGCAGCTACTACAACCTGGAAGAGCTGTGGTCCACCACGCCGGCCCAACGCCGCAAACTGTCCGCCTGAGGGACCGGATCCGCCGGTGCGCCTGATCCTGATTGCCGTCGGCACGCGCATGCCCGACTGGGTGAATGCCGGTTTCACCGAATTCGCCCGTCGCATGCCGAGGGAGTTGCCCATCGACCTGATCGAAATCAAGGCCGAACCCCGCAGCGGCGGAAAACCGGTGGACGCGATGATGGCCGCAGAAGGGGCCCGCATCCAGGGCGCCCTCGCGGCCGGCGCCCGCCGGGTGATCCTGGACGAACGCGGCGACGATCTCACCACCCGGGCCCTCGCAGCACGGCTGGAGGCCTGGCGCAGCGACGGCCGCGATGTTGCGCTCATCGTCGGCGGACCCGACGGCCTCGACCCGGCGCTCAAGCAATCCGCCGACGAACGCCTGCGGCTCTCCAGCCTGACCTTGCCCCACGCCCTGGTGCGCCCCCTGCTGGCAGAGGCCCTCTACCGCGCCTGGACGGTCCTCAAGAACCACCCCTATCACCGGGAATGACCCAATGGCGCCGCCGGACACCCCGGATCGCCGTTCCCGCGCACGGGACCCAAAGGACCGTGGACGCCGACCGGATTTGCTCCGTATCATCGGCGCTGCCGATCCAATATTAGAAAACCAAGAGTGAGCACCCTCGAGCCGCACATCTATCTCGCCTCCAATAGCCCCCGTCGGCGGGATTTGCTCCATCAGATCCACGTGCGCTTCGAAACCCTCCTGTTTCGCAATCCCGGCCGCCCAGACCACGACATCAGCGAGGACGTCCTTCCCGGCGAAGACCCGGTCAGCTACGTCCGTCGGGTGGCGCGGGCAAAATCGGAGGGTGGATTTCGGCGAATCGCCTGGCGGGGTAAGCGGGTCCAACCCGTCCTGGCGGCAGATACCACCCTCGCGCTCGATGACCGGATCATTGGCAAACCGGACGACCCTGCCCATGCTGAAGCGATCCTGCGCCAGTTGAGCGGCCGCACCCACCAGGTCTTGACGGCGGTGTGCCTCACCGACGGGGCTCGCACCCTGGAACGGCTCTCGGTCAGCGACGTCCAGTTCCGCGCCATCGATGACGATGAGATCCGGCGCTACGTGGCCACCGGCGAACCCCTCGACAAGGCCGGTGCTTATGGCATCCAGGGCCGGGCAGCCGTTTTCGTCGAGCAGATCCGTGGCAGCTATACCGGGATCGTCGGTCTCCCCCTTTTCGAAACCGCCGGCCTGCTGCGGGAAATCGGGTTCCCGTTCTGACCACGCCCCGTCCACCCTCCCCGCTGAGTCCGCCCGCCCCCATGGCCCAGGAATTCCTCATCAACTTCACACCCCAGGAAACCCGGGTGGCCCTCATGGAGCAGGGGGTGGTCCAGGAACTGCACGTCGAGCGCATCGCCAGCCGGGGCATCGTCGGCAACATCTACCTCGGCCGGGTGGTGCGGGTCCTCCCGGGCATGCAGTCGGCCTTCATCGATATTGGCCTTGAGCGCACCGCCTTCCTCCACGTGGCAGACATCTGGAGCGAGCGGCACGCCGGGGACTCCCCCAAGCCCATCGAGCGGGTTCTTGCCGAGGGGCAGAACCTGATGGTCCAGGTCCTCAAGGATCCCCTCGGGACCAAGGGTGCCCGCCTTTCGACCCAGATCAGCATTGCCGGGCGGATGTTGGTCTACCTGCCGCAGGAAAAGCACATCGGGATTTCCCAGCGCATCGAAAGCGAGCCCCGCCGCGAACTGCTGCGCACCCGCGTCACCCAGCTGGTCCCCGCCGAAGAGCCCGGTGGATTCATCGTCCGCACGATGGCGGAACTGGCCTCCGATGAAGAACTCGCTGCGGACATCGACTACCTGCGCAAGCTGTGGGCGGAGATCCAGTCCCGCGCCATCGGCGCAGCGCCCCCGGAAGTGCTCTATCAGGATCTCACCCTCGGCCAGCGGGTGCTGAGGGATCTGGTCGGCGAGGAAACGTCCCGGATCGTGGTCGATTCGCGGGAGAACTTTCAGAAGCTCTCCGCCTTCGCCCAGGAATACATGCCCAACGTGCTCCCGCTCCTGGCCCATTACACCGGCGAGCGGCCGCTCTTCGACCTCCACAACGTCGAGGATGAGATCCAGAAGGCCCTCGCGCGCCGGGTGGACCTCAAGTCAGGCGGCTACCTGATCATCGACCAGACCGAGGCGATGACGACCATCGACGTCAATACCGGCGGCTTCGTCGGTTCCCGCAATTTCGACGACACGATCTTCAAGACCAATCTCGAGGCCGCCCAGGCCATCGCCCGCCAGCTCCGGCTGCGCAACCTCGGCGGGATCATCATCGTGGACTTCATCGACATGGAAAACCCAGAGCACCGGGAGGCGGTGCTCGCCGAGTTTTCCAAGGCGTTGGCCCGGGACCACACCAAAATGACGGTCAATGGCTTCACCGCCCTCGGTCTGGTGGAGATGACCCGCAAGCGAACCCGGGAATCCCTCGCCCACCTGCTGTGCGAATCCTGCCCCACCTGCGACGGCCGCGGCGAGGTCAAGACCGCCCGCACGGTGGCCTACGAGATCCTGCGGGAGCTGCTGCGGGAGGCGCGCCAGTTCAATGCCCGCGAGTTCCGCGTCGTCGCCGCGCCGGTGGTCGTGGATCTATTCCTGGAAGAAGAATCCCAGGCGCTCGCCATGCTTTCCGATTTCATTGATCGCACGATCTCGCTCCACGCGGAAACCAGCTACACCCAGGAGCAGTTCGACATTGTGCTGTTGTGACATTCCTCTTTCGCCGCACCCGGCCCCTCGGCACGGCGCAATGCCATGATTTTTGACGATCTTGCCAACATCCGCGCTGTCCTCCTCGACATGGACGGGTTGTTGCTGGACAGCGAGCGGGTGGCCCTGGAGATCGGTCGCGAAGCCAGCTTGGCCCTAGGGGCGCCCTGGTCCCAGGAAGTCGCCCTGGGCATGATCGGACTGAATTCCCGGGACGGTTACCGCCTTCTCACCGACACCTTCGGTGCGACTTTCCCGGTCGAGGCCCACCAGGCCGAATTTGGCCGCCGCTACGAGGCCGCCATCACCGCGGGACGTATTCCCCTCAAGGCAGGGGTCGAAGCGCTTTTCGATGCCCTGGAAGCACGGGATCTGCCCCGGGTAGTGGCCACCTCCACCCGGCGAACCCGCGCCGTTGCCAAACTCGCCGGCGTGGGCCTCCTCTCCCGCCTCTCGGGCCTGGTGGGCGGTGACGAAGTGCGCCACGGCAAACCCGCCCCCGACATCTATGTCGCAGCGGCAGCCCTCGTCGGCGCCACCCCCGACCAATGCCTGGTGCTGGAAGATTCCAATACCGGGGTAAGGGGCGCGCTGGCCGCCGGCGCCCGGGTGATCATGGTTCCCGACCTGGCCCCCCCTGCGGCCGACGTACGCGCCGCCGGCGTGGCCTGCCTGGATAGCCTGCACCCCCTGGTCCACCATTTCGCCCACGGCTGACGGCGTACCACTTCGTCGGAAAGGAAACCCATGATCGGACGCCTGCGCGGGCTCCTGCTGGAAAAGAATCCCCCCCAGATCCTGGTCGATGTCGGAGGGGTTGGCTATGAACTCGACGTCCCGATGAGCACCTTCTATCCCCTCCCTGCCGCCGGGGAGCTTGTGACCCTGCACACCCACCTCGCGATCCGGGAAGATGGCCACTTCCTCTATGGCTTTCTTACCGAAGCAGAGCGCAGCGCGTTTCGCCAGCTCATCAAAGTGTCGGGCATCGGTGCCCGTACCGCCCTAGCGCTGCTCTCGGGCCTGTCGGTGTCTGACCTCGCCCAGGCGATCCAGTGCCAGGAAGCGGGTCGCCTGGTTCGCGTACCGGGCATCGGCAAAAAGACCGCCGAGCGCCTGCTCCTGGAGTTGAAGGACAAATTCGGCAGCCCAGGGCGGATAGGGCCGCTCAGTACCGCGCCCAATCTCGCGGCAGAATCTGATCCCCGGCACGACATGCTCCACGCCCTCCTGGCCCTCGGTTACAACGACAAGGAAGCCCAGACCGCCCTCAAGGCAGTACCCGCCGACACGGCCGTTTCGGAAGGTATCCGTCTCGCGTTAAGGGCCCTCTCCAAGGCCTGAGCAGCCCGTGGAGCAAGTGTGTTTTTCAATGCCGGATCAATCTGTTAGACGCGCAACCCAAATCTCAGATCATCGACCCGGAATTTTTTTGCTGCACTGCACAAAAAACGCTTGACTTGGCGTCGGAATCCGGTACAGTAGCGCCCATGGTGCACTGCAACATGCGCCAGCCCGGAAAGGGCAAAGATTTCAAATCATTCACATCAGGAGATTGACCATGAGCTACAGCCCCGAAAAATTTGCCGCTCTCAAGGACGCTTCCCTGGCCGCCGCGAATTCCCTGGCCACCAGCGCGTTCGCCAACGCCGAGCGCCTGACTGCCCTCAACCTGAATGCCGCCCGCGGCGCCCTGGAAGACAGTGTCAGCACCTGCAACAGCCTGCTGGCTGTCAAGGACCCGAAGGACCTGGCGACCCTCCTCACCGGCATGACCCAGCCCGCCGTGGAAAAGGTGGTTGCGTATGCCCGAAGCGTGTATGAGATCGCCAGCCAGGCCCAGGCGGAAGTGTCCAAGCTTTTCGAAGCCCAGATGGCTGACCTGAACAAGGGCCTGGCCGGTGCCCTGGAAGAAGCCGCCAAGTCCGCTCCCGCGGGCTCCGAAGTGGCGGTTGCCGCGGTGAAGAGCGCCATCGAGGCCGCCAACACTGCGTACGACAACGTCACCAAGGCCGTCAAGCAAGTGACGGACGCCGTCGAAGCCAACGCCGAAGCGCTGACCTCCGCCGCCGTCAAGACCGCCGCCCCGGCCAAGCGTACCAAGAAGGCATCTGCCTAATCCGGCTCCGCGTCCCGCCCGGCCCTGCTTCGGCAGGGCTTTTTCTTTTTTGGCCATCGCCAGCACCGGTACCGATCGCCGGCTGGACCGCATCCGGTAAACTGCCCGGATGATCGAAACCGACAAGCTGTCCCCGGCCAACGCCGACCGCCTCATCTCACCCCACCCCGGGGGAACCCAGGAGGAGGCTATCGAGCGGGCGTTGCGGCCCAAGCGCCTGGCTGATTACGTGGGCCAGAAGAAAATCCGCGAGCAGTTGGAGATCTTCATTCAGGCCGCCCGGGGCCGCAGCGAGGCCCTGGACCACGTGCTGCTCTTCGGCCCACCGGGGCTGGGCAAAACCACCCTCGCCCACATCGTCGCCGCCGAAATGGGGGTGGGCCTGCGCCAGACTTCCGGCCCGGTGCTGGAGCGGGCCGGCGACCTGGCGGCGCTCCTCACCAACCTGGAGCCCCACGACGTCCTGTTCATCGACGAGATCCACCGCCTCTCGCCGGTGGTGGAGGAGATCCTCTACCCAGCCCTGGAAGACTTTCAGATCGACATCATGATTGGCGAGGGCCCGGCGGCCCGCTCGGTGAAGCTGGACCTGCCCCCCTTCACCCTGGTGGGCGCCACCACCCGCGCCGGCATGCTCACCAATCCCCTGCGCGACCGCTTTGGCATCGTCGCACGCCTGGAGTTCTACACCCCGGACGAACTGGCCTGGATCGTGGGGCGCTCGGCGCGCCTGCTTAACGTCGAGATCGACGAGCCCGGCGCCTTCGAGATCGCCCGCCGCGCCCGGGGCACCCCGCGCATCGCCAACCGCCTGTTGCGCCGGGTACGGGACTATGCTGAGGTGAAGGCCGGAGGCCAGATCACCCACCCGGTCGCGGACGCGGCCCTGACCATGCTCGACGTGGACCATCTCGGCCTGGACCTGATGGACCGTAAGCTCCTCTCCGCCGTGCTGGAAAAGTTCGGCGGCGGCCCGGTGGGCCTAGACAACCTCGCCGCCGCCATCGGCGAATCCAGCGACACCATCGAGGACGTGCTGGAGCCCTACCTTATCCAGCAAGGCTACCTCCAGCGCACCCCCCGGGGCCGCATGGCGACCCATGCCATCTGGGGCCATTTCGGGCTCGCTGCGCCCCGCCCCACGCCGACGCCCCTGTTCGGCGACGAATGATCGAAGCCTGGGCCCCGCTCTTCATTTTCGGCCCGCCCTTGGCCGTGGGGCTCCTGGTGTGGGCTGGTCAGCGCCTGAGCGGGCGCGCCCGGCGCCGGGCCGCCTTCATCGCCGGCTTCGACTACCCCAGCCTGCTCGACAAACGGCTGGCCCAGCGCCGGCCATCCTTCGCCGCCGAGCAACGCCGCTCGGTCTTCGCCGGCCTCGCGCAATGGTTCGAGGTCTGCCGCCTCGCCGGCCGTCGGCCGGTCTCGATGCCATCCCTGGCCGTGGATGAGGCCTGGCACGCATTCATCCTGTTCACTCGCAACTACCAGGCCTTTTGCCGTCAGGGACTGGGCCGCTTCCTGCACCACGTCCCCGCCGAAGCCATGCACACCCCCACCCAGGG
This sequence comes from Zoogloeaceae bacterium, assembly GCA_016791025.1. GTDB lineage: Bacteria > Pseudomonadota > Gammaproteobacteria > Burkholderiales > Rhodocyclaceae > JAEUNX01. Next base: position 13,338 of record JAEUNX010000137.1, on the reverse strand, counting down.
CACCACCGGCATCCGCCGCGCCTGGCGCCTGGCCTGTCGGCTCGAGGGCATTGACCCACGCAAGCCGGATCGCCTGCCCCTGCTCTTCGCCCTCGACGCCGCCCTCCACCTGCCCGACGGCTTCCACTATCGTCTCGACTGCCTCGCCGGTGGCGGCCCCGGGGGCTACTGCGCCAGCCACATCGGCTGCAGTTCGGGCTGCGGCACCGGCGACAGCTCGGACGGCGGCGGTGACGGGGGCGGTGATGGTGGTGGCGGTTGCGGAGGCGACTGAATGGTGCCCCCCTTGTCCTGCTCGCGGCTTCCCGCCGGCCAGAGGTCATCGATCCGTTGGCCGCCGGCCCGATTGCCCGCCGCCTGCGATGCCCCCCACTCCCCGTCAGGCCGGGATGGCGGGGCCTTGACGCGCGGGGGCCCGCCGGCCTGGGTCTGACATGCGCTCGATCCAGGTCTTCATCATTGTTCTGTGCCTGATTGCCGGGCTGTACCTTTCCACCGGCAGCGGCTTTTTCCTGCCCGATCGATGGCATCCCGAAACGGGAATTCTGCTCAATGGCTTTTCGGCGCGCTTACTGGGTGCCGCCCTCCTGATCATTGCCGCGACCGGGGTCATTGCCCTCAAGCACTTTGCCCCCGGCCGCCGCGAGCGCTACAACCCGGCTTGGCACCGGCGCTACTTTTTGCTGCTGATCACAGCCATCGTGCTCATCAGCGCCGCCCTATGGCTGGGAGAACGGGGGCCGACCCCCGGCTGGCGCCCATCCCCGGCGGCCAGCCGGGAAAGTCCCTGACCGGTTCGGCCCGGCCGGCCCAAAGTCGTTGGTCCGACCGCCCCTCACCCGCTACCGGCGTTCGCGTGGGTCTCGCCGATGAATACCACCCGCTGAGCGCCGCAATGCCCTCAAGACCTTGGTGCTGGCCCCGTAATGTCTGGATGGCGACCAACTCCCACTGAACGATGAAAAAAGCCAATCTCCGCCTCCAGATCCGCTTCGACTTTGCTCTCCACGCTCCCGAAGCGTTGCTCGGCCTGGATCACGGCGAGTTGTGCAAGAAGCTCGCCATGTTGCTTGGTCCGGCTGTCACCCAGGGCATGCCCACGGTATCGGCCAAACAGCTGGATCGCGCTCAGATCTCGCTCGTCGAACACCACCATCACCTGGAAGTGACCAACCTCGTGCCCGCCGCGATTCCGATCGAACAGGTCGTAAGCGCTGCCCCTCATCTCACCAATGACGAAGCCGCCAGCGTGGCCCGCCGTGCCGGCAGCAAGGCTCCCAGCGAACCCGAGGCCCTCCAGCGTCACCTACGACGTCTGGCCATGGAAACCGCCAGTGAATACCGCCTGGTTCCCTGTATTACGCACGGAGTCCTTACCAGCGGCGCCGCCGGGGAGGTCCACGGCGATCTCAATCTCACCAACGGTCACATCTTTCCCGCCGAGGCCCACAAATCGACCCGCCTTGCAGCCGGGCAACCCGCCTTGGCGGTTCATGTGGAGGGCACGTCGGTCATCCTCCAGGCCACATTCTCCGGCCAGACCCTGACCGGCCCAGTCCTCGACGTCGCGGTGGCCGATCTGGTCTCTCACCGGGAGGCCTTGCTGGCGCGTTGGCAGGCTGGTCTTACTTCCGGCGCCAGCTGAGGCCCCCCCATGACGGCCACGGCGAGCCAGGGCCGGGGTCCTCGCGCCAAGGAAGGCGCTCAGCCGACCTGGCAAACCAGCCCCTTGAGGTACTCCCCCTCCGGGGCAGCCAATCCAATGGGGTGATCCGGCGCGGCGGAGAGGCGATGCAGGATCCGCCCCTCCACCCCGGCGTCGCAGGCGGCGCCGGCGACAATCTTCTGAAAGAGCTCCAGCCCGACTCCACCGGAGCAGGAATAGCTCATGAGAATGCCGCCAGGATTGAGCAGGCGAAAGCCCAGCAGGTTGATGTCCTTGTAGGCCCGGGCCGCACGGTCAGCATGGGCGGCGGAAGGTGCGAATTTTGGCGGATCAAGGACGATCAGATCGAAGCGCCGCCCGTCGGCCTTGAGTGTCCGCAGGGCCTGGAACACGTCGTCCTCCTGCCACTGGGCCCGGGCCGGATCGAGGTGGGGATTGAGCGCCAGGTTACGGGCAGCGGTGGCCAGCGCTGGCGCCGAGGAGTCGATGGACAGGACACTGGACGCCCCGCCGGCCAGGGCTTGCAATGAAAAGCCCCCGGTGTAGCAGAAGCAGTTCAACACGGCGCGACCGGCCGCCAGCTCCCCGGTCAGACGACGATTGTCCCGCTGATCCAGGTAAAAGCCCGTTTTGTGGCCGGCCACCGGGTCCACTTCCAGTCGCACACCATTTTCCAGGATGGTGAGGGGCGCCTCGGGTAGCGCACCATGGACACACCCGGCTACGGGCGCCAGACCCTCCAGGCCGCGCACCTCGGAGTCGGAGCGTTCATACACCGCGGCGCAGCCGGTGGCCAGGACCAGGGCGGCGACAATGGCCTCACGCCATTTATCGGCGCCGGCACTGGTGAGCTGCAGGACGACCACCGGGCCATAGCGATCGGCGATCACGCCGGGCAGACCATCCGCTTCGCCGTGAATGAGCCGCATCCCCTCCTGACCGGCCAGGTGCGGATGACCCGCCCGCCGCGCCACAGCAGCCGCCACCGCGCGTTTGAACCAGGCGTGGTCGATGCTCTCCGCCGGGTCAAAGCTCCACACCCGCGCCCGGATCTGAGAGGCCGGAGACCAAGCCGCCTTGGCCAGGGGACGACCGTCGGCATCCAGGATGGTCACGGTGTCGCCAGGGCGGGCACGCCCTTCCAGGCGATCCACCGAGCCAGCGAAGATCCAGGGATGGCGGCGCAGCACGGAACGGGCCTTGCTGGGCTTGAGAACGAGGTCGGCCATGGAGAATGAGATTCAGCGGCGAAGGGCCGAAGTCTAGCGCCGACGGCTCATGGGCGGGACAATCTCGATTGCCCCCGACGCCCGGGGAACGGAAAATCCTGCTCCGCGTCCAAACGTGGCCGCTTCCGGCCACCCAAGCTCCCATGCTGCCCTCCCGATTCGTCTCCGCCTTGATTCCCGTCCTCTATCTTGCCGCCTGCGCCACGCCGCAACCCGTGCATCTGGTGGAGCGGTTTGACCCCCAGTCGCCCTACCAGCATTTTTTCCGTACCAACAAGGAAGCGGCATGCGACGCCGGACGCCGCGCCCTGCTCAGCCAGGGATATGTCGTCGAACGGCCAAGCGCCGACGTGCTTCAGGGCACAAAGTTCTTTCAGCCCGACCCGGAGCGCAGCACCACCTTGCAGGTTTCGCTGGTCTGCACCACCTCCGGGGGTGGCGCGGTGATCTATGCCAACGCGCGGGAGCTGCGGTTTGCCCTCAAGGCGGGGGGCTCGAGTGCCGGACTCTCGGTGGCCGGCCTGGGCTCCATTTCCCTGCCCTGGGGCGCAGCCAATGAAAACCTCATCAAGACTGGCGAGGCCACAGTGACCGATACCGATTTTTACCAGCGCTTCTTCAGCCTGGTGGATATCGAAGTGGAATGAGCGAGGGAGAATCCGCGACGCGGCTTGAACGTTCTTCCGTCCGGCGCCGCCCCGCTGGGGCTTCAGGACCGTTTTTTGGCCCGGGGATGGGCGGCGTCATAGACCTTGGCCAGATGCTGATAGTCCAGATGGGTGTAGATCTGGGTGGTGCGAATGCTGGCGTGGCCGAGCATGTCCTGCACCGCCCGCAGATCGCCGCTGGATTGCAGTACGTGGCTGGCGAAGCTGTGCCGGAGCATATGGGGATGCACCGGAACATCCAGCCCGCGATCCAGCGCCCACCGGCGCAGCCGATGGCGCACCACAGCCGGGGCAATCCGCCGGCCCCGGGCGCCGACGAAAAGCGCCGGCTCGCCAGCCTCGGCCACGTTGCCGCGCACCGCCAGCCAGAGCGCCAGGGCCGCCAGGGCCGGACCGCCCACCGGCACGCTGCGGGTCTTGCCCCGCTTGCCGGTCACCGTTACCAGCCCGGATGCGGGATCGGCGCCACCGCCCACGTCGAGGCTGATCAGTTCGCCCAGGCGCAGGCCCGAGGAGTACAGCAACTCGAACATGGCATGATCCTGAAGCGCGAGGGGCTCGGCCGGCTGCTCGTCCAGCAGGGCAGAGGCCTGGTCCGGCGACAGGCTGCGCGGCAGACGGCGCGGCGCCCGCGGAGGACGCAGCCCCTGGGCCGGGTTCGCCTGCCACCCCCGATGGCGAACCAGCCAGCGGAATAGGCCTCGCCAGGCCGAGAGGCACCGGGCCACCGAGCGGGGGCCAAGGCCGGCGCCATGGAGACGGGCAAGGCTCTGGCGCAGGTCCGCTGCCTGGAGGTCGGACAGTGGGCGATCGGCCGCTGCGGCGAGAAGCTTGTCCAGATCCCGCCGATAAGCCGTGAGGGTCAGCGCCGCCACCCGCCGCTGGGTGGCAAGATGGATCAGATATGCCTCAACCAGGACCCGGCTGACGGCCTGTGCAGGGGCAATGGCCGGGGCGTTGGTCACGTCAGCCCAATTGGCGGAGCAGCGCCAGGCTCACCATGTCACCGATACGGCCAAGGTAGAGCGTCCCCATCTCGGGGTAGAAGCGCTCGGGCTCCTCGCTCCCCAGGGCCAGCAGCCCGAAGACCTGCACGCCACGGCGCAATGGCATCAGGGCCATGGAGCGCACCCGCCCGGACGCCTCGCCAAACCAACCTGTCACTTCAGGCTGGGAGGGTGGCCCGCAATAGGGGCTGCGCAAGTCGCCAGCGAAGAGCCGCACGGCCTCCGACACCGGCGCAAACTCGGGGCCTTCCCGACTCAAGACACTGTTCCACACCCGCATGGCCACGTGGGGGACGGAAAAATCCTCCAGCAGATTGAGCAGGATCGCCTGGCGGATGGTCTCGAAATCCTCCGCTTCGATGAGCGCGAGGGCGAGGCGATGAACCTTCTCGCTGATCTGGTCATTCTCTTCACCAAAACGGAGCAACTCGGCGAACTTGCTCTCGAGCTGGCGGATCTTTTCGCGCAGGGCGTGCAATTGCCGCTCGGTGAGGGAAATCGCGCGGCCGTCGGCCGGGTGGGGCACCGTCAATTGAGCCAGGAGCTCGGCGTGGTCATCAAAAAAATCCGGGTTGCCCTGGAGGTATAGCGCGACGTCGTTGGCGTTCATGAAGCCACCATGGAGAGACTCAAAGAGGATCGAGGAGCATCTCGCCCTCGAAGACGCTGACCGCCGGGCCGGTCATGAACACGGGCTGGCCGGGACCGCCCCAGGCGATGGAGAGGTCGCCCCCCCGGGTGCTCACCCGTACCGGCGACTGGGCCAGACCCCGCAAAATCACCGCCACCACGGCGGCGCAGGCGCCGGTGCCGCAGGCAAGGGTTTCACCGGCTCCCCGCTCGTACACCCTTAGGCGCACGGCGTGCTCGTCCACCACCTGCACGAAGCCGGCATTGACTCGGGCCGGGAAGCGGGGATGGGACTCAATGACCGGGCCTTGGACCGCCACCGGCGCCGTGTCCGCATCGGCCACCACCTGCACGGCATGGGGATTGCCCATCGATACGGCCGTGATGGCGACCATCTCCCCCGCCACTTCCAGGAGCTGGACGATGGCATCGGATTCCGACAGGAAGGGAATCTCGGATGGCACCAGGCGAGGCACGCCCATGTCCACCGTCACCGACCCGTCCTCCTCAAGGCGCGGCGCGATCAACCCGGCGCGGGTCTCGACCCGGATCTGACGCTTGTCGGTCAGGCCATGGTCATGGACATAGCGGACGAAACAGCGGGCGCCATTGCCGCACTGCTCGACCTCGCCTCCGTCGGCATTGAAGATCCGGTAGCGAAAATCCACCCCCGGCGCGGACCCGGGCTCCACGACCAGTAACTGGTCGCAGCCCACGCCGAAATGACGGTCGGCCACCCGGCGGATGGCCGCGGGGCTCAGGGCGAAAGGACTCCCAGTGGCGTCAACCACCACAAAATCATTGCCCAGACCCTGCATTTTGGTGAATCGGAGACGCATCGGCAGGCACAAAGTGATAAACGCTGGATTGTCCCGCAGGCGAAGAGCCCCGTCCACCAAGGCTTTGCCCCCATCAGGGCGGCGGGGCGCGCCGGTTCAGGGTGAATCGTACCGGGCGGTAGGGACTGAACCCCCCCTCGGTGGTCAGGACGCCATCAAGGCGGTCGCCCTGGAATTCCGCCACATAATGGTGGGTCAGCTGGCGGGTCTCACCCCCCATCATTACCTCGCTGTGGGTCTGGAAGCCGAGGGCGCCGGCCCGCACTTCCAATTGGCTCATGGGCCGCGCCACACCCAGATAACTGGCGGTGCCCCGCCACTGGCCGGCAAATTTTTCGAGCACGACTTCCTCCTGACGACGGTAGCCCCAGTCGTAGACCACCTCACCCACCCAGGTGCCGGACGGGTCGGGCCGCTGGCGCCACCACCAGGCCCCACCGCCGGCCATCGCCGTCAGCAGCGCGGCCCCCGCGACACCCAGCCAAAGGCGCCGGCCGCCCCGCGTCCGCCGCGACAGCAAGGGCGCCAGGACGGCGCCAAGGCGGCGAAGATCGGACTCCCAGCCCAAATCCGTCAGCTGAACCGCCTGAAAGCGGGCCAGATCGACCAGATCCTGGGGCAACATCATCGCTTCCGGCATCACCGCCCCGCCGACCAGGACCGGAAACACTGGTTTCCCGCTCGCCAGGGCCGCCTTGATCTCCTGGCGAACCACGTCGTCGGCGCCTTCCAGCCGGCGGCGCCCGTCGCGTTCGGCGGTGAGCCAGCGGGGACCGATTACGACCAGGATCGCCACGGCCGCGGCAATCCGGCTATTGAGCGCCTGCAGGTAATCTTCGCCGGGCTGAAGGTCCACGACGTCGCGAAAAGCGCTGCCGGTGCCAAAAAGGCGTTCGAGCCCCTCCTCCAGCCGACCCGCGTAGCCACCGGCATCTTCGCGGCGGTAGGAAATGAAGATTTCCGCCATGACACATCCCTCCGACGCTTCACCTTAGAACAGCGGCATCCGTTCCGCCAGACCCGCCTTGATGTGCGGGCCGCACCCCGGCCTCAGGTCCGCCATTGGACGTAGTCCCGCCAGATGCAGCGATCCATCACCACCTGGATGCCGGCGGCCCGGGCGCGCTCGGCCTCGGCGACATTGACCACGCCGTCCTGCAACCACAGCCAGGGATCGCGGCGGGCGATGCACGCATCCACCACCGGACCGATCAGGTCCGGCGCCCGGAAAACCACCACGATATCCACCGGCTGATCGAGGTCTTCCAGTCGCGAGTAGGCCGGCTCGCCCAGCACCTGCGCCACACCGGGGCGCACCGGAACGATTCGGAAGCCGAAACGCTGCATGGCCCGGGCGACGCCATGGCTGGGCCGTGCTGGATTGGGCGACAGGCCCACGACGGCCAGGGTTCGCGGCGGAACAACCATTTGGCGCAGGACTTCGACAGGCGGATTGGAAAAAATGGTCATGGCAAAAAAAGGAGTAGAGCTATCGGACCCGCATCAGTAACGGGGGGGGACCCCGGGGGGGCGGGTTTTGAAGCGCTTATGGACCCAGTAATACTGCTCGGGCATGCTTAGGATGTAGCCCTCAATGGCGGCGTTCATGCGGCCCACGTCCGCATCGAGATCCTCGCTGGGAAAATCCCCCCACGGCTCGCCCAGTTCGACCTGGTAACCCCGCCCCCCCGGAAGCATGCGGGTCAGACAAGGAATCACCCGGGCATCGGCCATTTTCGCAAAACGTGAAAGCCCGGTGATCGTCGAGGCCGGGACGCCGAAGAATGGGGCGAAAATCGAGTTCTTGCCGCGCTGGTCCATGTCCGGCAGGTAGTAGAACGGCCGACCCGAGGTCATGGCCTTGACGCTGCTACGGATGCTGTCGTTGCGCGCCAGCAGCAACTGATCGCCGAAGCGCTTGCGCCCGGAAAGCAGCCAGCGATCGATGACCTTGTTGCGCTGGGGGGCGTAGATGCTGACGCAATTGAATTCCATCGCAACCCGGGTGCCTCCCATGTCCAGGCCGACGAAATGCGGAGTCAGGAAGATCACCGCACCGCCATCGGCGAGGATGCCGCGCACCCGCTCATGGCCGGAGATCCGGATCAGGCGGCGCAGGCGCGATTCCGGCGCCCACCAGAGCAGGCCCCGCTCCAGCACGCTGCGCCCCAGAGCACGGAAATGGGCCCGCGCCAGACGCTGGCGATCCGCCTCGTTCCGTCCGGGGAAACACAGGCGGAGATTGACCGCCACGACATGGCGGCGCGACGCCATCAGCCAGTAGAGAAGTTGCCCAAGACCGGCCCCCAAGCCGGCGAGGATTGGCAAAGGCAGCCAGTGCAACAGCCACAGGAGGCCCACCAGCCCGTGGCTGGGCAAATCCCGCAAGGCCCTCATCAAACGGCTTCCACCCCGTCGCCGGGGCGGTCCACTCCGCTCGGCCGCTTGTAGCGGTTGTAGCCCCACAGGTACTGGGCCGGGCACGCGTGGATCATGCGCTCCATCTCCTGATTGATGCGTATGACCCTTTCCACCAGACTGCCCCCCAAGGGCACCTCCGGCGGGGCGATGCGGATGCAGTATCCGGCACCGTGGGGGAGCCGCTGGGCCCAGATACAGAGTGTTTCAGTGTTCTTGACCTCAGACAGGCGCGCGGCGAGGGTCATGGTCCAGGCCGGACGACCAAAGAATGGCGCCCATTGTCCCTCCCCCTGGGAAGGCACCTGATCGGGCAGCATCCCCACCGCTTCCCCCTTGCGCAGGGCCTGCACCAGCTTGCGGACCCCGGAAAGGTCCGCCGGCGCGATGCGCATCATGCCCTTGGTGCGCCCCCCCTCGATCACCGGACGCAGGGCTTCCTTGCGGGGCGGCCGATACAACACGGTGATGGGGGCCTGCTGAGCGAGGTATTGGGCCGTGATCTCGAAGCAGCCCAGATGGGGCGTGAGGAAGAGCAAGCCGCGCCCTGCTGCCCGGGCCCGGCCCACCCACTCCTGGCCCTGCACATCCACCACCTGGGCCAGCACCTCCCGGCGAGGCCGAATGAGCACCCACGGCAGTTCGAGGGCCTGCCGGCCCGCCTCCGCCACCGCCGCCCGCAGAACGCCCCGGGGAGTGGAACCCAGGGCCTGGGACAAGTTGGCGCGCAGGCGCCGACGATAGGTCGGCGACGCCATGTAGGTCACCCAGCCAGCCATGGCCCCGAGCCGGTGCACCCAGCGCAGCGGCAGAGCGGAAATGACGCGAAGGAGGAGTTGTATCAATCCAGTGGTCGGGGCCCCGTGGCGGATTGGCGGCAGATCGCCATATCCTCAACGATTGACCCATGATTACAAAGGCGTAAGATTATCGCTCAGCCGCCGAGTTAACTCGACAACTTGCAGGGCGGCCGGTGTTCAGGAGCCAGTTCCGTCGCCGAAAAGTACTGCTAAAGCGTCGTCTGCTCAGTGAAATCCCCGGAGCCGGCAACGCCGCACAACCTGGGGATTTTTCTTTTTGGGAGCAGAACCAGCATGGCGAAGGAATACCTCTTTTCCTCCGAATCCGTATCCGAAGGCCACCCGGACAAGGTGGCCGACCAAGTCTCCGACGGCATCCTCGACGCAATCCTTGCCGTGGACCCTGTCGCCCGGGTCGCCTGTGAAACCCTGGTTTCCACCGGCCTGGTGGTGATTTCCGGCGAGATCACCACCACCGCCCACGTGAATTACCGGGAAGTGGCTCAGGAGGTCATCCGCCGCATCGGCTACGACAACTCCGACATCGGCTTCGACTACAAATCCTGCGCCATCCTCACCGCCATCAATCGCCAGTCTCCGGACATTGCCCAGGGCGTGAACAACGCCAACGATGACAATCTGGACCAGGGCGCGGGCGATCAGGGATTGATGTTCGGCTACGCCTGTAACGAGACGCCCAGCCTGATGCCGCTGCCCATCTACTACGCCCACCGCATCATGCAGCGCCAGGCCGAGTTGCGCAAAGACGGGCGACTGTCCTGGCTGAGGCCCGACGCCAAGAGCCAGCTCACGGTGAAGTATGTCGACGGCAAACCCGCCGCCATCGACACCGTGGTGGTGTCCACCCAGCACAATCCGGAGGTCTCCCACACCCAGATCAGCGAAGCCGTGATCGAGGAGGTCATCAAGCCCGTCCTGCCGAAGGAATTGCTCCAGGGCAACGTGCGCTATCTCATCAACCCCACCGGCCGCTTCGTGGTGGGCGGCCCCCATGGCGACTGCGGCCTCACCGGGCGCAAGATCATCGTCGACACCTACGGCGGCGCAGCCCACCACGGCGGCGGAGCCTTCTCGGGCAAGGATCCGTCCAAGGTAGACCGTTCGGCGGCCTACGCCGGCCGTTACGTGGCCAAGAATATCGTGGCCGCCGGCTTGGCGGATAAGTGCGAAGTCCAGGTCGCCTACGCCATCGGCGTGGCCCGCCCGGTGTCCCTGATGGTGAACACCTTCGGCACCGGCAAGGTCTCCGAGGATCTCATCGTCGAACTCATCGGCAAGCATTTCGACCTGCGGCCAAAGGGCATCATCGCCAGTCTGGACCTTTTGCGCCCGATCTATTCCAAGACCGCCGCCTACGGCCACTTCGGTCGCGACGAACCCGAATTCACCTGGGAAAACACCGACAAGGCCACCGCCCTGCGGGCCGCCGCCGGCCTCTAATCCGCTGCCCCAAGATCAAAGGGGTGCCCGCAGGCACCCCTTTTTGTTTTGTTTACCGTGACGGCCAGGGCGGCGCCCCGTCCAACTGCCGAGTGGCCAGATCGAAACTCGCCTCCCGTCGCAGGGGCCCGCCGATCACCGCCGCTTCGTAACTCAAAAGGCTGACCCGCTCCACCTTGCACAGCCCCGGCACAGGGCCCGCGTAGCCCGACAAACACCTCGCCATCGGCGCCACCGGCCAGGAGCCACCATACAGCCCGACCGTGAGGTGGGGCACATAGGACCCGCCGCCATCGTGGCCCGCCCATCCCGCCAGCAGCCTGCGCAAGCGGGCGACCCCTCGTTCCGGATCCGCGACACGGAAAAAAGGCGCGGAACTGAAACTTGCCAACGCCCCGATCTCCACTTGAAAAGGGCTTGGCGCATCCGCCACAAGGCCGCGCGCCCAGAAATCAAAATCTTCGGCGGTGAACTCATCTTCCAAACGGAGATTTTCCCCGACCGGAAACCCACACAGAGCAAGGGTCACATGGGGTTGCCGCTCGTAACCGGCCAGGAGGTGCCCCGCCAAATGCGCCTGGGCCGCGGCCACGGCGACCCCGACATCGCGGTCCGCCATCTCCAGCGCCCACAGGCAATAGCGCGGCCGACCGCGATGCCATTCCGAAAAATCCCGTCGCACGTTGGCGACGGTCTGCCCGGCGGCCAGGAAGGCCTCCCATGCGGCGTCGAACGTATCCGATCCGGATGCTGCGGTCACCAATACGCCCCCCGACTGGGTGACGGGTCTCCCCCATCCAGAGAACCAAGGCGGCACCTGAGCACCATGAATATTCCGAAGGCAAGTAATGGGGGCGACGATAACTCGCCCGGACCGGGCTGACCAGTTCCGCAGTTGGCCCAACCGACAGCCCTCCCGGACCGAACCAGCTACGCCGCGGAGCGGCCTGGCCTTGCGGTCGCACGGACGGAAGACGAAAGACGTGAGGGTTGAGCACTCAGTACAACTGCGAGGCCGCTTTTTCCCCTGATCCCTGGAGGGGGCCAAGGGGATTGCGGCTTACATGGGTCTCCTGGACCCGGGGCTGCCCGGACCATTGTTTGAACACGACCCGATCATCCACCATCACCACCAGGGCCGCGAAGCGCCATCCGGTCACCTGGGTTTCCCGGCGGAAATTGAGGAAGTCAGCGAAAAAATTCCCCACCCGCTGGCGTTCAATGCGATCCAGCTCCAGTTGGTAGCCGATGCATCGGCTCTGGGCTTTGACGCAGGCCCGCACCCCGGGAGGAATCTCCGCTTCGGACAGGACCGGACTCGGCGGCAGGACCTGCTTGGTGACCTGGGAGAAATTGAGGATCTGCAGATTCGGAATAGTCCCGGGATCAAATCCCAGCCGATGGAGGGTTTCCCGATCCGTTTCCCCCAGGGTGATGGTGTCAAAGGCCGCTTTGGCGGCGCCATAGCTTTTCCAGGGGGAGAACTTTTCCTGGCGTCCATCGGGCAATAAGCTCGTGCAGGCCATCATTGCGATGGCGCACCCGCTGCAGCACACAGCCTTCCAGGACATCGCGGCTCTCCTTATCCCTGTTTGGTTGACCGCCCGCCCGCGCGGATGTTCGGCGGGCGCGGGTCCTGGCGCGGCATTTGTTACACTCCGCCCTTCCATATTCGAGTGCTTTTCCATGTCGCGCCAGATTCTCGTCACCAACGCCCTGCCCTACGCCAACGGCGCCATTCACCTGGGCCATCTGGTGGGATATATCCAGGCCGACATCTGGGTGCGCTATCAGCGCATGCGGGGCCATACGGTCCATTACGTGTGCGCGGACGACACCCATGGCACGCCGGTGATGCTGCGGGCGGAAAAGGAAGGCATCACGCCGGAGGCCCTCATCGCCCGGGTCCACGGCGAGCACTCCCGGGACTTCGCCAGCTTCGGCGTCGCCTTCGACAACTACCACTCGACCCATTCGGAAGAGAACCGCTGGTACGCAGAGACGATCTACCAGCGCCTGCGCGACGACGCGCGGCTGATCGAGACCCGCGCCATTGAGCAGTTCTACGACCCGGTGAAGGAAATGTTCCTGCCGGACCGCTTCATCAAGGGGGAATGCCCCAAGTGCGGGGCGGCCGGCCAGTACGGCGACAACTGCGAGGTGTGCGGCGCCGCCTACGCCCCCACCGAGCTGAAGAATCCCCGTTCGGCCGTGTCCGGGGCGACCCCGGTATTGCGCCAGTCGGAGCATTACTTCTTCCGCCTCTCGGACCCTCGGGCCGTGGATTTCCTCCGCACCTGGACCCACGGCGCCAACGCCCTGGGCCAGCGCCGCCTACCGGCAGAAGCCGCCAACAAGATGAAGGAGTGGCTAGGAGAGGCCGGTGAGAACAAGCTCTCCGACTGGGACATCTCCCGGGACGCGCCCTACTTCGGCTTCGAGATCCCGGACGCACCGGGCAAGTATTTCTACGTCTGGCTGGACGCGCCCATCGGCTACTTCGCCAGCTTCCGGAACCTGGCGGCGAAGCGACCGGAGATTGATGCCGCCGCCTTCACCGAGGCCCGACCGGCCGCGGCAGCCGGCACCGAGATGGTGCACTTCATCGGCAAGGACATCC
>JAEUNX010000107.1 GCA_016791025.1 Zoogloeaceae bacterium | reverse complement strand
GCCGACGCCGTTTTCGCCAATGATGGCAATCTTGTCGCCGGCGTCCGCCGTAAAGGTGAATTGCTTGATGATGGGCTTGCCGCCTTCGTAGGCGAAGCTGACGTTCTCCAGTTCCACGGCCTGGCGGTGCAGCTTCTCCTTCTCATCGTAGTCGAAGCGGATCCACGGGTACTGGCGGCTGGACGGCTTGAATTCGTCGATTTTGATCTTGTCGATCTGCTTGGCGCGGCTGGTAGCCTGGCGGGCCTTGGATTTGTTGGCCGAAAAGCGCCGTACGAAGGCCTGGAGCTCGGCCACCCGCTCCTTGGCCTTCTGGTTGGCAGCGGCCTGGCGCTCCCGGGCCTGGGTGGAGGCTTCGATGTAGTCGTCCCAGTTGCCAGGCCAGACCTGGATCCGCCCGTAGTCCAGGTCTGCCATGTGGGTACAGACCTGATTGAGGAAGTGGCGGTCGTGAGAAATGATGATCATCGTGGAGTCGCGCTCGTTGAGCACATGCTCCAGCCAGCGGATGGTGTTGATGTCCAGGTTGTTGGTGGGTTCATCCAGCAGCAGGATGTCCGGATTGGCAAACAAGGCCTGGCAGAGCAGGACACGCAACTTCCAGCCCGGCGCCACTTGGCTCATCGGGCCCGTGTGCTGCTCGGTGGGGATGCCCACCGCCAGCAGCAGTTCCCCCGCCCGGGCTTCGGCAGTGTAGCCGTCGTACTCGGCGAACTTGCCCTCAAGCTCGGCGGCATGCATGTAATCTTCTTCGGTCGCTTCCGGATTGGCGTAGATGCCATCCTTCTCCTGCATGCAGGCCCACATTTCTTCGTGGCCCATCATCACCACATCGATGACCCGCTGCTCCTCGTAGGCGAATTGATCCTGCTTGAGGAAGGCCATGCGCTCGCCCGTATCCAGGGCGACATTGCCCGCGCTCGGCTCCAACACGCCGGCGAGGATCTTCATGAAGGTCGATTTTCCCGCACCGTTGGCGCCGATCAGGCCGTAACGATTGCCCTCGCCGAATTTGACGGAGACATTCTCGAACAGGGGCTTGGCCCCGAATTGCATGGTGATGTTGTTGGCAATGAGCACGGCGAAGACCCTGACGGCAAGCAAAGGCAATGGACAAAAACAAAGCGCCGGGCGGCCGCCGGCGCGAGTCCATCGATTCTATCATTGCCTCACCGGGAGGGCATGGCTCCCGACGGTCCAGCGGCCGCTGCCACCGGCCTTTGAAATCAGAGGCGCCGGAACATCAGCCAGGTCAGGTAGGCCAGCAAGGCCCCGATCACTGGCAGCAGGATCGCCAACACCTTGCGCGACCCATTCACCAACTGGGCACTTTTGGCCTGGAGGGTCTCGGCCCGATCCTGCAGGCGCTCCGTGCGCTCGAATTGCTTTTGCACGAGGGCGAACTGCTGACGCTGCAACTCCAGGGCCTCGGCCTGCCCCTGGAGCTGGCGCCGCTGGTTGTCGCGAATCTCGACAAGCAGCTCGATCAAGCGTGAATCCGTCGACGACGGATCAGAAGAGCTCGATGTCATCACCCTTGTCGCGCATCTCGGCCTTGTAGCGAGCCAAGGCGTCCTTCACGGGGACGCCGGCCATGACCGTTTCGAACATTTCCACCTCTTCCCGGGTGGAATACTTGGAGCGAATCTTTTCCTGCAACGCCCGCCATTCCAGCGGATTGAACAGCCGGCCCTGATCAGCGACCAGGTCGGACAGGGCGCCCAGACTGTGGCCGACATGGGCGAGGCGCTGGACCAGCTTGTCGTAGAACTGAAAGGCGATGATGGAGCGCTGGACCATCTGGCCCACCTGTTCTGCGTGGTGCACCAGGGCCGCCTTGGTGTCGGCGTTATCGGGGGTTTCCGGCAATGCCTCCAGCGTTCCCGCCAACATGCGCACATAACCGGCCATGGAGGTAAATGAGTCGGTCAACACTTCCACGGAGCTGTTGCCATCCTTCATGGCAGCCTCGATCTGGCCGGCGGCGAGTTCTAGGAGCAGAACGGTTTCCCGCACCTGACTCCAATCCAGATCTGGCCGATGGGCGCGGGTGCCCCGGGCCGGGGCCTCGGCGGTTGCTTCCTGCATGACGGTCTCCTTCAAGTTCGCCCGGGCGGGCGGGGTATCTCCGTCATGTCGGCAGTTGAGAATTAAACTAAAGCGATGCGTAATCCAACTTTGGCCCTTGGCGGCGCGGCCCTGATGCTTTGTGGATGGGCGAGCGCCCAGACCATCCCTGCCTGGCGGATCGCCGTCGATGTCGGCCACCATTGGCGAGCCCCTGGCGCCATCAGCGCCCGTGGCCAGAGCGAGCTCTCCTTCAATCAGCACCTGGCGGAGCAACTGGCATCGGCGCTGGAAGCCCACGGCATGCAGGTCCAACTCATCAACCGCGACGGCTCGCTGGAGTCCCTGCCGGCACGACCCCGCAGCGCGCCCGACGCCGACCTCTTCGTCTCCATTCACCACGATTCGGTGGAGGAGCGGGAGTTGATGCCCTGGACCTGGGCGGGTCACCCCCAGACCTATAACGATCAATGGCAGGGCCACTCGCTGTTCGTTTCGCGCCGCAATCCCCTGCCTGAGGCGAGCCTCCTGTGCGCTTCAACCATGGGGGCCCGACTCCAGCGCGAAGGCTTCACCCCCACCGACAAGAATGCCCGCCGCCGACCCTGGGCGGACCAGGCCAATACCGTCCATTGGTACGACAATCTGGTGGTGCTCCACCAGGCGCGCCAGCCGGCGGTGTTGGTGGAAGCCGGGGTCATCAAGAATCGAGACGAAGAACTGCTGCTGGCCGACCCGGAACGGCAGGCGCGCATGGCGGACGCGCTGGCTACCGGGATCGCGGCCTGCCTGCAAGTGCTCCACCCCCCCACGCCACCGACCGCCGACGTCGGCCGAGCGCCCTAAAGCCGCCCGTCAGGGCCGGTCGCCCATCGCCGCCGTCGTCGCCCGCAGCATTCCCCGCGCCAGCTCTTCCTCGGCGACGAAAACCGCCCCAACCCCTTCTCCGCGCAGGATCTCGGCCTCGTCCCCATTGGCCGCCCGCAACACCACCTTGACGTCCGGATTCAACGCCCGGGCCGTCTCCACCATGCGCCGCGCCGCCACAGCGTCGGGCACCGTCACCACCAGGGCGGCGGCCCGGGCGATATGGGCCTGGATCAGCACGTCGGGCTCTGACGCGTCGCCACACACCGCCGCCAAGCCGCGCCCGCGCAGGGTCTCGACCCGCTCCCGGTCGCGTTCGGCCACCACGAACGGCAGTCCCGCGGCCAAAAGGGCCTCACCGAGCCGCCGGCCGACCCGCCCGTAACCCACCAGCACCACCTGGCCGGACAGGTAATCCGGCGCGGTGCTGGCGGGCAACTCGGCCAGCGGATCCGCCCGGCGCGCCAGACGGGCCGAATTCGCATCCCGCGCCGTCAGCATCGCCTGGAGGGGCTGGATGGCGCGGAAGAGCAGCGGATTCACGGCAATCGAAATCAGCGCGCCGGCCAGGATCAGGTGCTGCCCTTCAATGGGCAATGCTTGCAGGGCGACCCCCAATCCCGCGAGGATGAAAGAGAACTCGCCGATCTGGGCCAGGCTCGCCGCCACAGTCAGGGCCGTATTCAAGGGATAGCGGAAGGCCAGCACCAGCAGGAAGGCCGCCACGGTCTTCCCAACCAGGATGATCGCCACCACCAACACCACCCGCAGGGGTTCTTCCACCAGGATGGCCGGATCGAAGAGCATCCCCACCGACACGAAGAACAGCACGGCGAAGGCGTCCCGGAGGGGCAGGGTTTCGTGGGCCGCGCGATAGGACAGCTCCGACTCCCGCAGCACCATGCCGGCGAAGAAGGCTCCGAGGGCAAAGGACACCCCGAAGAGCTTGGCCGCGCCAAAGGCGATGCCCAGGGCGGCGGCCACCACGCAGAGGGTAAAGAGCTCCCGGGAACCCGTACGCGCCACCAACCAGAGAAACCGGGGAAACACCTTCCGCCCCACGACCATCATCAGCACAACGAAGGCCGTGACTTGCCCCAGAGTCAGCGCCAGGGTCTGAGAAAGACTGGTATCGGGCGCCGGACTGGCGCCGCCCAACACACCAGCCAGGGGGGGCAGCAGCACCAGCACCAGCACCATGACCAGATCTTCCACCACCAGCCACCCCACGGCGATGCGGCCATTCTCCGAGTCCAGCGCCCCCAGGCTCTCCAGTGCCCGCAATAGGACCACCGTACTGGCAACCGACAGGGCCAAACCGAAAATCAGGGCCGCCGCCAGGCTCCAACCCCACCACAGGGCGGCCCCCATCCCCAAGGCCGTGGCCACCGCGATCTGGACCACCGCCCCCGGCAGGGCGATGCGTTTGACCGCCAGCAAATCCTCCAGGGAAAAATGCAGCCCGACCCCGAACATGAGCAGCATCACGCCGATCTCGGCCAATTGCCCGGCCAGCCCCACGTCGGCTACGAAGCCGGGAGTCGCGGGGCCGATGGCGATCCCGGCCAGCAGATACCCCACCAGAGCCGGCAGCCCGAGTCGGACCGCGACCATGCCCAGCACCAGGGCTAGGCCGAGTCCAACTGCGATGGTGGAGATCAGACTGACGTCATGGGGCATGGGTGTAAGGATCCAGGGAGAGTAAACGACTCATGGCCAGACCACGGCGTCGGCCAGAGGTTCGCCGTCACGGACCGTGGGTTGAAGATTCGGCCATCATCGGCCAAAGTGGGCCCTTGTCCTGACCTCCGCCCGGAGACACCGTGAGTACGCCACCCCCCCGCTCCGCCAGCACCATTGCCCTGTTTCCCCGCACACCTTGCCTGGCGGGCAACGACCCGGAAACCAAGCGGGAGGAGATCCGCCGCTATTTTCACGCCACCTTCGACCGCTACGAGTCCCTCTTCCAGACCCTCACGAGCGACGCCGCGTACTACGAAAAGCCCATCAGCCTGCGTCATCCGCTGATCTTCTATCTGGGGCACACCGCCACCTTCTTCACCAACAAGTTCATCCTCGCCGGCCTCACCGAGACCCGCATCGACTCGCGGCTGGAATCCATGTTCGCCGTGGGCGTCGACGAGATGAGCTGGGACGACCTCAACGACGCCCACTACGATTGGCCCCTGGTGGCCGAGGTGTGGGCCTATCGTCGTCAGGTCCGGGAGATGGTGGACCACGTCATCCGCACCCTGCCCCTCGCGCTGCCCATCGGCTGGGACAGCCCCTGGTGGGCGGTGGTGATGGGCATTGAGCACGAGCGCATCCATCTCGAAACCTCCTCGGTGCTCATGCGCCAGCACGACCTGCAGCACGTCCGCCCCCTCGCGAGCTGGGCGCCTTGTCGAGAGTCCGGCCCGGCCCCCGAGAATCTCCTGGTCGCCATCCCCCCTGGCCGGGTCCAACTCGGTCGCCCCTTCGACGACCCGGTCTATGGCTGGGACAACGAATACGGCCACCACACCGCCGACGTCCCCGCCTTCCAGGCCAGCCAGTATTTGGTGAGCAATGGCGAATTCCTGCCTTTTGTCGAAGCCGGCGGCTACGCCGACGACACCCTGTGGACTGAGGAAGGCTTGGCCTGGCGGCGCTATGCCCGGGCCGCGCACCCGACCTTCTGGGTACCCGGAGAACAAGGCTGGCGGCTGCGCCTGATGGCCGAAGTCGTGGCCATGCCCTGGGACTGGCCGGTGGAAGTCAATTACCTGGAAGCCAAGGCCTTCTGCAACTGGAAGGCCCGGGAGACCGGGCGGCCGGTGCGGCTACCCACCGAGGACGAATGGCAGCGCCTCTATGACCACTGCGGCCTGGCGGACGTACCGGGCGATGCGCCGGCGAAGGGCAACCTCCACCTGGACCATTGGGCCTCCCCCTGCCCGGTAAATCGCTTCCGCCATGGAGAGCTTTTCGATGTGGTGGGCAACGTCTGGCAATGGACCGAGACGCCCACCTGGCCCTTCACCGGCTTCGCCGTCCACCCCATCTACGACGACTTCACGACGCCCACCTTCGACGATCGCCACAATCTCATGAAAGGCGGCAGCTGGATCGCCACCGGTAATGAATCCCGCGCCGCCTCCCGCTACGCCTTTCGTCGCCATTTCTTTCAGCACGCCGGCCTCCGCTACGTCGTGGCCGACGCGCCGGTGCAGAACGTGTCCTCGGTCTATGAAACCGATGCCCTGCTCTCCCAGTACGCGGAGTTCCACTATGGGGATGAGCACTTCGGCGTGCCCAATTTCCCCAAGGCCCTGGCCGTACTGGCCCTGGCGGCCTTCGATCGCCATGCCGACCGGTTGCCCGGCCGCGCCCTGGACCTGGGCTGCGCCACTGGCCGGGCGAGCTTCGAACTCGCCTGCCGCTTCGATGACGTGACCGGCATCGATTTTTCCGCCCGCTTCATCAACGCCGGCGTCAAACTCCAGGAGCAAGGCAGCCTGCGCTACACCTTCCCCGATGAGGGCGATCTGGTCTTTTACCGGGAGCGCACTCTGGCCGAACTGGGCCTCGCCGAAGTGGCGGGCAAGGTCCATTTCTGGCAGGGCGACGCCTGCAACCTCAAGGCGGGGTTCACCGGCTACGACCTCATCCTGGCCGCCAACCTCATCGACCGTCTCTACAGCCCGCGCAAGTTCCTCAGCCAGATCCATGAACGCCTCCAGCCCGGCGGCCTCCTGGTGCTGGCCTCCCCCTACACCTGGCTGGAGGAATACACCAAGCGGGCGGACTGGATCGGCGGTTTCAAGCGCGACGGCGAGAGCGTCACCACCCTGGATGGCCTGCGGGAACTCCTCACCCCCCGCTTCGACCTCGTGGAAGGCCCCCAGGACGTACCCTTCGTCATCCGGGAGACGCGGCGAAAATTCCAGCACACCCTCTCGGAGGTGACGGTCTGGCGGCGGAAGTAGCCTTTCGCCAGCCGGCGGGTCAGGCCGCCCCCGAGTCGTCGGCCATCAGGCTATCGCCCAGCGCCCGCAGCAATGCCGCTCCATCGCCCCGCCATGCGCTGCCGTGCATGCAGGCGAGGGTGGTCGGTTGGGTCGCCGCCAACTTCTCGAGCATCGCCCGCGCATGGATTGTGTGGGAGAAATAGTCCATCGCATGGCGGAATGCCTCGCTCGGGCCCAGGATGTCCGATTCCGTGACCGGAGGAAGGTCGGCGCCGCCTTGGGTGAAAAGATCGCCGCAGAGCAAGGTCGAGGTGCGCTCTTCCGACAAGAATCCGCATTCCCACGCGTGGGGCAGATGGGGCGTGTCAAACCAGCGTACAGCATGCGAGCCCAGCGGGAGCAACTCCCCATCGGCCAGCGCCCGCGGCGCCCGGTCCGCCAGATCACTGATCGACACCAAGGCCGCCACCCCGCCACACAGAGGCACTGACTGGGGCGCGGCGGCCAGCCATTCATTGAGGGATCCGCACTCGTCCGACTCCACGTGGGAAAAGCCGATGTAACGGAGATTTTCGACCGGCATCACGCTAGCCACCGCCTCCCGGACCAAGGCAAAAAGCTTTCGTGGCCCGGTATGGAAGAGCAAAGGCTCGTCGTCCAGGATCAAATATTGGTTGAACGAGAACCCTCCGCCTCCAGGAATGGAGATCGGCGTGTTGATGCGATAGATGCCGTTTGCAACCTCATGGACGTTCGTCCCCGACTGGGGGTTCGTAATGGTCATCGGATTTCCCTTTCCCCTGACGCAACGCTATGGGCGGCACGCACGGTTTCTCGGACGCTTGGACGGAAGCGGCTCAGCCACGTCGTGCAAGGCAAGGGACCCGCCTTCCCAGTCCGAGCTATGCTTGACGCATCCACAAGCGCGGGGCAAAAGTGGCGGTCTGACGCCTCACAGCCTTCCAGCAATTCAACGGTAGGACCGAAGAGATGACGATTCAAGAAAACCCACCCATCGAGCACTGGAACTATTTTCTTACCCTCGAGGAGGACATTGACCGCCTCGCCCGCTACCTCCAACCCACCCAGGCAAACTTCGCTGCCTACTCGATCGAAATGGCGCGGATTTTGATGGTCGCAGCCGCTGAGATCGACGTCGTGGCCAAGCAACTCTGTCGAAATATCGACGAGAAAAGTAACGCGAAAACTATCGACAAATACAGGGAAAAAATCGTCGCTAAATTTCCCAGAATTACGGATGCGGGGGTCACCCTGCCAAGATTTGGACTAACCCTTCAGCCGTGGGGGCAATGGAAGTCCGCGAATAGCCCGTCCTGGTGGGGTGCGTACAACAATGTTAAGCACCATCGCCACACGAATTTCGAGGATGCGAACCTAGAGAACTGCCTCAATGCCGCCGCAGCCCTTTTTGTGTTGCTGCTGTTTTTTTATAAAGACCATGCCAAAAAGGGCCAGTTGATTCCCGATCCAAGGCTTTTCAC
>JAEUNX010000092.1 GCA_016791025.1 Zoogloeaceae bacterium | reverse complement strand
GCGGTAGGTGGCCCGGGGCACATCGCCCCCGGTGTAGCCCACCCGGGTGGATGCCACCCCTGGAAGGCGGCGGATCAAATCCTGCATGCCCCAGAAGCATCCGCCAGCCAGGACTGCGCGTTCTAAGTCAGCCATCACCGTTCCTCCACTTGATTGATGTATTCCCCGTAGCCCTCGGCTTCCATCTGCTCCAGCGGGATAAACCGCAGAGAAGCGGAATTGATGCAGTAGCGCAAGCCGCCCCGGTCCCGTGGCCCGTCCGGGAAGACATGGCCGAGATGGCTGTCGCCGTGGGCAGACCGCACCTCCGTGCGGATCATGCCGTGGCTGATGTCCCGCAACTCTTGGACGTGGGCGGGCGTGATGGGCTTGGTGAAGCTGGGCCAGCCGCAGCCTGACTCAAACTTGTCGCTGGAGGCGAACAGGGGCTCGCCGGAGACCACGTCCACGTAGATTCCGGCTGCGTGGTTATGCAGATACTCACCCGTGCCTGGGTATTCAGTGCCATTTTGCTGGGTGACTCGGTACTGCTCTGGACTCAGGGCTGCGATGGCCGCCGGGTCCTTGCTATAGCGTTTCATGGGATCCTTCCTCCGATCTCGATTTTGGGGTGGCCGCGGAGGGCATCCGCGGTCAATTCCGCGGGCGGGGCCCGGCAGAAGCCGTCTTCAAGGCACGCCTTACCTCCTCGGCGTCCTTGCCGGTGGGCCACACCCCGCCAACTGACCCTTTGTCGTAGCGATCGCCCACAAGCTTACAGAGGCCATTGCGGCGCGGGGAAGCCTGGTCGCCGGGCGCCTCGGCTATAGTGCGGCCACATTTCCTGGAAAGGCGCACGCATGGACACTCGTTATCTGGACGACCTGGTGGTTGGTCAGACCTTCAAGACCAATGGACTGACCCTTACCGAAGGGGACATCATCGAGTTTGCTTGGCGCTACGACCCCCAGCCTTTTCATCTGGATGTCCAGGCGGCCGCCCAATCGCCCTACGGTGGGTTGATCGCCAGCGGCTTCCAATCCCTGGGCGTCTGCTTCCGCCTCTTCATCCAGAGCGGCATCTTTCTTGACTCCAGCATCGGTTCGCCCGGCATCGACGAACTGCGCTGGCTCGCCCCGGTGCGTCCCAACGACACCCTGCATTGCGAGGTGGAAGTGCTGGAGGTCCGGCCATCGAAATCCAAACCCGATCGCGGCATCGCCCGCCTCAAGTACCGGGCCAAAAATCAACGCCAGGAGGTGGTGCTCGCCTTCGTCGTGAATCACTTGCTGTTGTGCCGCGACGCCGTCGCGTGATCGGGCGTGCGACAGGGCACCGTCCATCCCCCTGTCAGGCCATGAGTGTGGTCGCGCGGTGGTTCGGGTCGGTTCAGGGCATGAAAAGGGATTCGTAGAATCCGCTCGTCTTGAGGCGAATGGTCACCGGATGATCGGTTCGATTCTCCCAATACCAGCCATGATTACCCTTGAAAGGGGCTTGAAAGTTGCCGCGAGCGCTGAACTGGTCGGCACCGGTCCAGTAGCTCGTGAAGACATCTTTCGGGGCATTTGGAGGGTCGCCGTGCATGTCGACGTAGACGGGGCCGTTTTCGGACGCCCATTCGAAGACGAAACTTTGCCCCTCCTCCATCACTGCCTTGATTTCTGCGCCCTGACGGGGCGCCAGGGTGACGGTCACCGTATTGGTGCGATAGGGGGCTACGTGTTGTTGCAGCGGTCCCTGAGGCGCGGGCGGAGTTCTGACGCTGGCTGAGTGAAGGGCGGTCAGGCCCAACTTGCCACCAAGCCCGGTTGGGTCGAGGCCATACTCAGCGGGAAGGATGGCAATGGTCAGCACCCCCCCGGCGACGGCGAGGGCGACAAGGCTGGCCTGGATCAGGCGCTTGGCAGAGGGCAGGCCATTGGGATCCAGATCGGAAATGTCGTGAAGTTCGTGGCGGGGGGAAGAGTCGTTCATCGGCCAATCCTTAGGATTTCAGCATAAATCCGGTCAGCTGGTAGCCGATCAGGGCAAATCCCGCGGCCATAAGCAACACATTCGAGGCGAACGCTTGGCGGGCGAAGGCGTGGTCGCGGCGCCAAGCGTCCATCGCGATCAAGATCGCCCCCAGGGCGAGAATCTGGCCGATCTCGACGCCGACATTAAAGGCGAGAATGTTGGTTACCAAGCCGTCGGCCGGCAGGCGGAAATCCTGCAACTTGGTCGCTAGCCCCAAGCCGTGGAAAAGACCGAAGGTCAGGACCGCGGCCTTCGGGTTGGGCTGAATACCGAACCACACTTTGTAGGCGCCCAAATTGTCCAGGGCCTTATAGACGACCGACAGGCCGATCAGGGCATCCACAAGATAAGCGTCGACGTGGGTACCGCTCAGTACGCCATAGAGCAGCGTGGCACTGTGGCCGACAGCGAACAGCGTGACATAGACCGCCACGTCCTTCATCCGATAGATGAAGAACAGCACCCCGAACAGGAATAACAGGTGATCGTAGCCCGTCGCCATGTGTTTGGCGCCGAGGTAAACAAACGGGCCCCACTGGGCGCCGCTCGCCTGTTCGATGAATCGGGCATCGCCTTCGGCCACACCGTGGGCCCAGGCCGGAGACCTGGCGCCGAGCCAAAGGGCGAGAGGAAGCAGAAGGCGGAGGCGCTGGGCAAATTCAAAGCTCACCATCAAGGAGGGCTCGGTTTCCAAGGGCCGATCATTCTGCCTGAGGAGACCCTCCTGGGGGTGCCTCGCCCTTGCCTCCGTGCGGATGCCGGTGATGGATGTCAGGAAAGTGCGGATGAGTGTGTCTTAGTGGCATGTGTTGATGGGCATGGCGATGCGGTTCCCGGCCGTCCCACGCAAAATCGTGCTCGTGCTGATGGTGTTCGTCATGGACATGGGAGTGTGCGTGGGCGAGCGCCTCGTGTTGATGCTCATGGTCGTGGCGCTCGGAGAGGTGGAGACCCACCCCGATGGCCATGAGGACAGTTGCCGCCCAGAACGGCGCAGGCGTTGGTTCGCCGAGCAATGTGATGCTCAGAGCCGCGCCAAGAAAAGGGGCGGTGGAGAAATAGGCGCCCGTCCGGGCGGTGCCCAGCGCTCGCAGTGCCCGCACGAAGAGGACAAGGCTTACGCCGTAGCCAAACAGACCCAAGACCATCACCGTGCCGGCGAGCCGCCACTCCGGCAGGGCCTCCCCCAGTGAAAGCGCCAGACTCAGGTTGGCTACCCCGGCCACAAGCCCTTTAACACTCGCGACAAAAAGAGCGTCCGAGGCCGCGACCTTGCGCGTCAGGTTGTTGTCGATGGCCCAGCACAGGCAGGCTCCGGCCACCGCGAGCGGACCTAACCCGGCTGAAATGCCGGCCTGGGATGACGGCCACGATAGAGCCAACCCCCCGGCGACGATGAGGGCCATGCCAAGCACAATCCGGCGATCCGTAGGCTCCTTGAATGCCATCCACGCCAATCCGGCAGTCAGAACCGCTTCCAGATTGAGCAGCAGCGAGGCGGTGCCGGCCCCGGTTCGGGTCAGGCCCAGGACCAACAGCACCGGCCCAAGAATTCCCCCGGCGACGACGGCCCCGCCCAACCAGGGCCACTCGGTCGCCCGCATCCCGCTGGGCTGCCAGCCGCCATCGCGCAGACACCGGGCGCATGCCAGGCCCAGGCCGCTGCCCAGGTACAACAGGCCCGCCAGCCCGACCGGAGACAATTCGCCGGTCAATAGTTTGACGAGAGGCGTACTGGCGCCAAACAACAGCGCCGCAATCAGGGCCTGGCCGGCCCCGCTAGGGATATGCCCAGCATGGAACCAGGTCTTTTCCGATCGAAAGGGCACGTTCGACTCCGCAATGGCAGGGGATGGTGCGCCGCAATCGCCGACGACCCTGACCGGGGTGCCGGCTTGGGCCGCTAAGCCCATCATGGAGGGACCGGCCGAGGGAAGAGATCATCCTACCTCGTAGGGCTCCCGGGCCTCCACTCCAATGCGTCAGTCGCACTACCTCCCGATTTGTTCCAGATCCGGCCCGATCGCCGTAGCGAGGGCCTCAGGGCTCTGGCCAAGAATGAGCGATCTTTATCGTGAATCCCGTCCTAAGCGGCGAGGGGCGGCTGAGGGGCTCAAGGCCGGAGCCGGTGGAGCGTCGACGCGGAGGCGGGTCGCCCGACGTACCTGGAGGGCGTCGCCCTACCGGGTGGCGATCGGGCCGGTAGGCTTGCCCTGGTGCGCGCCCCCATCCCGTCCGTGACTGGCGCCGTCAATAAGGCTTTGCGGCGTCGGGCTCGCCCATTTTCCCGTCCGTCACCGTCCAACCCGCCGGCCCCCTCGTCGCCATCCATCGATGCGCCGCCACGAACTCCTCGCCGGCAGTATCGTAGTCGAGGCGTGTGATTCTCAAGCTGTGCTGGCCGCCGATCACCAGGTCGACAAGGTTGAAAGAGTTCGTCATGCCCCGTCGTCGTCGGTGTGAAACAGCCGTGCCGGCATTGGCCGCCACTGCACGGTGGGGAGCGCGGCCTATCGCCAGGCAGTAAGCCAGGTGAATGTGGCCGGACAAGAACAGGTCTGCACCGGCTGCCGTCCAGGCGTCGATCGCAGCGTCCTTTCCCCGGGCGCAATTATGGATGTCTTCGGCCGTGGCGCTGGCGAGCGGATGATGCAGGGCGACGATCT
This sequence comes from Zoogloeaceae bacterium, assembly GCA_016791025.1. GTDB lineage: Bacteria > Pseudomonadota > Gammaproteobacteria > Burkholderiales > Rhodocyclaceae > JAEUNX01. Next base: position 45,993 of record JAEUNX010000092.1, on the reverse strand, counting down.
TGAAGGTCTGGGGCACCGCCGCCAAGCGGGAAGCAATGGCGTCCACATCGTCCGGCGCGATGACGCCGTTCTTGTGGCGCAGCCGATGGGTGGAATTGAATCCGAGTACCGCCACTTGGCCGCTCTGCCAAAGGGGCGCCAGATCCGCGCCGAAATGGCGGCGAAAGTTGCGATAGGGCGCGGCGAGGCGCGTCACGAAGTCGAACAGGGGAATGTCATGGTTCCCTGGTAAGACCAACACCGGCAGGGGCGAAAGGCTATCGACAAAGATCCGGGCTGCGCGAAACTGGGACGCTCGGGCGCGCTGGGTGACGTCCCCCGTGAGCGCCACCAGGTCGGGCGATTCGTGCAGGAGGGCGTCCCGGAGTGCGGCGCAGACCCGTGGCTGCTCGGTGCCGAAATGGGTGTCCGAAATATGGGCGATCCGGGTCATGGCCGTCATCGCTCCCGCTCCGGTGCGGTCGGCACCATCATCCACAAGGCCTCCGGGATCGACTCGACCACCAACGGCAGCCTGCATTCGGCCACTTCCCCGTCGATGGCCACCTTGATGCGTTGGCCGCCCCCACCCAGACGCTTGATCTCCACCCGGCGGGCGCACCCTTGGCGGAGGTCCGCGGCTGTCTCGAGTTGCCCGAGGGCACCTTGCAACATCAGCCCAAGCATTCTCAAGCGGCCAACTTCCCGCGGGGCCAGGACGGCGAGTTCGCCGCGGGCGACACAAAGGGCCTCGTCTAGCCCCAACTGTTCGAGCTGCAAGGCATTGCGGCCGAAAAATACCGAGAGCGTGGAAAACGCCACCGGCTCGCCATTCACTTCCAGATGTAAGTGATAAACACGGTGGCGTTGCAACAATGTCGCCAGCGCCGAGAACAGCGCGACGAGCCGGCGGCGGCCAAAGCGCCGCTTATGCGTTTCCCGTTCTTCGATCAAGCGCCGGTAGAGCCCAAAGCTGGCATTGTTGAGGAAGATGCGGCCGTTGGCGAACCCTGCCGCCACCCGGCGAGGCTGGCCTTCCGTCAGGACGCGGGCGGCGCCGGCCGGGTCCTCCGGGATGCCCAGATCCCGGGCGAAGTAATTGAAGGTGCCCAGTGGAATGATCCCGAGCGGCAGATTCTTCTCCCGGGCCACTTCAGCCACCGCATTGAGGGTTCCGTCGCCTCCCGCCGCGGCAAGGATGCACGGCCCCCGCTCCGCCGCCCGGCGCGCCAGGCCCGGCAAATCCCGAGGGCGGCGGGCGACAACAATCTCCAACTTGCGCCCACTCTCCTCGACGGCTCGGCTAATGGCCGCCCGGGCATCGGCCTTGTCATTGCTGCCGGACTCCGCGTTCATCAGCACTGTGATCGGCAGAGCGCTAGCGTCCAAAGCGGAGGAGCGGGGCGATGCCAACGGGGAAGGCGAGCGTTCGGACACGGGATCTCCGGGATGACGGCGAGGGCCCGGAGCCGAGCGCCATTGCCGAAACTGACTCCCCGAAACCAGGGAAGTTCAGGCCCGGTCCTGGCCGAAACTTTCCAGATCTGGTTGCCTCGAAGATCGACCCCCCAATTGCAGACTGCATGGCCACCCACGAAGCCTCCCGCCCTAACCGCGGGGCGCAAGCCAGACCCGCGCAGTGCTGGAGCAGCTGAAGGCGCTGGCCTGGCTGCTCGACAGTTCGATCCGGCGCCCCGGCATGCTGAGACGCATGACCGAGCACGGCATGGACATCCGCCACGTGGAGCACCGCCGGAGCGAACGCCACCTCCCTGTCGGCATAACCGCGATCGTGCTTCAGATCATGAGCCGGGCAGCACATGCTGATCGAGCACATCGCTCGATAGAGGTGGCGACACGACGGCCGGAGTGGGCATAACCGAGGTTTGACGGAGAGGCCGTAGGACCCGGCGGCGCGTTTGGCCGCCGAAGCAATTGCTTCGGCAGTTATCCAGAGCGGGTCTGCAGGGGGGATGGGTCTTAGCCGTTATCCGCAGCATGCCATCCAGCGGAGGGCGCGTCACTTGTCCGCGCTACGCGCACTTGGGGGGCTTAAGCAACTCAGCCCCAAATCCTGCCTGCAAGCTGTTCAAGGTGGCGGAAAGCCGTAAAGTGAATCGGGGATGACAGGTGGCGTTGTTCGATATTGCTCAGGTACTCTTCAGGCGCGATGTCGGCGAATGTCCGAGTGGAGAATTTGTCCCGATTTCGGGCGAGGAATTGGCATAGTTTCCGAAAGCGGCGGGCTGATATCCAGCTTCTTCGGTTAGATTGCCCTGATCCAAGCGTTGTCCGCATTAATTCAAAACTATGAAAAAGTATCACACAGCATTTCCATTGCTCGTTCCATGCGCTAAGCAAGGCATTTTCGATCTCAGCCGTTGAGCAGGCTGCAAGCTGCAGGTGACGAAGGTGCCCAGGATAGTCAGAAATACATGTGATGGGAAACTCAACAACGTCTCCGAACAAACACGGTTGGATAAGTGGATTTGTTGCATCAAGGCCGAATTTGGAGTCGGAAATTGAGGCGTTGACGCTTGAATCGATTTCAATGCCATTATTCCGAAGGGCTCTCAGCGTGGCCGCATTGGCCCGAAAATTTCCCGCCCGAAACGCGCACACCTTATTTGCACCAGCTCGGTTTAGGTTGTCGAGCGCCAGGGCAATTAAATTGGTTTGCTCCGCTTCGCTGTAAGCACATAGATGTTGCTGCCGGGAAATCTGAGTCTTAAAAAAATCAATTTCCCCCACCCATTCAGTATGCAAATGTAGTTGAACGTCTTGGCCCTCACCTTGAATTAGGTCTACGATCCGTCGAAGCAATGTCATGCCGACGGCACTGGCAAATAAGGACTCTACGAAGAAGGTTGCGCGAAGATGATATTGGTTCATCATGCGCAGGAAGTGCGGGATGCCGAATTGCCCAGATGATGTTTGGCCAATGATCTGTCGATCAAATTCCGGAGTCAGGTGCCTGCGCAAATCGGACAATTTGTTTTTTGGCCAATTGACGCCGAGCGGCCAAAGTTCGGTGTCGATTGTCAGGAAAACGTCGATTTCATTGCTCCTTTAACCTATTTGCCAATCCATCAATGCCTAAGGCATGCGGGGGTTCCCATGGGGCCAAGAAGCCATCTTGAAGCGGGTTCCCAATTAGCTTAGGTTATCGCGCCAAACTGCTTGCTCCCTGTGAAGGAGTTGTTATCGATGAGGACATTCCTCGGTAGCAAACGTAGGGCGGAAGAAAGTGCAGCGTCTGCGACGGAGCGACGATCTATTAGACATCGACATCCGGCAAATAATGCCTTTGATTGATCTGTGTTCCCAACCTTATACATTGACATCAGGACACCTGTTTACGGTGTGCATTCCCAATCTTCTTCCATGACACTTGAAATGGGAAAGGAGATGTAGGATGGATGCAGAGGAGAAGGTTGCAACATGAGTTTTGGGCCACGTTCGCGGTTAACAAGGGTGCCCACCGTGCAAAGGTGTCACGCATGGAGGGTGACGGGCAGTATTTCTTTTGGTGCCCGGTCGTAGAACGCGCAGCCTCGTTTTGCCGAGTTTATTACGGGCCAGTTCCGGAGCTGCTCCTTCATCGTCCTATTGCGCGCAGTGCTTTTTGCTCTTTCCTCACGGGAGGTTTCGTCGTGGCTTCTGTCCAATCGCCATCGCGCAATCGGGGTGTGCTTTTATGTCTGCAGTAGGTTGCAACGTCACGCCCAACAATGCGCTCCAGCCGACCTGCAAAAAGCGGGGCTTTTTGCTGTCGGCTGAGTTTGGTCGTTAGAAGGCAACTTCGTGTTCTCCACTGACGACTTCCAGAAGATGCAATGGCACGACAATGCCATCCATGCGCTCCGCATCATCGAGGGCGAACTCTGTGGTGATCTCGCTCTCGATATCGACTTCATCGTTGAGTGGCTTCCTCCAATCGAAGGCGCATATCGTTTCAGGGTCGCACCATCAGATCTTACGTTTCACGAAGTCTCAGATCTGGTCGTTTCAATTAACTATGCAGCTGCGAGTGCTGCGGTGGAGCCAATGACCATCCATGAAATTCATCGTGAGTCGATAACTTTTCCAAATGGCTATTCTTCGTTCGCATGGAAAATCGAACTCAACTGGCCGCCCAATAGTTTCATTTCCTTTTGCGCCAACAGCTTTACCCAATCTCAGCGCATGGAGCCTATTACTACCGGAGCCCAGAACCTATCGCCTGGGGAAAGAAAAGCCTTCTAACATTCCGGTCAAGGCGCGGCCTTTGGCCGCCGGGACGTCCCGCAAGCGGGCCGTCCCTTATCTAAAACGTTGAATGTCGGGTTCTCAAAATACTGAGGGTGGCCTTTGGGTCGCGAGCACCAGTTCGCCAGTCAAGAAAGCTGTCTTTCAACGGAAATTCGATCCGAGCGTCGGCATCCCGCTCCATTGCCGCCCGCCGTCGGCCACCACATCAATGGCTGCAAAGGCCGATGTGTTACCGTTGGACGTCGCCCAGTTGCCACCTCCTGAGCAGGGGGAACTTGCCTCCCATCTCCGCACCATGCGGTGGCGAGCGGGGCTTTCCCACGGATCGCCAGGGGATCATTGGGCTGCTGGGCAGGGACGTGCGATGCAACGCTGCGGCTTGTTGCCGATACACTGAATCACCCCAAGTACCCCCCTGCCACCGCGGTTTGAGCAGGGCCTCTTGCTGTCATTGAGCGACTCCGATGCCAACCTCTCTCCCCTGGTTCGAAATGCCCAGTCCCTTCGAATCAGATGTCGGCAAGGTCTTGTTGCTGGAGCCGCCCTGGGCAAGTCGGGAACTGCTCCAAGTTCAATTGCTGGACGAGTCCTATCCTAAGCCCTTCGTTATCGACAATGGCGCAGAACGGCACCTGTTCTTCAATCTGCGTCTGACCCAGAGCGTCATGCGCCTCCGCGAGCCTAATGAGCTTGCGGCGCGCTATACGCAGGCGATGATGTCCTTCCTCCTGTTCAGTCCGCGCCCCAAGCGAATCGTCCTGATCGGTCTTGGGGGTGGATCGCTGCTCAAATTCTGCTTTCACCGGCTTCCGGCCGCCGCCTTGACGGCTGTCGAAATCGATCCTCACATCATCGCTCTGCGCGAAGCCTTCCTGATGCCGCCAGACGGTCCGCGTCTGCAAATTCTGAATGGGGACGGGGCCGAGTATCTCGAGGAGCCTGGCCACGGCATGGATATCCTGCTTGTGGATGCGTTCGACGAGGCGGGATTCGCCCCAAGTCTCGCAAACCGCGCCTTCTTCGAGGCGGCCCGGGCCAGGCTATCGGGCAATGGCGTGCTGGTCCTCAACCTGGCCGGGGACCCGGCCAACTATGCTGGCCTATTGAGCGAGGCCATGCTTGTTTTCGATGACCAAGTGATCGTTTTTGCGGTACCGGAGGATGGCAACCACATTCTCCTGGCTTTCAGTGAGCGCGACTTCGAACCGCGTTGGCGCTGGCTGCACAATCATGCCCGGGAGCTGCGGGCCAGGTACGCCCTCGACTTTCCTGACTTCGTACGGAGGATCGAGCGCTCAAGCAAGTTGGGCCTTGCCTACCGGCTGCGGTCTCGGCAGGCGTGGTGAAGGCCAGAAACTAGCATTCCCGCGTCTGTTTGCGTTGCGGGCGACGGCAGACCATCAACGGTCACCCCGCTGCTCTGCCCCAAATGGGCAAGTCGCCTTTTGCTCTGGAATCTTGATAAACGGCCAGCGAGGAATCCATTCCGCCCACTAGTTTTGCCTGACGGGAAGGGCGGCAATAGCCGACATCAAGACCGTATGTTGCCCGGGTTGGATCGCAATTTGTCGAAGCCATCGTGGGACATCTCGCCCACACATTGTGGTTGTGGTCGCTCGAGACCAGACCAATTCAGTCCGTCTTGGTGCGCGCCGATCCGACAACCTTCTCCGCTATTCGAATTTTCCGACAACCTTTATTGTCTTCCGACAGCCTTTATTGTTGTAAATCAGAAAATTAGAAATTCACATCAACTATTCCACCGTCACACTTTTGGCTAAGTTGCGCGGTTTATCGACATCAGTTCCCTTGACCAAGGCGGCGTGATAGGAGAGCAATTGAAGGGGTATGACATGGAGAACTGGGGAAAACATGCCATAGTGCTCCGGCATATGCAGTATGTGCACACCATCCGATTCAGCGATTTCCGAACCGGCATCGGCGAAGACATAAAGCTCTCCGCCACGGGCTTTAACCTCCTGAAGATTTGATTTCAGCTTTTCCAGTAATTCATCGGCCGGAGCAACGGCGATGACGGGCATATCGCGATCCACCAATGCCAGGGGGCCATGTTTGAGTTCGCCGGCTGCGTAGCTCTCGGCGTGGATATAGGAGATTTCCTTCAGCTTGAGGGCCCCCTCCATGGCAATGGGCCAATGGCTACCCCGCCCCAGAAAAAGCGCATGGTGCTTGCCGGCGAAGCGCTGTGCCCATTGCTCGATAGCCGGTTCCAGTTCCAGCACTTTCTGCACGGCAACCGGGAGGTGGCGCAGAGCGACCAAATGCTTACCTTCCTCGGCCTCGGGAAGGCGCCCTCGCAATTTTGCCAGGGCAAGCGTGAGCAAGGCCAAGGCTGCCAATTGGGTCGTAAATGCCTTGGTGGATGCAACGCCAATTTCTGGACCGGCGCGGGTGATGAAGCGAAGCTCCGCTTCCCGGACGATGGCGGACTCCGGGACATTGCAAATTGCAAGTGTGCGCGTCATACCAAGTGCCTTGGCGTGCTTGAGGGCAGCCAAGGTATCGGCCGTCTCGCCGGACTGGGAAATGACGACGACCAATGCATCGGGATCGGGAACGGATTCCCGGTACCGATATTCGCTGGCGATCTCCACCACGCAGGGCAAACCGGCGACGGCTTCGAGCCAATACCGAGCGACCAGTCCGGCGTGATAACTGGTCCCACAGGCGAGGATCAGCACCCGGCCGCAAGCGGAAAGCCGCTCCCCTGCCTGAGCGCCAAAAAACTGGGGCGAAATGGACCCGCCACCGGCAATCATCTCCAGCGTGTTGCCCAGGGCCTGGGGCTGCTCAAAGATTTCCTTTTGCATGTAATGGCGGAACTGGCCGAGCTCAACGGCATCCGCGGACAGGGCGGAAACATGGACAGGACGATCGACGGTGACGCCGTCGGAACGGCAAATTCGATACCCATCCCGGCGCAATTCTGCGAGATCGCCATCTTCCAGATAGACGACCCGACGCGTGACCTGGAGCAGCGCAGCGGTATCCGAGGCCGCATACATTCCATCATCGGCCACACCGACCAGGAGGGGCGACCCGCGACGGGCCACGACGGCGCGGAACGGATCGGCCTCGCTGACGACCCCGATTGCATAGGCGCCGACCAGGCGTAGCGTGGTCAGCCGCACGGCCTCGAAGAGATCAGGCTCGTCCCGGAGAATGTCCTGGAGAAGATGTGCAACGGCCTCGGTGTCGGTATCGGATTCGAAAACGTAGCCTTTGCCGATCAGCTCGGCCTTGAGAGCTTCGAAATTCTCAATGATGCCGTTATGGACCACCGCCAGCCCACCGGAGACATGCGGGTGGGCGTTACGTTCTGATGGAACTCCATGGGTCGCCCAACGGGTGTGGGCAATCCCGATGTTGGCTTCGAGATGGCGACTGTCGGCCAGGGCTGCAAGCTCACCCACACGCCCGGCCGAACGCAGCCGGACGAGTTCGGACTGCCTCAGAACCGCAAGGCCGGCCGAATCATAGCCTCGATATTCCAGCTTGCGCAGACCTTCCAAAAGGACCGGGACGATATTGCGGGTGGAAATGGCCGTCACAATGCCACACATGGTGCTCTCCTAAGGGCACAGCCTCCGATGGCTCACGCCATCGGCAATGAATTCGCGGAATGCATCATCCCGGCAGATCAGACTCACTTCTTCTTTTTGGGTCGGTTCCACCCGGCAAGACTGACCTGCCGGGCACGAGACACGGTAAGCTGACCCTCCGGAGCATCCTTGGTGAGGGTTGTGCCGGCGCCCAAGGTCGCTCCCCGCCCCACCTTCACCGGTGCAACAAGTTGGGTGTCAGAGCCGATGAAGACATCGTCCTCAATGATGGTGCGATATTTGTTCGCACCGTCGTAGTTGCAGGTGATGGTGCCGGCGCCAATATTCACGCGCTCACCGACGTCGGCGTCCCCGACATAGGCCAGATGATTGGCTTTTGATTGCGCGGCGATTCGGCTGTTCTTGACCTCTACGAAATTACCCAGATGCACCTCATCGAGAAGCACCGTGCCGGGACGGGTTCTCGCATAGGGGCCAATCACGCAATGGGCGCCGACTTCTGTCCCGTCAACATACGAAAAAGGCGCGACGCGCGTTCCCGTGCCCAGGCGTGCATCACGAACCACCGAATTGGCCCCGATCGTGACGCCGTCAGCCAGTTCGACCCGACCTTCGAAAACGCAGTTGACGTCAATTTCAACGTCACGGCCACAGAGCAATTCTCCACGCACGTCGATCCTCGCCGGGTCGATGAGAGTGACACCATCATCCAAGAGCCTTTGGGCGATGGTACGTTGGTGCAGTCGCTCAAGCTCCGCAAGATGAGCCTTGCTGTTGACCCCTAAGGTCTCAATCGCCCGATCAGGATGGGTGGCGACCACCTCAACGCCGTCACTGACGGCCAGCGCGATGATGTCCGTCAAATAGTATTCCTGCTGGGCGTTGTGATTGCCGATCCGCCCAAGCCAATCCTGCAGGCGTCCCGGCGGCGCCACCAGGATCCCGGTATTGACTTCTCGAATGTTCCGTTCATCCGGGCTGGCGTCCTTCTCTTCCACGATCCGGTGCACTCTCCCCTCACGATCACGGATGATGCGTCCATATCCGCTGGGTTCGGCCAATTCCACCGTGAGAATTGCGAGGCGATCATTTCCGGCCGCCTCCGCAAGACGCTTGAGCGTCGGCACGCCGATCAGGGGCACATCGCCATATAGGACTAGAACACTGCTCTCGTGATGGAGGTGGGGCAGGGCCTGAAGCACGGCATGGCCGGTACCCAATTGGGGCTCTTGTAACGCCCAAGCAAGATCCGGGGCGTCAAGAGCCTGGCGGACGGCGTCGCCGCCATGACCATACACGACGCATATACGATCGGCCCCGACCGCCCGGGCTGCGCACAAAACGTGACTCAACAGAGGACGACCGGCAAGGGGTTGCAACACCTTTGGCCGCGTCGAACGCATGCGCTTGCCCTGACCCGCAGCGAGAACGACCACCTCCATACCACCACTCCGATGCAGTCTGAATGTGCCGCGGATTCTAACATGGGGCCTCGCAGGCTCTCCGTGCCGCATTTCCGAATCGAAAATCGATCGGGAAAAGTGATGCTGCAATGCAAAAATTTATTTTCCAACAAGGACATGAGCTACGATATTTAATTGGTAACATGGGCATGTTGCAACGCAGAGGTAGCATCATCATGCAGCAGGCTGTTCATCAGTACATTCAGAATCGCACCTTCGAAGAGATCACCGTCGGCGAAACAGCCCAACTGGTCCGTACGCTCCGCCCCGACGACATTCATCTCTTTGCCGCGATGTCCGGCGACGTCAATCCCACCCATGTGGATCCGGAGTTCGCCCGCTCCGGTCAGTTTCGGGAGGTTGTCGGCCACAGCATGTGGGGCAGCACCCTGATTTCGTCAATACTCGGGACCGAGTTCCCCGGCCCCGGGACGGTCTACGTTTCCCAGACTCTGACGTTCTGGCGGCCGGTCACCATCGGCGACACGCTGACCGTAACAGTGACCTGCAAGGCCAAGTTCAGTCACAACCACCATGTCGTTCTGGATTGCCTCGCCATCAATCAGGATGGGCTAAAGGTGATCGACGGCACCGCCGAAGTGGTGGCTCCGACCGAGAAAGTGAAGCGGCCGCGGGTCAATCTTCCGGAAGTGACCATTTCCGACAAGGAGCTGCGCTACCAGCACCTCGTGTCGATCACCTCTGGCCTCGCTCCGATCCCCATCGCCGTCGCGCACCCCTGTGACGTCGAGTCCTTGCGCGGCCCATTACAGGCCGCCGAGGCAGGCTTGATCGTTCCTGTCCTGATTGGGCCCGAAAGCCGGATCCGCTGCGTCGCGGAGGAGGAGGGATTTGACCTGGGAAGTACCCGAATCATCGATGTGCCCCACAGTCACGCCGCCGCCGAGTTGGCTGTGCGGATGGCCCGTAATGGCGAGGTCGAAGCTTTGATGAAAGGCTCCCTGCACACAGACGAACTGATGAGTGCCGTGGTCGCCAAGGATGCCGGCTTGCGTACTGGGCGCCGGATCAGCCACATTTTCCTCGCCGATGTGCCCACCTACCCCCATCCTCTCCTGATCACCGACGCCGCAATCAATATTGAACCCAGCCTGGAAGACAAGGTAGACATCATCCAGAACGCCATCGACCTCGCTCATGTTCTGGGCTTGGTGGAACCAAAAGTCGCAATCCTGTCAGCCGTCGAGACCGTTACGCCCAAGATCCGCTCGACCATCGAAGCAGCCGCCTTGTGCAAGATGGCCGACCGGGGTCAGATCAAGGGGGGCCTACTCGACGGCCCTCTGGCCTTCGACAACGCAGTCTCACTGGTGGCGGCAAAGACCAAGGGGATCCGCTCCGCCGTCGCGGGTCAGGCCGATATCCTCGTCGTCCCGGATCTCGAATCTGGCAACATGGTCGCCAAGCAGTTGGAATATCTGGCCAACGCGGTTCTGGCCGGCGTGGTGCTGGGGACTCGAGTTCCCATCGTGCTTACCAGCCGGGCGGACACCGCCGAAGCCCGCACGGCCTCCTGCGCCATCGCGCAGTTGATCGCCCACCGCAAGCGAGAACCCCTGCGGTCATGAAAGCCATCCTCACCCTCAATGCGGGCTCCTCCAGCCTGAAGTTTGCCCTTTTCTCGGTGGAAGACAGCTGCCTTGATCAAACGCCGACCCTTTCCGGCCAAGTGGAAGGGATCGGTGCCCAGCCCCGCCTGATCGCCAGGGGCTCGGATGGCCAGCGGGTCATTCAGCCGATCGACGACGGCGGAGCGGCCGATCAGGGCGGCGCCCATCGGTCAGCTCTGGCCCACCTTTTTGGCTGGCTCGGTACTCAGCGGGCGGACCTCGATATCGTAGCGGCGGGCCACCGGGTCGTGCACGGCGGGGAACGGTATAGCGCCCCCCTCATTGTCGACGAGGCGATTCTCGCGACCTTGGACACCTTCGTTCCCCTTGCTCCCCTCCACCAACCCCACAATTTGCGGGCCATCCGCAGCCTTGGCGAAATGCTACCCGGTCTGCCCCAGGTGGCCTGTTTCGACACTGCCTTCCACCGCACTCAGGCGGCCGTCGCCCAGGCCTTTGCGCTGCCCAGGGAACTCTCGGCGGAAGGCATCAAGCGCTATGGATTTCATGGGCTGTCCTATGAATTCGTCGCTCGCCGGCTGGGGAGTGTCTTGGGCGAACATGCCGGCGGAGGCGTGATCGTGGCCCATCTCGGCAATGGCGCCAGCATGTGCGCCCTGCGCAACGGGGAAAGCGTGGCTTCCACCATGGGATTCACCGCGGTGGACGGGCTGATGATGGGCACCCGAACCGGCAGCATCGACCCGGGCGTACTGCTCTACCTAATGGAAAGTAAAGGCTGGAATGCCGCTCGTCTCACTCGGCTTCTGTACAAAGAATCCGGCCTGCTTGGCGTATCTGGCATCAGCCAGGACATGCGCGACCTCCTGGCGTCCCAGGCACCAGAGGCCCGCGAAGCCATCGAGCTGTTTTGCTACCGCATCGCTCGGGAACTAGGCTCCTTGGCCGCGGCCGCGCAAGGCTGCGATGCCCTGGTTTTCACCGGCGGAATTGGCGAACACGCTCCGGAGATTCGGGCCAGGGTAGCGACTCTTGCAGCGTGGCTCGGTATAGCGATCGACCCCGAGGCCAATGCGGCGAATTCAACACGGATTGAAGCTCCCGGCAGCCAGGTAGCCGTGGCGGTCATTCCGACCAACGAGGAATGGATCATCGCGGATCACACCCAACGCCTCATGGCCCCGACCTGACAACTTCCACACACCGACACTGCCCACGGAAGGGCGCGCGGACTGAATTTCGCGCCATAATCATTTCACTGCTTTTCGGAGCTGATGGTCATGGCCGTTCTTCGCCCCGCATCCCGGACAATGTTTGTCGTCCTGGCGACAGTCCTGGCGAATTCCCCCGCCACTGCCGAGGTGTTTAAGTGGGTCGATGAAAAGGGCGTCGTCAATTACGGCAGTGCCCCGCCGCCCGGCCGGAGCGCAAAGCCCCTGTCGTCAAATTCTGGTGTGTCTGTGGTACCAGCGCCTCCTCCAACACCGACCGAGCCCAGCGCCCCGCCGTCCGCGGTGGATCGGCGGATAGAGACGCTGGAAAAAGCGCTCGCTGACGAGAAAGCCGCACGGGAACAACGGGAGGACCGGCAGGCTGCGCGAAGAAGAGCGGCCATTGCCGAATGCGAAGCCAACCACGGCGTCGACTGCGAAAACGACCCTTGGGAATACGACAGTACAATTGTGCCCGTCCGGCGACACGGCATCCTCCACCCCCCGATTTACCGTCCCCCCTCACTGCCGAAGCCACCGGCCCCACCCAAACCTTCTCGTGACAAAGACCGGGGTGAAACTCCGGCCGCAGCCGGTGCGCCGTATCGCCCCAAGTGAAAGGGCGGCCATCAGGCCGCCCTTGTTCATCCATTCCTGGCACTCAGCGGGGCAACACCGTCGCGCCCATCAGGAATTCGTCCACTTCCCGAGCACACTGTCGGCCCTCGCGGATCGCCCAAACGACCAGGGATTGCCCGCGCCGCACATCCCCTGCAGCAAAGACCTTGGGCAGGTTAGTGGCGTAGCAGCCGACCCCATCGGTCGTCGCCTTGGCATTACCCCGCGGATCTTTCTCGACCCCGAAAGCTTCCAACAGCGACGCGACAGGGTTGGTAAAGCCCATGGCAAAGAGCACCAGATCCGCTGGAATCTCGAACTCAGAATCCGGTACCTCTACCATCTTGCCGGCTTTCCAGGTCAGGCGGACAGCCTTGAGTGCTTTGACCTTGCCATTCTCACCAATGAACTCCTTGGTCGCGACCGCGAAGTCGCGATCGCACCCTTCCTCGTGGGATGACGAGGTCCGCAGCTTGATAGGCCAATAGGGCCAGGTCAGTGGCTTGTTTTCTTCAACCGGCGGCTGGGGAAGAAGTTCGAACTGGATGATGGATTTGGCACCGTGGCGATTGGATGTGCCAACGCAGTCCGATCCGGTGTCGCCGCCGCCAATGACCACGACTTGCTTGCCCGCCGCAGAGATCGAGTTCGGCGCATCGCCGGCCACCGCCTTATTCTGCGGGATGAGGAACTCGAGGGCGAAATGGACACCCTCCAGATTGCGACCGGGCACGGGAAGATCCCGTGGCACCTCGGAACCTGCCGCCAATACCACGGCGTCGAAGGTGTTCATCAACTGCTGGGGGCTGACCCGCTCGTTGCTGTAGTTTTTGACGCCTTTGGGCAAGTCGGTATTCCCGATGTAGACACCGGTGCGGAACTCTACCCCTTCTGCCTGCATTTGCTCGACTCGCCGATCGATCAGCCACTTTTCGAGCTTGAAATCGGGAATGCCGTAGCGCAACAAGCCGCCGGCCCGATCATTCTTTTCGAACACCGTCACGCTGTGGCCGGCCCGGGCCAGTTGCTGGGCTGCCGCAAGTCCTGCGGGTCCGGAACCGACGATCGCCACCTTTTTGCCGGTCTTGGCGGCCGGAGTCTGGGGCGCCACCCAGCCCTCCTCCCACGCTTTGTCGATGATCGCCCGTTCGATGGACTTGATCCCGACCGCAGAAGAATTGATGTTGAGGGTGCAGGCCTCCTCGCACGGCGCAGGGCAGATCCGGCCGGTGAATTCGGGGAAGTTGTTGGTGGAGTGCAGCACTTCGATGGCCGACTGCCAATTCCCCCGATAGACCAAGTCGTTCCAGTCGGGAATGATGTTGTTAACCGGGCACCCATTGTTGCAGAACGGAATCCCGCAATCCATGCACCGGGCCCCCTGGACTGACGCATCCTCATCAGCCAGGCGGACCACAAACTCCTTGTAATTCTTGACCCGCGCCTCAACGCCTTCGTAGGCCTCGGACAGGCGTTCAAACTCGATAAAACCCGTGGGCTTTCCCATAACTTATGCAGCCTCCAGCTGATCTTGCTTCTGCGCCGCCATCTCGGCGAGCACGCGACGATATTCGTGGGGCATCACCTTGGCGAACTGGGAACGGTAGACGCTCCAATCCTCCAGGATGGTGCGGGCGCGGGCGCTTCCGGTGAAGCGCAGGTGGCGCTCGATCAAGCCCCTGAGAATTACCTCGTCCGCCATTTCCAGGTGGTTGATCGCCACCCGACCATGGGACTCCAGTTCATCTCCGGACTCCGAACCCTTGCGCGCCTCCAACTCCTCCGCCACCGGCTCCAACGCGACCTGGGCCATGTTGCAGCGGGACGCGAAGCTCCCGTCTTCGTCGAGAACGTAGGCAACCCCCCCCGACATGCCAGCCGCGAAATTCCGCCCGGTTTCGCCCAGGACCACTACCGTGCCACCGGTCATGTATTCGCAACCATGATCGCCGACGCCTTCTACCACCGCAGTTGCTCCTGAGTTGCGGACCGCGAAACGCTCGCCACCGACCCCGGCAAGGTAGGCTTCACCCTCGGTCGCGCCATAAAGCACGGTATTTCCGATGATGATGTTGCTCGAAGTGTCGCCACGGAACTCGTCCTTCGGGCGAACGATTACCCGCCCACCAGACAGGCCTTTGCCCACGTAATCATTGCCCTCGCCGGTGAGGTCCAGAGTAATGCCCCGGGCCAGGAAGGCGGCAAAGCTTTGTCCCGCCGTGCCCGACAGATGAATGTGAATCGTGTCGTCGGGCAATCCGGCATGGCCGTAACGCTTGGCCACTTCGCCGGAAAGCATGGTGCCGACTGTCCGATTGACGTTGCGGACGGGCAGATCGATGCTCACCCGCTCGCCATTCTCAAGGGCGGGTTTGGCCAGCGCGATCAGCTCGTTGTCGAGGGCCTTGGCCAGGCCATGATCCTGGACTTCGCTATGGATGCGGCCCACTGAGGCTGGCACGGCCGGCTGGAAGAACACGCGGCCGAAATCGAGGCCCCGAGCTTTCCAATGCTCCACCCCTGCCCGCATGTCGAGCAGATCCGAGCGGCCGATGAGATCGTCGAACTTGCGGATGCCGAGTTGGGCCATCAGCTCGCGGACCTCTTCGGCGATGAAGAAGAAGAAATTCACCACGTGCTCGGGCTGACCAGAGAACTTCTTGCGCAGTACGGGATCCTGGGTAGCGACTCCGACCGGACAGGTATTGAGGTGGCACTTGCGCATCATGATGCAGCCTTCCACCACCAACGGTGCCGTAGCGAAGCCGAACTCGTCGGCGCCCAGCAACGCCCCGATCACCACGTCTCGACCGGTCTTCATCTGGCCGTCGACCTGAACGCGAATACGGGAACGCAGCCGATTCAGCACCAGGGTCTGCTGGGTCTCGGCAAGGCCCAGTTCCCAGGGGCTGCCGGCGTGCTTGATGGACGACCAGGGCGAAGCCCCGGTGCCGCCGTCGTGACCGGCAATGACGACGTGGTCCGCCTTGGCCTTGGCCACGCCGGCGGCCACGGTCCCAACCCCGATCTCCGAAACCAGCTTGACCGAGACGCCGGCCGCCGGGTTGGCGTTCTTGAGATCGTGGATGAGCTGCGCCAGATCTTCGATTGAGTAAATGTCATGATGGGGCGGCGGGGAAATCAGCCCGACGCCAGGCACCGAATGGCGAAGGAATCCGATGTATTCGGACACCTTGTGACCAGGCAATTGCCCCCCTTCACCGGGTTTCGCGCCTTGAGCCATCTTGATCTGGATCTGATCGGCATTCACTAGGTACTCAGCAGTCACCCCGAACCGCCCAGACGCCACCTGCTTGATCGCGGAGCGCAGGCTGTCGCCGGCCTTAAGCTCCAGATCCCGCTCAATGCGGCCCTCGCCAATCAGCTGGGACAGCCGGATCGACTCGGCGATGGGCTTGAAGCGCATGGGGTCTTCGCCCCCTTCGCCGGTATTGGACTTGCCGCCGATCCGGTTCATGGCGATGGCCAGCGTGGTATGGGCTTCGGTGGAGATGGAGCCCAGGGACATGGCGCCTGTGGCAAAGCGCTTGACGATCTCCTTGGCGGGCTCCACCTCTTCGACCGGGACCGGCTCAGCGGCAAAGCGGAAGTCGAACAGTCCGCGCAGCGTCATGTGCCGCTTGGTCTGATCGTTGATGATCCGCGCATACTCGCGATAGGTCTCGACCTTATTCGCCCGCGTCGAGTGCTGGAGCTTGGCGATGGCGTCAGGCGTCCACATGTGCTCCTCGCCCCGGATACGGAAGGCATACTCGCCCCCCGCATCCAGCATGCTAGCCAGGACCGGATCGGCACTGAAAGCCTTGCGGTGTAGGCGGATCGCCTCTTCCATCACTTCGAACACTCCGATCCCTTCCACCTGGCTGGTCGTGCCGGTGAAGTAGCGATCGACGAAGGCCTGCTGGAGGCCAACGGCTTCAAAGATTTGGGCGCCGGTATAGGACATGTAGGTCGAGATGCCCATCTTGGACATGACCTTCATCAAGCCCTTGCCGACGGCCTTGACGAAGTGCTTGATGTACTTTTCGCCGGTCTCGGCGTCAGGCGCCATAGCTTCCAGGCTTTCGAGGGCCAGGTAGGGATGGACCGCCTCGGCACCATAGCCGGCGAGCACCGCAAAGTGATGGACCTCGCGGACGGACCCGGTTTCCACCACCAGACCTGTGCGGGTACGCAAGCCTTTGTTGACCAAATGCTGGTGAACAGCTGAGCTCGCAAGGGCCGCCGGAATTGCCACATGGCCCGCATCAACCTTTCGGTCGGAGACGATCAGAATGTTGTAGCCGAGCAAGACCGCTTCCTCGGCCTCGGCGCACAGGGACGCTAAACGGGCCTCGACGCCTTCCTTGCCCCAAGCGACCGGGTAACAGACATCCAGCTCCGCGGAGCGGAACTTATTGTCTGTATAGCGGGCGATCTGGCGGATCTTCGCCATATCCGAATAGGTCAGGACCGGCTGGGTGACTTCCAGCCGATAGGGCGGATTGATCTCGTTGATCTCGAGCAAATTCGGCTTGGGCCCGATGAATGACACCAGGGACATCACCAACTGTTCGCGGATCGGGTCGATCGGCGGATTGGTCACCTGGGCGAACAACTGGCGGAAATAGTTGAAGAGGGGCTTTTCCTTGCTGGAGAGCACCGCCAGGGGCGAATCGTTGCCCATGGAACCAGTTCCCTCCTCGCCGCTCTTGCCCATCGGCTCAAGGATGAACTTGATGTCTTCCTGGGTGTACCCGAAAGATTGCTGGCGATCCAGGAGCGGTGCCGCGCACTTTGGCGCGGCAGCATCCGGCGGCACATCCAGCCCATCGAGCTTGATATTGATGCGGCGCAACCAATCGGCGTAGGGTTTGGCCGACGCCAAGGTCTCCTTGAGTTCCTTATCGCCGATAATGCGCCCCTGCTCCATGTCAATGAGGAACATCTTGCCGGGCTGCAGGCGCCACTTCTTGACTATTTTGCTGTCGGGGATTGGCAACACACCGGATTCCGAAGCCATCACCACCAGATCGTCATCGGTGACCAAGTAGCGCGCCGGGCGCAGACCGTTCCGGTCCAGGGTCGCGCCGATCTGGCGACCATCGGTGAAGGCCACTGCAGCAGGGCCGTCCCAGGGCTCCATCATCGCCGCGTGATACTCGTAAAACGCGCGACGCTTTTCGTCCATGAGCGTGTGCGATTCCCAGGCCTCGGGAATCATCATCATCACCGCGTGTGCCATGGAATAGCCGCTCATCACCAGCAACTCCAAAGCGTTGTCAAAGGCAGCGGAGTCCGACTGGTTTGGATAGATGAGGGGCCAGATCTTTTCCAGATCGGCGCCAAGCAGCGGGGAATGGACCCCCTTTTCCCGCGCCCGCATCCAATTGTAGTTGCCGCGAACGGTATTGATCTCACCGTTGTGGGCAATGAAGCGGAACGGGTGGGCGAGATTCCACTTGGGGAACGTATTGGTCGAGAAGCGTTGATGGACCAGGGCAAGTGCCGACACCGCCCTCGGGTCCACGAGATCGCGGTAATACTCGCCAACCTGGTTGGCAAGCAGCAGCCCCTTGTAGACCACAGTGCGGGCCGACATCGAGACGACGTAAAAGGCCTGCCCGTGCTTGAGTTGCAAGCCGTTGATCGCGTTGGCCGCGCGCCGACGGATGACGTAAAGCTTGCGCTCCAGGGCTTCGGTCACCATGACGTCCGGACCGCGGCCGATGAAGACTTGGCGAATCCTTGGCTCCTTGGCCCGCACCGCCGGAGACATGGGCATGCCGGCATTGACGGGCACCTCCCGCCAGCCCAGCACCACTTGCCCTTCGGCCTTGATGGAGCGCTCAATGGCCTCCTCGCAGGCCAGGCGGGACGCATGCTCCTGGGGCAGAAACACCATCCCAACCCCATATTCGCCGCTGCGCGGTAGCTTGACGCCCTGGGCAGCCATCTCTTCGCGATAGAGGGCATCCGGAATCTGGCACAGCAAGCCGGCGCCATCCCCCTGCAAGGCATCCGCCCCCACCGCACCGCGGTGGTCGAGATTTTTCAGAATCTCCAAGCCCTGGGTAATGATTTCGTGACTCTTTTTACCCTTGATATGGGCAATGAAACCGACACCGCAGGCGTCGTGCTCATAGGCTGGGTCATATAGGCCCTGCTTGTGGGGGAGATCCATCTCGTTATTCCTCGACACAGCACAAGTTCAGCAACGGCCGCTGGGCAGCCATTGCGAAAATCCGCCGGGGCTATCCGGACGGACGTCAAAAAAGCCGGGCGCGCTGGCACTCCGGCTCGACGCAGCGCATTAAAAAATCTGGCTGCAATTCTATGGGCGAAGTCTGAATATACCGATCGAACCCTGCCCTTACAAGGTTTTTTTGCGCCGCAGTAAAGCCATGATGTTCAATGAATTTCGTCGACGGCAAAGATGCGGCGATGTTCCCTCACCGCGTAGCGGTCGGTCATCCCCGCAATGTAGTCGGCGATGGCCCGTGGTTTGTCCGCTGTGCAGCGGATAAAGTACTGGGGCGGAAGAAGGCGCGGATTTTCCATGAATGCGTCGAAAAGCGAACGCACAATCCGTTTCGCCTTATCGGCCATCCGCAGCACTTGGTAGTGCCAATACAAGTGCTCGCGCAGAAACTTTTTCAAGGCCTGGAGTTGCGGCTTCAGCGGATCACTGAAGGCAACAAGGGGGCCACTGGCACGGACATCTTCGAGGCTTAGCACGCCATTCGCATGGATATTCGCCTCCGTCTGCCGAATCAGGTCCAAGACCATCAGGTTGATCATTCGCCGAATCGTCTCATGAATGAGGCGGCGTCCGCCGACGCCAGGGTGGGCGGCCTCGACACGCTGCCGCTGGACCCGGAACACTTCGACCGACTCGAGAAGTTCGAGGGAAAGCAGGCCCGATCGGAGCCCATCGTCGATGTCGTGGTTGTTGTAGGCGATCTCATCGGCCAGATTGGCCAACTGGGCTTCGAGGGACGGCTGGGTCCGGTCGAGAAACCGGCGTCCCAGGTCCCCAAGCTCGGCAGCATGTCCGGGGGAACAATGTTTGAGAATGCCTTCGCGCGTCTCCCACATCAGATTGAGACCATCAAAGGCGGCGTAATGCTCTTCTAGCAGATCCACGGTCCGCAGAGATTGGAAATTGTGCTCGAAGCCGCCGTAACCCTTCATGCATTCATTCAGGGCATCCTGGCCCGCGTGACCAAAGGGCGTATGCCCCAAATCGTGGGCGAGGGCGATCGCTTCGGCCAGGTCCTCATTGAGCCGCAGCGCCCTGGCAATGCCACGGGAGATTTGCGCCACCTCGATGGAGTGCGTAAGGCGGGTTCGAAACAGATCCCCTTCGTGATTGACAAAGACCTGGGTCTTGTATTCAAGCCTGCGAAAAGCGGTCGAATGAATGATCCGATCCCGATCGCGTTGAAATTCACCCCGGGCGACAGGAGCAGGCTCCGCATGCTGGCGCCCCCGCGAATCTTCCTCCCGGGCGGCATAGGCCGCCAGCGCGGCGGTCATCGGCAGGACGCGAGAATCGCGTCGCCAATGGCCGCAACGGGCGCTTGATCGGAGATCACCCCTTGGCCAATCCCACGCAAGAGAATCAATCTGAGCCGACCGTCTTCCACCTTCTTGTCGTGGGCCATAAGGGCCAGGTAGCGCTCGACGCCAAGGTCGGGCGCTACCACCGGAAGGCCCACCCGCTCCATGAGGAGACGAATCCTGCCGAGATCGGCCGGGCCAATCCAGCCAAGCCTGCAGGACAGTTCCGCCGCAATGACAGTGCCCGCCGCCACGGCTTCGCCATGGAGCCACGCCCCGAAGCCCATCCCCGCCTCAATGGCATGGCCGAACGTATGCCCCAGATTTAGCAACGCGCGCTCCCCCTGCTCTGTCTCATCGGCGGCAACAACTTCCGCCTTGTTCCGACAGGATCGATGAATAGCGTAGGCCAGCGCCTCTGGGGAGCGACCAAGCAGCAACTCTGCATTGTCCTCAATCCAGGCAAAAAAACCGGGATCGCGAATCAACCCGTATTTAATGACCTCCGCCAGGCCAGCCCGAAGTTCCTGGTCCGGCAAGGTCGACAGCGTGTCGGTATCGGCCAGCACCAATCTTGGTTGGTAAAAGGCGCCGATCATGTTCTTGCCCAGGGGATGGTTAATGGCCGTCTTTCCGCCAACGGACGAATCCACCTGCGCCAGCAAGGTAGTTGGCACCTGGACGAAGGGGACGCCGCGCTGGTACGTGGCGGCGGCGAATCCGGCCATATCCCCCACAACTCCGCCACCGAGGGCAATCACAGGGGTGCGACGATCGCAGTGCTCTAAGAGTAAGCGATCAAAGATGACGTTTAATGTTTCCCAGGTTTTGAATGCCTCTCCATCGGGAAGGACAATCGAATAAGCGGCGACTCCCGACTGATTTAACGTGGCCACCAACCGCTCAAGGTACAGGGGAGCAACCGTTTCATTCGTGACGATGGCAGCCTTTCGTGCCCGGACGACAGGCCCTAACAACTCATTGCGCCCAAGGAGGCCGCAACCAATACGGATGGGATAACTCCGATCCCCCAGGGACACATTCAAGGTTTGCATCGTGTCATCAACTCCCGCTCAACGGCTTTGGTCATTGCCCCAGGATTCCCCCGCCCCCCCGGAATGATCAGATGCGCAACCTCTCGGTATAGTGGTGCCCGCTCTCGGTACAGGCTCTCAATTTTGGCCCTGGGATTCTCGCACTGAAGGAGGGGGCGATTTCGATCGTGGCGGGTCCTCTCCCACAGGATTTGGGGGGGGACCTCCAGATAAACCACAACACCCCGCTCGCGCAACATGGCCCGATTCGCGGGGCGCAGAACAGCCCCTCCTCCCGTCGCCAACACGACTGAAGACTCCCGGGTCAGCTCTTCCAGGGTGTGTGATTCACGGCGGCGAAATCCTTCCTCGCCTTCGATCTCAAATATTGTTGGAATCTTTACCCCAGTCCGCGCCTCGATTTCATGGTCACAATCAAGGAAGCGAAAGCCGAGGCGTTTAGCAAGCTCTCGACCGACCGTGGTCTTCCCTGCCCCCATCATTCCAACAAGGATGATTCGGGGGCAGGAAAGCGCAAAGCCGGCGCCATGCGCCGGCTCTGCTTCGGATGATTCGTCCCTGGACGGGTCTAACGCAGCGTCAGTGCATCCGAGATGATTCGAGGCGTAATGAATACCATCAACTCCTTACGATTCGAGATCTTTTGGGTGGACTTGAACAAATGTCCAACCACTGGCAGATCTCCCAGCAAGGGGACTTGATTGACGGAGTTTGTTTCCGTCTCCTCATAGATCCCCCCGATCACGACAGTCCCTCCATTATCTACCAATACTTCAGTTTTCACCTTCTTGGTGTCGATGGCCACACCACCGGCCGTGGTTGCCCCAGGCTTGTCCTTGTTGATTTCGACGAACAGTTGTACGCGCCCATCTGGGGTGATTTGGGGTTTCACCTTTAAGGACATGACGGCCTTCTTGAACTTCACGGAGGTCGCCCCAGAACTTGACGCCTCCTGGTAGGGAATTTCCGTCCCTTGTTCAATCAGTGCCTCCACCTGATTGGCTGTCATGACGCGAGGGCTCGAAACCACCCGCCCGCGGTTATCCACCTCGAGTGCGCTGAGTTCCAAGTTGAGGAATCGAGTGGCAGCCTTATTGAACAGAGTCAATGCCAGGGTCGCCGGGGTCCCGGTCGAGGGGCTGGCAGGGAAATTAATATTGGAAAAATCGTCAAGCGTCGGCAGCTTACTTCCAAAGTCGGTGTCATCCAGCCCATCTCCATTGAGATCCTTCTCGCCGGTTCCTGGTTTCACATAGACCTGCCCCGTACCAAACTGAGTTGCATAGTTGGTACCACCAAACAGTACGCGCCCGCCTCCGGGGGTCGCTCCGTTGGGGGACGCCTTGTTGAACCCCATCTTGACCCCGAGATCACGAGCGAACCCTTTGTCGGCCTCGACAATCCGCGACTCGATCAGGACTTGGCGAGGGGCGATGTCAATCTCGCCGATCAGTTTGCGCAATTCCTCCAGGCGACCCGGAACGTCCGTGACAAACACTTTATTGCTACGCTCATCGAAATTTGCACTCCCGCGCTTCGAAAGAATGCTTTGATCCTTGGTTTTAATAAATTCCGAAATTTCCTTGGCCTTATGGTAATTAATTTGGAAGCTTTCCGTCTGCAACGGCTCTAGGTCTCCGATTTGCGCCAAAGATTCCAATTGCAGTTTTTCACGAGCAGCCAATTCGTCCCTTGGAGCAATCCAGATGACGTTACCATTTTTTCTTTTATCCAGACCCTTTGCCTGCAGAATGATTTCCAAGGCCTGATCCCAAGGAACATCCTTCAGCCGCAACGTCAAACTGCCCTTTACGGTTTCGCTGGTAACAATGTTGAAATTGGTAAAGTCGGCGATGACTTGAAGGATGGAACGGACATCCACGTCCTGGAAATTCAGCGAAAGCTTTTCTCCTTGAAACTGCCCGCGACTTCCCTGGACCAGCTTATTCGGATCTTCAACCAGCTTTTTCACCTCAAGCACAAATTGGGTGTCGCTTTGATAAGCGTTGTGCTCCCATAGCCCATTAGGCGTTACCACCAATCGCGTATTCTCACCCTGTGGCTGGACCGCAAACGCAGTCACGGGTGTTGCAAAATCCGTGACATCTAACTTCTTCCGCAAGTGCTCAGGCAGAGAGGTCTTAAGAAAATCGATGACGAGGTTCGGGCCTCGCCGCTGAATATCAATCGCAGTATCCGGCGACGAAAGATCGACAACGATACGCCCTTCCCCGTCCTTGCCACGGCGGAACGCAATATCACGGACGCCTTTGGCGTCGGGAGCGGCAGCCTTGCTCGACGACAAGGAGGAAAAAACCGGGGAACTCGGATTCGACGTGGGCACTCCGACCCCGCCAGACGTGCTCGGACTGAGCGCAATCACCAACGTATTACCTTCGACTTTGGCATCGTACGGCACAACTTTCACCAGGTTCAGCACCAGTCGCGTCCTGTCACCCGCCTCGACGATGTTGGCGCTACGCAAATCGCCCTCGTCGATTGCTTGCGTCGAACGCCCAAGGCTGTTGCCTGTAGATGGAAAATCAAAGGCAATTCTGGCTGGATTGGCAATACTGAAGCTCGCGGGCACGGAGGCTGGCGAGGACTTCATTCCCACACGAACATAAGTCACTCCACCATGCTGACTTACATCGAGACTCTGAATTGCATTGGCATGTTGGCCTTGGACGGCATCTAACGATTGCGCGAGAGCCATTGACGGCATTGCCAGTCCAACCGGCACCGCAACCGTAGCCATGATTGCAAAAAGGTAGCCTAGCTTCATTTTTTTGCCTCCTGCTCTTGCAGTTGCAGAGAGCTCGTCCGTTCTGTCCATTCGCCGTTTAAATCCTCTACCAATTCACGGAGGGTCACTTCCGATTCTGAAATCTTAGTAATCAGCCCAAAATTCTGACCCAAATAATTTCCGACACGGACCTGAAAGAGGCTATTTCCGGCCTTGATGACTGCGTGCGTCGCTCGCCCCTTTTCCATCACACCAACCAATCTCAGAGATTCCAGCGGGAACGACTCTAGAGGCTCCCGTCTCCGATTGATGTCCGGACCATTGGAATTCCCAGATTTTTTATCCACAGCCAATCTATTGGCGTCGAACGGCGGCACGATGGCGGCTGCCTCATAATCGACCGGAGGGAAATTCTGAACTTGCGGCAAAGGCTTGACCCCGCCCTTCATTCCCGCCGCCTCCTGCTCCATCCAAGCGCGAACGTCATCCTCCTGGCTGGAGCAACCTCCCAGCAACCCAACAATCAAGATTAAGGACCAAGCTTTGTTAGCCATCTTACTTGCCCTTTTTTGCAGCTTGGCGGTTCTTGGCAACCTCTTCGTCGTCAAGATACCGATAGGTGGTCGCCGTGCCATTCAGCTTGATCATTCCGTCCTTGACGCTTTCAAGAGAAATGTCATTTAGCGTTACGATACGGGGCATCCTTGAAATGTCGCTCGCGAAGGCCCCGAGATCGTGGTAAGACCCAAGAATCATTACAGTGATTGGCATTTCAGCATAAAAATCCTTTACAGCATCGCCTCCAGGCTTGAACAAATCGAACTGTAATCCGCGCCCTAAGCCCGCCTGATTGATCTCTGAAAGCAAGGATTCCATTTCGGTGCGATTCGGCAACTGCCGCAGCAAAGCTCCGAACTGCTGATCGATCTCAGCCAATTGCTGGCGATACTCTTCCAGATTAATCGCTTGATGTTTTTTTGTTTTCCATTCCTCTCGGAGCTTGATTTCTTCTGATTGCCGTTGGTCAAGCAAATCCACCTGATCCTGCCAATCGAACCACCAAATCGCAGCAACCACTCCAATAAGAAGAATCACCAGCACTGTAAGCCGTGGCGCAAGGGGCCAAACTCCTGGGTCATTTGGATCGAGCCCCTTAAAGTCTTGAGCAATCCTTTTGAAATCCACATTGAGCTTGCCAGCTCGACTTTCCTCTTTTCTCACTTGGATACCCCTCCAGACTGAGCCCCCGCTCCTGCAGACACCGCAGTTGCCTGCGGGCGCTCAATGGAGATGTTCAAGGTAAACTCCCCAACCCTTCTACCGTCCCAAGATCCCGCCTTGATTTCCACGAGTTGCGGTGTCTGGAGATATGGTGATCCGTCAAGATTACGCATGAGAGTAGAAACACGAGCATTCGACTGAGCCGCCCCTTTCAACTCGATCTTCAAGCCAGATTGCTTTACCGATTTGAGCATCACCCCTTCAGGCATCAGGCGTGCGAATTCGTTGAAGACTCGGACAGTCTCTGCGCGATTACTTTGGAGTGATTCAATAACCTTTTTACGGGCCAGCAAAGCATCGATTTGGTCCCGCAAGCGCTTGATCTCCGCAATGTCCTTGTCGAGCTTCGCGATTTCTTCCTTGAATACATCGTTTCTTGCTTCCTGCGAATCGATATACGCACCAATCACCAGATGAACGACAAGCCCGATTAGGAGGCCAAGTCCGATTGACGCACCAACCAAGGCAAAAAACCGCTGCCTGCGCTCCTTGCGACGCTGCTCACGATGAGGCAGCAAATTGATACGAATCATGCTTCAACTCTCCGCATTGCCAACCCACATGCCACCATCAGTGCCGGTGCATCTGCGACCAATGCCTTCGGACGAACCTTGGACGATACCGCCATTCCCGAGAATGGATTGGCGACCAGGGTTTCGATCTGGGTACGGCTTTTCACTACGTCCGGCAAATCTGGGATTACCGCGCATCCGCCGGCCAGAACTATCTGATCAACTTGGTTGTATTGCGTCGAGGTGAAGAAAAACTGCAATACCCGTGATATCTCCAAAGCAAGGCTATCCACGAATGGCCGCTGGAGTTCAGCGGCGAAAGTTTCGGGTAGCGTCTTATTTTTCTTCGCAGCTTCGGCGTCTTCAACGCTCATGCCGTACATGCGCGCCACATCGTGTGTTAGTTGATTGCCGCCAAAAACCTGCTCACGGGTATAGACCTCATTCGCGTTAAGGAAGACGGTCACCCGGGTCATCGTGGCCCCAACGTCAACTAAGGCAATGATTTGATCCTTGCCCCCCTGCGGCAATTGCCGCACGACAAGATCGAAGGCACTTTGGGTGGCGAAGGATTCCACGTCCATCACTTCGGCTTTCAACCCCGCAGCCTCGGCCAAGGCAACACGATCCTCGACCTTTTCCTTCCGCGATGCCGCAATGAGGACCTCGACATCCTGGTCTTCGCCGACGGCGTCACCGAGCACCTGAAAATCCAGATTGACCTCGTCCAAGGCAAAAGGTATGTACTGATTGGCCTCCGACTCGACCTGGACCTCCATTTCCTCTTCGCGGAGGCCGCCCGGTAGCATGATCCTTTTGGTAATGACCGCAGAGGCCGGCAGGGCCATCGCCACTCCTTTCACCCCCGCGCCGAATCGCCTCAGAGCGCGGCGAACAGCGTCCACCGCCAAATCCATGTTGGCGATATTGCCGTCAACGACGGCTTCCCGGGCCATGGGTTCAATGACGTAGCGCTCAACTCGCAGGGTTTCCCCGTCACCGCCCACCAGTTCCAATAGTTTGACGGACGACGACGAGACATCCAGACCCACTAAGGGGCGCGCCTTCCGTGATAAGAGCGACAGATCAAACACGCTTGCTATCCTTACTTGTGGTGAACTTTGGCGCCATTCAGAGTCTTTTTGTGCGCGGTTGCCTCGGCCTCGTGAGCCATTTTCAGCCTCCCCAATGGGGCGGCGGCTACCACGCATGATCCGAACGTATAATCGGCACCGTTCGGGAAACTTTAGGCCACACCATGCGTTGGGTCCTTTACCCTGTAGCCATATTGATGTTTGTCGGTATTCTGGCCGTTGCGACGATCGCAGCGGTAGTCTGGCCGAATCTGCCGTCCTTGGAGGTGCTGACCGACTACCGGCCCAAAATTCCGCTTCGAATTTACACTTCCGATAACTACCTTTTGGGTGAATACGGCGAAGAACGACGCTCCTTCGTCAGGATTGCCGACGTCCCCCAAGTTCTTATCAAGGCCATCCTGGCCGCTGAAGACGAGCGCTTTTATGAGCATCCCGGGGTCGACCTCATCGGGATCCTCCGAGCGACCGGTGCAAACATTGTGTCAGGCGGCAAAGCACAGGGCGCCTCGACCATTACGATGCAGGTTGCACGGAATTTTTTCCTG
This sequence comes from Zoogloeaceae bacterium, assembly GCA_016791025.1. Lineage (GTDB taxonomy): Bacteria > Pseudomonadota > Gammaproteobacteria > Burkholderiales > Rhodocyclaceae > JAEUNX01. Next base: position 18,496 of record JAEUNX010000092.1, on the reverse strand, counting down.
ACCCGGGAAAAAACCTTGAGCCGAAAATTCTATGAAATACTTTTGGCGCTCAATATTGAACGAAATCTGACCAAAGATCAGATCCTCGAAATTTATATTAACCAGATTTATTTGGGCCAGCGAGCCTATGGTTTCGCGGCGGCGGCTGATACCTACTTTGGGAAACCACTAAAGGATCTCTCGATTCCAGAAGCGGCCATGCTGGCAGGCCTTCCCAAGGCTCCATCTGCCTATAATCCGGTGGTCAATCCGAAGCGGGCGGCCATTCGTCAGCAATATGTCCTGCGTCGGATGGCAGAACTGAAGTTCATCGATGACGCCGCTTTCAAGTCTGCCATCGCAAACCCAGTCCACACCGTCGCAGGAGCCCGGGGGGAAAAGCCGATCCACGGGGACCATGTTGCCGAAATGGCGCGTCAAATTGCCGTGGCGCAATTCAAGGACGACGCTTATCGCGCTGGGATCCGCATCACCACCACCGTGACCCGAACCGACCAAGAAGCCGCTTATAGCGCCTTGCGCCGAGGCGTCATGGAATACGACCGGCGTCATGGCTATCGTGGACCAGAGGCTTACATTGCCATGGCCGGCGACAACGACGAACAACTTGACGACCAGTTAGGTGACATCCCCGACTATGGCGACCTCCTGGCTGCGGTAGTCCTCCAGGCGACCCCCCGGGAAGTGCAGGTCTATCGCCACGGCGAAATTCGGCGGATCAGCGGAGAAGGATTGCGCTTCGCACAACCGATGCTCAGCGAAAAAGCCCCGCCAAATAAGCGCATCCGTCGCGGGGCGATCGTGCGCGTTCGTGAGGATGACAAGGGCCGATGGGAAATCACTCAGGTCCCCGACGTCGAGTCCGCTTTCATTTCCATTGATGCCAAGGACGGTGCGGTCCGGGCGCTGGTAGGCGGCTTCGATTTCCAACGCAACAAGTTCAACCACGTGACCCAGGCCTATCGGCAGCCGGGCTCCAGCTTCAAACCGTTCATCTACTCTGCGGCCCTCGAGCGCGGTTACAGCCCACTGAGCATGGTGGAGGACGCCCCGCTATCTTTTCCCGCTGGGGTCACGGGCGGACAGCCGTGGGAACCAAAGAACTATGACAACAAGTACGAAGGCCCCATGACACTGCGCACGGCGCTGGCCAAGTCTAAGAACATGGTTTCGATCCGCCTGCTTCAGAGCATCGGTACCCGATATGCCCAAGACTATATTTCGCGATTTGGCATACCAGCCGACCGCAACCCGCCCTATTTGACGATGGCGCTGGGGGCCGGCTCGACCACCCCTTGGGAAATGGCTTCCGCTTACGCGATTTTTGCCAATGGCGGTTTCCGCATTCAGCCCTACATTATCAAGGAAGTGATTGACGGCAACGGACAAGTCGTCGCGCGGACCGATCCGCCCATCGCCGACGAGAGCGCTGCCCGGGTCCTCGACCCCCGTAATGCCTACCTAATGACTTCAATGATGGAGGATGTGGTCCGACGTGGCACGGCAACGCGGGCCCTGGCGTTGAACCGCGGCGATCTGGCAGGCAAAACCGGCACCACGAACGACTACCTCGACGCCTGGTTTTGCGGCTTCAATCCGGAAATGGTCGGTGTCGCATGGATCGGCTTTGACCAACCTCGCAATATGGGCAAGGGGGAAACCGGGGGAGCCGCCGCCCTTCCGATCTGGGTCAATTACATGCGGATCGCCCTGGACGGCAAACCTGAAGTCCGTCGTGATCTGCCGGGTGGACTGATCGCCGTTACACCCGAAGGCTCGCCCCGGCAAGAACTCATCTACCAGGAGAACCTGCCGGCGCTCCCGCCCTCCGCGCCGTTTGAAAGCCAGGACGATTCGCCGGCCATGGAGGCCCCGACCGAGCCACCTCCCAATGTAAGTCCCGCCCACCCGTCGGCGCGGGCTCCAGTCGTCGAGCGATCAATTGGACTCTCGCCTGGCGTGGGGCGGTGAGGCGCGCACTGAGTCAGACGTCATAACCGCAAGATGGCCGCCCCCGATTGTTCGGCGACCAGACGCTCGAGGGTCGCATAGAGTTCGGCACCATCCCGAGCAGCCCGCCAAATTTCGCCCTCCGGCCGAAAATGAAATCCTCCGGAGCGCGCGGCCACCCAGATCTCCCTGGCGGCGGTATGGCGGTTGATAATGAGCTTGGTTCCGTTTTCGAATTCGACCTCCAGCACACCGCCAGCCTTACGTTCGAGATCGAGGTCGACACTACAGGCTTCCAGGCGGGCTTCGATCCGCTCCAATTCCGCATCAGCCATACGGTTGAATGCTGCTTCGTCCATGTTGGGATGTCCTTCTGTTACGATTAATCTTTTTTGCACCTACCATGCGCCTGCTTCGCCTGCTCTGCCTTCTTGGCGCAGCCCTGACCGCTGTCGCCTGCGGTATCAAAGGCCCTCTCACGCTCCCCGACGGGTCCCCCGCGCCAAATAATAGCGGCAACCATCCGGGTACAACGAGCCGATGAATCCTCTTAGACCCGACTCGGCATTGCGAGAAGTGGGAGGCACCCTCTGGATGGAGGGCGTGCCCCTGGCCGACATCGCCGCCCGCTTTGGTACGCCCACCTACGTCTATTCCCGCGCCACCCTCACCTCGGCCTTTCGCGCCTACCAACACGCCTTGTCCGGGCATCGGGCAAGCATCTGTTACGCGGTCAAGGCTAACTCCAATCTGGGCATTCTGAATCTCTTCGCCCGGCTTGGCGCCGGGTTCGACATCGTTTCTGGAGGGGAGCTGACACGGGTACTCGCCGCTGGCGGCCAACCCAATCAGGTGCTCTTTTCCGGCGTGGGAAAGTCGGCCGTTGAAATTCGCCAGGCCATCGAGGTCGGCATCCGCTGCTTCAACGTCGAATCGGCCGCCGAGCTCGAACGTATCGACTCAGTGGCCGGCGAGGTCGGCCTCAAGGCTCCGATCGCCTTTCGGGTCAATCCTGACGTGGATCCAAAGACCCACCCCTACATCGCAACCGGCCTCAAGAGCAGCAAATTTGGCGTCGCCTTCGGCGAAGCCGCAGGGCTCTATCGCCGCGCCGCGACGATGCGCAATGTTGAAATTCGGGGAATCGCTTGCCACATTGGCAGCCAACTTCTCGACCCGGCTCCCATCGCCGAGGCTGCGGAGAAAGTGCTTTCCCTGGTAGATACGCTGGCCGTTGACGGTATCCACTTCGACCATGTCGATCTTGGTGGCGGGTTGGGTATCCGCTATCGGGACGAAATCCCCCCAACGGTCACTGATTACCTTTCCCCCCTGCTGGCACTTTTCCAGAATCGTCGCGAGGCCTTGTGTTTCGAACCCGGGCGCTCCCTGGTCGGCAACAGCGGCCTGCTGCTCACGCGCGTGGAATATCTCAAGCACGGCGAGGACCGCAATTTCGTTGTCGTCGATGCCGCAATGAATGACTTGGCCCGACCCGCGCTCTACGACGCTTATCACCAGATCGTTCCGGTCACGCAGCAGCCATCCGAGCCCCGGCGCTACGATGTCGTCGGGCCAGTGTGTGAAAGCGGGGACTTCCTGGCCCACGACCGCGACTTGGCGGTCACGGCCGGAGATCACCTCGCAATTCTTTCGGCCGGAGCCTATGGCATGGCCATGAGCTCCAATTACAACACTCGCCCTCGTGCAGCCGAGGTACTGGTCGATGGCGATGCAGTTCATCTCGTTCGCCAACGGGAAACCCTCCCGGACCTGTATCGCGGAGAAGGCATTCTCCCCGCCTGAGGCGGGACCGCACGCGGACCGCCCTGTCAGGACGGAACAGGCTCACCTCTCCCGGCACAACGGCAGGCCACCTGGAAGACCGCGCGATCTTCCAGGCGCACAGCCGTCAATTCGCGGCCCCACAAGCACCCCGAATCCAGGGCCAGGAGTTTCGGTTCGACCCGAAGCCCCAAGGCTGACCAGTGACCGAAAATCACGGTGTGGCTGGCGCTGGCACGCCCAGGCACTTCAAACCAGGGCATATACCCGGCCGGTGCTGTCGCCACTTCCCCCTTGGTTTCAAACTCCATCTCGCCAACAAGAGAGCAAAACCGCATTCTAGTCATGGCATTGATGATGACCCGCAGACGGTCCCAGCCGGCGAGGTCATCGCGCCAGACCGTCGGCCGACTGCCCCACATATGGTGGATGAATTCCTCGCCGCCCGGCCCCTGAAGTGCAGCCTCGGCCTCCCGCGCCAGCCCCTGGGCCTGAGCGACCGACCATCCGGGCAGCAGACCCGCATGGACCATCACATGGTCACCCTCGCCGTAAAATAGGGGGCGCTGTCGCAGCCAATCCAACAACTCATCACGATCCGGCGCTTGAAGAATCGGCTCCAGGGTATCGTCGCGGCCGCGATGCGCCACAGCGCCCGCCGCGACCATTAACAGATACAGGTCGTGATTACCGAGTACGGTGATCGCTCGGTCCCCCAGGTTGCGGACGAAGCGTATCGTTTCAAGGGACTGTTCGCCCCGATTGACGAGGTCGCCGGCGAGCCAGAGACGGTCCCGTGCCGGATTGAACCGAATTCGCTCAAGGAGGGCCTGAAAAGGCTCAAAACAACCCTGGATGTCACCGACGGCAAACGTGCTCACCCCGGGTTGCCCACGCCACCTGCGCCGGTCCGCGCCGCCCATTCCTGGTATAACGCCTTGCCAAAGGCTTTCCAGCATGGCCCGCCGTGGGCGGGGATACCCTCCTCGGCACTTTCTTCCAGGACCCGCAACATCATGACCGCAATGGCGAACAACTCGCCCTTGGCATGGCGGGACGGATCCGGACTCCTCACCAGATCCTGCACGTGGCCGGCACCACCGTCCAGAGCCTCGCGCGCGAGGCTGCGCAAGGCCGGCACATCCGCCCAATCCAAGCCCAGAACCACGCCAAGTTTGGCGATCTCGTGCTCAAGATCCTCGGCGTTCCGGGCAAAAAATTCAATTCCGATCACAATGCAGCCCATTCCTCGATGCAGCGCGCCATGGCGACTTCCCAGGCCGGGAGAGCCAACCCATAGCGGCTTCGCAGCGCGCTCCCAGTCAATCGCGAATTGGCTGGGCGAGCTGCCGGCACAGGATAGTCGGCGGTGGAAATTGGGACAATACGCTGGGCCATGAAGGTAAGATCGGGCCGGAGGCGCCGGGCACCATCGATCAGGGCCGCGGCAAATCCATGCCACGTCGTGACGCCCCCGCTGGCCAAATGGAGCACTTCGGAACGGAAGACACCTTTCCTGCGTTCGGCCATCGCCTGGACGACAATGAGTGCCGTGGCATCGGCGATGTTGCGCGCCCAGGTCGGAGCTCCGAACTGATCTGCCACCACCCGCAATTCCTCGCGCTCCTGGGCCAAGCGGAGCATGGTGAGGAAGAAGTTTCGGCCTCGAGCGGCATACACCCAGCTGGTTCGCAAGGTGAGGGCATCGGCTCCACTCTCGGCCAATGCAAGCTCACCCGCAAGTTTGCTGCGGCCATAGGCATTCAGGGGGCCCACAGCCGACCCTTCCGTCCAGGGGATCTGCCCATGGCCGGCAAAGACATAATCGGTGGAGTAGTGGATCATCAAAGCCCCGAACCGCCGGGCCGCCCGGCCTAGTTCCCCGACCGCAAGGCCGTTGATCCGCGTCGCCAACGCCTCTTCGGTCTCGGCCCGATCTACGGCCGTGTAGGCGGCGGCATTCACCACGACATCCGGCGCCACAGCCTCGACGACCGAGGCCAGGGATTCCGGCCGACCGAGGTCGCAAGCGTTACGATCCAGGGCCACGACTTCGCCCAGGGGAAGCAAGCTTCGACGAAGCTCCCACCCCACCTGTCCTGCCGCCCCGGTCACCAGCAACTTCACGGGAACACCTCGGCCTCGGCCAGCAACCTCCCTTGCCGATCCTTATCCGAGAGCGCCGGGGCCAATTCCGCCAGCGGCCATCGGATGCCGAGGGCAGGATCCGACCACAAGATGCACCGTTCGTGCGCGGGGGCGTAATAGTCGGTCGTTTTGTAGAGGAAATCTGCCGTCTCGCTGGTCACCAGGAACCCGTGGCCGAATCCGGGCGGCACCCAGAGCTGGCGGTGATTGTCCTCACTGAGCTCAGTGCCGAACCATCGGCCGAAGGTCTTGCTCGACCGGCGGAGGTCCACCGCTACGTCATAGACCGAGCCCCGCACCACGCGGACCAGTTTCCCCTGGGCATGTTCGATCTGATAGTGCAAACCCCGCAGCACCCCCCGTGCCGACCTCGAGTGGTTGTCCTGGATGAAGGGCAGAGTAACGCCCGTCGCGGCACGGAACACCGCCTCATTCCAGCTTTCCATGAAGAATCCGCGCGAATCGCCAAAAACTTTCGGTTCCAGCAGCAGAAGCCCGTCAAGCGGCGTCGGAAACACCTTCATCAAAACACCGTTTCAGTGAGTATCCGCATCAGATATTGACCATAGCCATTCTTCACCAGAGGTTGAGCCAGGCGCTCCAAGGCCGTGGCGTCGATCCAGCCTGCGCGCCAGGCGATCTCCTCCGGGCACGCGATCTTGAGGCCCTGTCGCTTTTCGATGGTCTGGATAAAGAGCCCGGCCTCGAGCAGACTCTCGTGGGTGCCGGTATCCAGCCAGGCGTGACCGCGCCCCATGACCTGGACATCGAGTGCGCCCCATTCGAGATATTGGCGATTAACGTCGGTGATCTCGAGTTCTCCCCGCAGACTCGGCCGAAGCGCGCGCGCCACGTCGATCACCCGGTGGTCATAAAAATACAGTCCCGTAACGGCGTAGCGGCTTTTCGGGCGAGTTGGCTTTTCCTCTAGGCTGACGGCGCGGCCGGCGTGATCGAATTCCACGACGCCGTACCGCTCCGGATCATGAACCGGGTAAGCAAACACCGTCGCCCCCTCAAAGCGGTTCGCGGCGGCACGGAGATCACGAGCCAAGTCGTGTCCGTAGAACAAGTTATCGCCAAGGACCAGGGCGCTGGGACTGTCGCCCAAAAATCCGGCTCCGATCAGGAAAGCCTGAGCGAGGCCGTCCGGACTTGGCTGGACGGCATAGGAGAGGGAGATCCCCCACTGTTGACCATCGCCAAACAAGCGTTCGAACCGGGGGGTATCGGTGGGGGTCGAGATAATGAGAATGTCGCGAATGCCCGCCAGCATCAGGGTGCTGAGCGGATAGTAGATCATCGGTTTGTCGTAAATGGGGAGCAACTGCTTGGATACCGCAAGCGTGGCGGGATGTAGGCGAGTGCCGGATCCTCCGGCGAGAATGATGCCTTTCCGGGTCTGGTTCATTGGTCAATCCTCAATTCATCTCGACGCATAATTCGTCGCCACCCAATCCCGATAGGCGCCACTTTGCACATTGGCGACCCAGCCAGAATGGGCGAGATACCACTCGATGGTCTTCCGAATTCCTGACTCGAAGGTTTCCACGGGCCGCCAGTCCAATTCCCGTTCGATCTTGCGCGCGTCGATGGCGTAACGGCGATCATGGCCCGGCCGATCCGCCACGTAGGTCACGAGGCGGGCGTACGGCCCGGCCGGGTCCGGCCGCATCTCATCAAGGAGACCGCAGATGGTCATGACGATCTCGACGTTGGGCTTCTCGTTCCAACCCCCGACGTTGTAGGTTTCGCCAAGCCGGCCCCCCGCCAACACTGCGCGAATGGCCGAACAATGATCGCGCACATAAAGCCAGTCCCGCACATTGCGACCGTCCCCATAGACTGGCAACGGTCGGCCAGCCAACGCATTGACGATCATCAGCGGAATCAGCTTCTCGGGAAAATGGAACGGCCCATAATTGTTCGAGCAGTTCGTCGTGATGACCGGCAGGCCGTAGGTGTGGTGCCAGGCCCGTACGAGGTGGTCTGAGGCCGCCTTACTGGCCGAATAGGGGCTGTTGGGTTCGTAGGGATGGCTCTCGGCGAAGGGAGGATCATCTGGCCCCAGGGAACCATACACTTCGTCCGTCGACACATGGTGGAAACGGAAGGATTCTCGCCCCGCTGGATCGAGACTTTGCCAGTACGCCCGAGCGGCTTCGAGCAGGACAAAGGTGCCTTCGACATTAGTCCGGATGAACTCGCCTGGACCATGGATGGAACGATCGACATGGCTTTCCGCGGCAAAATGGAGGATTGCCCGGGGGCGATGCTCCGCAAGCAAGCGCCCGACCAAATCCCGATCGCAGATATCCCCCTGGACGAAGACATGGCGCGGATCCCCCGCCAGGCTGGCCAGCGTTTCCAGATTGCCTGCATAGGTCAGCTTATCCAGATTAACAATCGGCTCGTCCAGCGAATCCAGCCAGTCGAGCACGAAATTCCCGCCGATGAATCCGGCACCACCGGTCACGAGTATCAAAGCGGTTTACTCCACAGTCTTTCCAACGCTGCATGGTAGCTCACCTGATCACTCCCCTCCTGAGCGAGTTGGCAGTACCTGCGGCATGCCCCACGAATGTCCTCGATCGGCATGCTATAAAGGCCTTCGTCCCCGCTTGACGCAAATCCCATGCGCGTTTCCGCCCTCATTCTCACCTTCTCTTTGACACTGAGCTTGGGGGTGGGAGCCGCCGAGACCTTACCCGAACCGGTGCGAGCCGCGCTGGCACGGTCGGGCCTCCCCGAGGATGCGGTCGCGATCTGGATTCAACCCGTCGAGGCAAGCCGCCCAAGCTGGCGTTATCGGGCCGAAGAAGCGATGAACCCGGCGTCGGTAATGAAGCTCGTCACCGCCTGGGCAGCTTTGGACAGTCTCGGGCCCGCCTTCACCTGGAGCACCCGCATTGCAGGCAGCTCCGCCCCGGGCGCAACCGGACGCCTGGAGGGCAACCTGTACCTCATTGGCGGCGGCGACCCACTGCTGACCTATGACCGCCTGTCCCGCCTGCTTCGGCAGGTCCGCGGCCTAGGGATTAGCGAGATCACAGGGGACCTGGTCCTGGACGACAGCCTCTTCACCCTTCCGCCACATGACCCCAACGCCTTCGACGGCCGCGGCGATCGGCCCTACAACGCGGGCCCTTCGGCTCTGGTCCTCAATTTCAATGCCATTCGGCTGACCCTGCTCACCCGACCGGGACACCCACGCCCGTGGATCGCCAGCGATCCGCCCCTGAGCCGAATCCCTCTGGTCAACGAGGTGCGCCAGGAACCTGGCCCCTGCGGCGAATGGGACGACGAACTGACAGCAAGCATCGAGCCTGGCGCCGCTGGTCAGGACCGCCTGACCGTGCGAGGACGCTGGCGGACCGAATGCCAGCGCAAGGATTGGCACCTGGCCCCGCTGCCGGCCACCCGATTTTCCCCAGCCCTCGTGGGTGCCCTGTGGGAAGAACTGGGGGGCCGGCTCACGGGCCGCGTCCGCTTTGGGAAAACGCCGACCAACACCTTCCCCCTGTTCGAAGAAAAATCCCCACCCCTGGCCGAGGTTATACGGGAGATGAACAAGTGGTCGAACAACGTCATCGCCCGCCAGATCTTCCTCACCCTTGGACTTCAAGTCGCCGCGCCCGGAGAGCCCCTCGCCGATGCGGCCCGGCGTAACGTCAGCATAAGCCTAGGAAAAGCGGGCATCGATGCGACGGATCTGGTGATGGAAAACGGCGCGGGCCTGTCGCGCATCGCCCGGATTCGCGCGGCGACGGTGGGAGAGGTCCTCATCGCGGCTTGGCGGCGCCCTTTCATGCCGGAATTTATGGCGGCGCTGCCCATCGCCGGCGTGGATGGCACCGCCCGCCGACGTCTCAAAGGCGACCCCGCCGCCGGCTACGCGCATGTCAAGACAGGCAGCCTCGACGGAGTCGTGACCGTGGCGGGCTATGTGCTCGATCGCTTTGGAAGGCGTTACGCCGCAGTCATGCTGACCCAGCACCCCAATGCGTCCGCCAGCCGACCGGCCCAGGATGCGCTCCTTTCCTGGATCTGGAACGGTGGCGCACAACCCTGATCCACCAAGAAGATCCCCGGATTCAAGCCGGCGGCAGGGAGAAACTTAGGGTGAAATGGAATCGGCTGCCCCGCCCGATCTCGCTCTCGACGTCTAGCTCCCCCCCCATCAGGGCAACGAGGCGGCGGCTGATGGCCAGGCCCAACCCCGTGCCACCGTAGCGGCGGGTAATGGAATTATCCGCCTGGCTGAAATCTTCAAAGATTTCCCGTTGCTTGTCGGCATCAATGCCAATCCCGGTATCCTGGACGGCGAACGTCACCGCGATACTGCCACGGGGCGAAGGCCGAACGTGGGCGGTCACGGTGACCTCCCCCCGGTCGGTAAACTTCACCGCGTTACCCACCAGATTGGTCAGCACCTGACGCAGACGCAGGGCGTCCCCGAGCACGACTGCGGGAATCGCCTCGTCAATCTGGCAGCGCATGGCCAATCCCTTTCCGAGGGCTGCCGGCGAAACCGGCGCCAAGGCCAAGCGGAGCACATCAGGCACGGCCATCGGCTCATCCGTCAAACTGAGGCGGCCGGATTCGATCTTGGAGAGATCCAGGACATCATTGATCAAGGCGAGGAGCGATTCACCGGATGCCCGCAGGGTGCCCAGCTGGCGCTGCTGCTCGACATCGAGGGTCCCCATGCTCAACAGCTCGGCCATGCCTAACACGCCGTTCATCGGCGTGCGAATTTCATGGCTCATGTTGGCGAGAAAGCGGCTCTTGGCCAAGGAAGCCGCCTCGGCCTGCAAGCGGGCTTCCTGAAGATGGGCGAGCATTTCATCCTTCCCGAGTTCGAGCCGCAGGGCGTCGTCAAGGGTGGCGTGCAGGACGGCCGCGCTGCGCAACATGGCGATCAGGAACAGGACGGCCATGACGGCCAACATCGTATGCAGAAGCGTTCCCGATCCGACCATGGCCGCAATGGCCACAGGCACCACGGCCGGCACCGCAAAAAATGCGAAGGCCCGGCGCACCGGCGCCAGGATGGGCACTGCGCCAGCCACGGTGCCGGCAACGACGAAGGCCGTGAAGAGCCGGGCACTATCGCCCTGACCCGCGATGAAGAGCGCCGATGCGCTGCCCCATACCAGCCCGGAAACCAGGGCCCCGCTCTCGTAGCGTCGACACCACACCGGCGCCCGCTCCACGCGTCGCGGATCCGCCCGGTACCGGAGGGCGGTCGCCACCCGGACGATCGCCACCCCCACCGCCACGGCGGCCCATATTGGGGCAGAGGCAATTCCGAGGGGTCCCGTCATTAGGTAGGCCAACATCAGCGCGTTGGCGCTCGACAGAGCCTGACTCAAGACCGCGTGGCGGTAAATGAGCGCGGTCTTGCGGGCGATCAGGGTCGCTTCGAGGGCGGCATTCATGATCTTTTCATCATAGCGGCAACGCGCGATGCGCACATCGTGCCCCCGAGGCGGCACTGATTCCGGCGGCCGCCGAACGGGTCAGTCCAGAGGTGGACACACCATCGGCAGGAGCCGATCGACCTTGATCTCGTCTAACGTGATCGTCGCGCCAAGCCCCCAGACTTCCACCCCTGCTGCGATGGCCTCCCGCAGCCCACGACCGTAGCGGGGGTCGATGTCGTCTGCCGGGCGGATCTCCCGTACGTCGCCCCGCTGGGCGCAAAACACCAGGGCCGCCCGGCCCCCATTTGCCCGATGCGCCCGCAGGACATCCAGATGGCGCCTACCCCGCTCCGTAACCGCGTCCGGAAACAGGGCAACCCCATCCACGACGGCAGCGGTGACGTTTTTGACCTCCAGGTAACAGGGCGGTTGGTCGCCGCCTTCGAGAAGAAAGTCGATGCGACTGCCTGGTCCGGCGCTGACTTCTGCGCGAATCGACGCATAAGCCGCCAGGGAGGCTATCCGCCCCGCAACCAGCGCCTCCTTCACCAAGGCGTTGGTACGACCGGTATGGATACCAACCTTGACCTCCGCCAGCACCTCGACGACTTCCCAGGTCCAGTGCAATTTCCGCTTGGCACCGCTCGCTGGGGACAGCCAGACCCGACTCCCTGGCGCAGCACAGCCGAGCATGGAGCCGGTATTGGGGCAATGGGCGGTGACCACGGTGCCGTCGGCCAATGCCACATCGGCAAGAAAGCGCTGATAGCGGCGCAGGAGGCGCCCTTCGGTGAGGGGCGGCAGCCGCACGCCTCGGGCTCAGCCCGGCATGGGCATCGGACGGCGATCCTTGAGCAACAGCCAACCCCGCACCACGCGGTAGATCACCCACAGCCCGGACCCCAGGACCAACGCCAGGGCGAAGGGGATCCCCACCAGGGTCAATACCAGCGCCAGGGCCACCACGATCCACAGGGCAGCAAACCAGAAGGTGCGGATCTGCCAACGGAAATGGCTTTCCAGCCAGGTCCCCCGAACCTGATCGCGATTGAGGTAGTTCAACACCACCGCTACGATGGACGGCAGCCCGGACACGAAACTCCCCACCACCGTGGCGGACGTGAGTACCCCGGACAGCACTGCGAAGGCGTGCAGGCCGTAAATGACATGGGTCAGGACCACCTGACTGTCCCGCGGTGACGCGGACACCAGCTCCGCGTCGAGTACTTCAGATTCCATCATGCGCATGCTCCTCTCCTCTGTGCGCTGGGGTCATAGCCCCAGCTGATTCCATATTTGATCGATCCGGTGCCGCACCGTCGCCTCCATCACGATCGGCCGACCCCATTCGCGCGTGGTCTCTCCGGGCCACTTGTTGGTCGCATCGAGCCCCATCTTGGACCCCAGCCCCGCCACCGGGCTGGCAAAATCCAGGTAGTCGATGGGCGTATTGTCTACCAAAGTCGTATCGCGGATCGCATCCATCCGCGTTGTCATTGCCCAAATCACCTCCTTCCAGTCTCGAATGTCGATATCGTCGTCCACGACGATGATGGTCTTTGTGTACATAAACTGGCGCAAGAAGCTCCATATTCCGAACATCACGCGCTTGGCGTGCCCGGGATACTGCTTGCGAATGCTTACCACCGCCAAGCGGTAGGAGCAGCCTTCCGGCGGAAGGAAGAAGTCTGCGATCTCGGGAAATTGCTTCTGCAAAATAGGTACGAAGACTTCGTTGAGCGCCACCCCGAGCATGGCCGGCTCATCGGGTGGCTTGCCGGTGTAGGTGGAGTGGTAGATCGGCTCCCGGCGGTGGGTCACCCGTTCGATGGTGAACACCGGAAACTGCGCCTGTTCATTGTAGTAGCCGGTGTGGTCGCCGTAGGGGCCCTCCAGGGCCGTCTCCCCGGGGTGGATCACTCCTTCCAGAACAATCTCCGCCCGCGCCGGCACCTGCAAATCGGATCCGACACAGGAGGTCAACTCCGTCCGCCCCCCCCGAAGCAGCCCGGCGAATTGGTATTCCGACAAGGTGTCCGGCACCGGCGTCACCGCGCCCAGGATCGTAGCAGGATCGCAACCCAGAACCACCGCCACCGGAAACGGCTGTCCAGGATGGGCTCGACCGTGGTCTCTGAAATCCAGCGCCCCGCCACGATGGGCGAGCCAGCGCATGATGACCTTGTTGCGCCCGAGCACCTGCTGCCGGTAGATGCCAAGATTCTGGCGCTTCTTGTGGGGCCCCCGGGTCACCACCAGCCCCCAGGTGATGAGCGGCGCCACGTCCCCCGGCCAACAATGCTGGATCGGAAGCCGCGCGAGGTCCACATCGCTCCCCTCCCACACCACCTCCTGGCAGGGCGCGGCCCCCACCACCTTGGGGGCCATGGCGAAAATCTGCTTCACCAGGGGAAGCTTGTCCCAGGCATCTTTCAGGCCCCGGGGCGGTTCCGGCTCCTTGAGGTACGCCAGGACGCGGCCAACCTCCCGCAGGGCGGTGCGCCAGTCCTGCTCCGCCCCCATGCCGAAGGCGACCCGCTGGGGCGAGCCAAATAGATTGGCAAGTACCGGCATGGATTGCGGCACGCCCTGGGTAGTCGGACGCTCGAAAAGCAGGGCCGGTCCCCCGGCCCGCAGTACCCGGTCCGCCACCTCGGTCATCTCCAGGCGGGTATCCACCGGGAGCGCAATGCGCTTCAAGTCCCCTCGTGCTTCGAGTTGGGCGACAAAATCACGCAGATCGCGGTAGCGCATCGAAAAGGTCCCGGATATTCGTTCGCGGCGAGGATTATCGCCGAAACCCCCTGCCAGCCCCAGTTGCCTTGCGGTTTCGTCCTCGACTCGCCATTGAACGCGCTCCGGCGCAATGCCAGGAGATCCTCCTCAGCCGCGCAAGCGTTCGGGCGCCCCGAGCCAGTACCCCTGCAGGAGATCAAACCCCAGCTCGAGACAATGGCTCGCCCGCTCGGAACTATCCACCTTCTCCGCCAGGAGCTTCGCCGGATAGTCCCGCAAGCGGGTCACCAAGGCCTCCAAGGTTGCCGGATCGAGCGCCAGAACATCCACCTTGATCACGTCAGCCAGGGAAAGCAGACGGTCATCGTCCTCCGGAATGGCGGTAAGGTCATCCAGAGCGAGACGGAATCCCCGCGCCTTGAGGTCCTCACAGCGGTGGACGATCCGGTCGGACACGACCAGCGTCTCCAGGAGTTCGAGCACCACCCGCTCCTTTGGCAGGCGGGCAAGCGTCGGACTCCACAACCCCTCCTCATCGAGATTGATGAAGGCCGAACCACGCCCCAGGGCAGCATCGGCGCCGATCTGGCGAAATGTTCGTAAGATTACCTGCGACGATGCCCCGGCAGAATCGCGTACTTCCGCATCGCGCCCGCCGTCGCGCCGGAAGAGGAGTTCGTAAGCCACGCTGCGCCCCAGCCGATCGACGATCGGCTGGCGGGCTACATCAAAATCTGGCTGACGGGACAAATCACACTCCAAATAGCAGGAAAAACTCCTCGATCAAGAGACAAGCATCCCACGGGCCAGGTTCAATGCGACGAGCGCCTTCGCACGTACTTTTCCAATTATTACAGATAGTTGCGTTGCCAATTTTTCGTACACCAAATAGGCCGAAGGTTATATTTTCGATCAAATGTAAAAAATCCAGACACCATGGCGGCAATATTCCACTTCCATGGTTCGTCAGGGGTTGACAGCGGGTCGGCTTTCCATCGGCCTCCCTCGGTGGCAGGATGAAGCCCCACCTCCCGAGTTCGCCCGACATGCCCTGGAATCCAGACCACTATCTGGCGTTTGGCGACCTCCGCCTGCGGCCGGCGTTGGATCTCCTGGGCCGCATCCCGACGCGGGATCCGCAGCGGATCGCCGACCTGGGCTGCGGCCCCGGTCACATCACTGCCCTGCTTGCCGAACGGTGGCCGACGGCCAAAGTGACGGGCATCGACCAGTCGCGGCCCATGCTCGATCGCGCAGCCGCGGATTTCCCCGCCTTGTCGTGGGTGGAGGCGGACCTCGCCACCTGGCGCCCGGGCGAGCCCCTGGACCTGATCTTTTCCAACGCCGCGTTGCACTGGCTGGATGACCATCCCCGCCTGTTCCGGGACCTGGTGGATAACCTGGTCCCGGGGGGCACCCTGGCCGTCCAGATGCCCAACAACTTTGCCGCGCCATCCCATCGCTGCGCCTATGAGGCCGCGGCAGCCGGACCTTGGTCCGAGTGCCTCGCGCCCCTCTTGCGGCCAGCGCCATTACTTTCGCCGCAGGATTACTACGCCCTGCTCAGGCCGCTGTGCGGCCATGTCGAGATTTGGGAAACGGAATATCTCCAGGTGCTCAAGGGCGATAATCCGGTGGCCGACTGGACACGCACCAGCCTCCTGGTCCCCCTCCTCGAAGCCCTTCCCCCCGCTTGGCAGGTCCCGTTCGAGGCGGAATACCGGGCGCGGGTGGCCGCGGCCTACCCCAATGAGAGGGATGGACACACCTTGTTCCCTTTTCGCCGCCTGTTCATGATTGCCAGGCGATGAAGCCGGGGGCCCCCACCCATCCCCCATCTGCGCCTTGCGGCCCCCCAACGATTCCGACCGGAGGATCCCCACTGATGTCCGATTTACCCAAAGTCACGCCCGACCAGGGCGAGCCCGCCCTGCGCATCGTCCCCATGCCGGCCGATCTCAATCCCTTCGGTGACGTCTTCGGGGGCTGGATCATGGCCCAGGTGGACATTGCCGGGTCGATTCCCGCCCGAACCCTGGCCCGCGGCCGCGTCGCCACCGTGGCTGTCAACTCCTTCACCTTCAAGCAACCTGTATCAGTTGGCGACCTGGTCAGTTTTTATGCGAAAGTAGTGAAAGTCGGCCGCACGTCAGTGACGGTCGACGTCGAGGTCATTGCCGAGCGCAACCCGGAATGCCCGGTCATGGTCAAAGTGACCGAAGCGCAGCTGACCTACGTCGCCGTCGATCGAGAGGGAAACAAGCGTCCGATCGGCGACTCGTAGCGCCCAAAAGACGCAAATACAACAGTGGTTGAGGAGACACGCCATGCCCAGGATTTTCTCTTCAGGTCGTCTCGCCGGATTTCTGATGGCCGCCCTGGCCGGTCCCGTCCAGGCCGCAGGTTTCCAGTTGCTCGAGCAGAATGCGAGCGGAATCGGCAGCGCCTACGCGGGTTCCGCGGCCGTTGCGGAAAACGCCAGCACGGTGTTCTTCAATCCCGCGGCCATGACGTTGCTTGGGGCTCGGGAGGTCAGCGTCGGACTGTCGGGCGTTCGGCCGAGCTTCAAGCTCCACGACGAAGGTTCGATCGGAGGCCCCCTGACGGGCAGTGGCGGTGATGCCGGCTCCTGGGCCTTGGTACCAAACGCCTACCTCACCTGGGCGCTCGGCAGTCGCCTCACGGCGGGGCTGGGAGTGTCCGCGCCGTTCGGCCTCGTTACCAAGTACGACGCCGATTGGGTCGGCGCCGCTCAGGCCGTGAAGTTCGAGTTGCGGACCCTCAACCTGAATCCGTCCCTCGCCTGGCGCATCAATGACCAATGGTCGGTGGGCCTGGGCGCCAACTGGCAGCGCCTCGACGTCAATTACCGACGCGCTACGGCGATCGCCAACGGCGCCTTGGCCTCCACCTTCGTCACCTTTGACGCCAATGACGATGCCTGGGGCTGGAACGCCGGGGTTCTGTGGATGCCGTCCGCGGCGACCCGAATCGGGCTTTCCTACCGCAGCAGTGTCGATCATGAAGTGGAAGGCAAGCTCAAGTTTCGTGGCACCTTGGCGGGGGCCTTCCCAAGCCTCACCAACGCGCCGTCCAAAGCTCAAGTGGAGCTGCCGGACACTTGGATCCTCAGCGTCGTTCAGCGCATCGATGCGCGCTGGGAAATGCTGGGGGATGTTTCCCGAACCGGGTGGAGCAGCATTCCCAAGGTCGACATCGTCCGCATCCCGGGCGGGGTCGTACAGACCCTCGATTCCGACTTTCGCGATACCTGGCGCTTTGCCCTGGGCGCCCATTACCTCCTGAACGACGCCTGGAAGCTCAAGTTCGGCGTCGCCTACGATCAGACGCCCGTGCGTCACCCAGGCACCCGGCTGGTATCCCTGCCCGACAGCAATCGAACCTGGTTCTCCATTGGCGGACAGTGGACCCCGGTCCCCGGCAACCGCTTCGATCTTGGAGTGGCTTACCTGCTGATTCCGAAGACCAGCATCAGCAATGATCAGATCGCCGTCGGACGGGGCCGGGTCACCGGGGAGTACGATTCGAGTGTCTGGCTGTTGGGCGGCCAATATTCCCTTGCCTTCTGATTGCACCCCGCGGGTCGCCCCTGGCGACGGGCAGGTGGGCTGAGGACGCTTCCGATGTCCCGCCCGCCCAAGGCCGGCAGCGACACGCGCGCCCGCATCCTGGACGCCGCCGAGCGCCTGGTCACCCAGCATGGCTACGCCGCCACGTCGGTGCGCATGATCACCCGAGAGGCCGGGGTACCGGTGGCCTTGGTGAACTACCACTTCGGGTCCAAGCAGGGGCTGATGGAAGCCATCTACGCCCGAGCCCTGGACCGGCCGGAGGAGCCTCGGGTCGGCTACCTGGACCGACTGGAGGCCCAGGCCGACGGCGCCCCCCTCGCGGTGGAGGTACTGGTGGACGCCTTCATCTCCACCGCGCTGCGGCTCACCCAGCGGGAGAACCTGTCCGGCACCGTGTTCAAGCAACTCATCGGCCAGGCGTTTTACGAACCAGGTAACAGCGGCGAGACTTTCTTCCCCGGCGAATACCAGGAAACCATCGAACGCTACAAGCGCGCCTTCCAGCGCGCCCTGCCTCTCCTCGATGAGGCCGAGATCCTGTGGCGGATGTACTTTTTCGTCGGCATCGTGGCTTATGTGATGGCCGGAAAGGACGCCTTGCAGATCACCCGCCTCTACCGGCTGGCCGACGCGGGCGACACGGAACGCATTCTGTCGCGCCTTCGCCCCTTCATTGTGGCCGCCTTCCAGGCCCCACCAGGACAAGGGCCGGCCCTTGCAGGATTAGGGTCGTATGATAGGATTTGAACAGTTGTTCAAAACATGACGGGAGGCCTTGGGACCCCCGTCGCGACCAGCCCCCACGCGCCTGAATCGTGCGGGAAAGGAGACCCAGATGAGCCGTTTGATCATTCGTAA
>JAEUNX010000069.1 GCA_016791025.1 Zoogloeaceae bacterium | reverse complement strand
CTACCGGTTCGCGTGGGGCGATTCGCTGGTGCTTGTTGGCACCAGCGCGTGTTGCGCTCAATACAGATTCAACAGGAACCGGCGGCTACCGGCCGCTTGCCGCCGACTGCAATCAAATTGCCGAACAACCATGCCATCATTCCGGTGTGCGAGTGCAACGGTCGCGCACCCAGCCAACCCGCCCGCCGGGGTGCGGATGCAAGGTATGGGCCGTGCAACGCGGTTTGGCTGCCGAGCGCCGGCCAATCCCCGCCTTGACGCCGCATCCTGAACATGGCGCGCCGGCAGGCCAAACCAAGAGTCGCGCGAGCTGCGACTGATGCCGGGGTATGGTCTTGGTGGCCGGGGCCTGATCGGCTATTCCAGGTTCTGCACCTGTTCCCGCATCTGTTCGATGAGGACCTTCAATTCCATCGCGGCGGAAGTCACGTCCGCCGCCGATGCCTTGCTGGCCAGGGTATTGGCTTCCCGATTGAACTCCTGCATGAGGAAATCGAGGCGCTTGCCGTTGGCTCCACCGACCTTGAGGATCCGCTCGGTCTCGTCCACATGCGCATTGAGCCGGGAGAGCTCCTCGGCGACGTCGATCCGCTGGGCAAACAGGCTCACCTCCTGGCGAATGCGGTCTTCGTCCAAGGTGGCAACCGCCTCGCGTAATCGGTTGGCGAGCTTTTCCCGATGCTCGGCCACCAACTCGGGCATACGCGGCTGAACCTGGGCCACCAGTTCCCGAACCCGCGCGAGCCGCTCCCCGATCATGGCGGAGAGCTTTTCGCCTTCGCGCCGTCGACTAGCGACCAGGTCCTCGAGCGCAGCCTGGGTCATTTCCAGCAGAATGGGGCGCATTTCGTCAAAGGCGACGCTGTCGTCGGCGAGCATTCCGGGCCAGTGAAGCAGTTCGGCAACCGATAAAGGTTGCGCGTTTGGGAATCGGGCCAGGAGGCCGGCCTGGGCCCGCTCAAGTTGGCCCAGCAAGCCGCCGTTTAGGGAGAAATCCCGGGGGGCGTTGTCCCGCCGCTGCACACCGCAACGGCATTCGACCTTCCCCCGTGCGAGGCGGGCAGTGATGAGCTCCCGCAGGGCGGGTTCGGCCTGGCGCAGCTCTTCGCCCACCCGGAAATTCAGATCAAGGAATCGGGAATTGACGCTGCGGATTTCAAGATGCAAGCTGATCGGGCCCAACTCCCGAGTTTGGGCGGCGAAGCCCGTCATGCTGTGGACCATGGAACTGCACTCCAAAAGGATCGCCGGCGGGTCAGTCGTCGCCTGCCGCGGCCGGGCGCTGTCGAGAAGGCCCGCATCTTAGCCCCGGCCCAATGCCCCCTCAAGCCAATGCCCCCCTCCCGTCCGGTTATCAGCTGGATCAATACCGGATCGATCGCCAGCTTTCCCTGGGGGGATTCTCCATCGTTTACCTCGCCTACGACGCCCAGGGCTCCGCCGTCGCCATCAAGGAATACCTTCCCAATGCCCTCGACCTGCGCCGGGACGGGCAGATCGAGCCGGTGGTCCTGGCGGAGCATGAGGCTGCCTTCCGCTACGGGATGAAGTGCTTTTTCGAGGAGGGGCGAGCCCTGGCCAAGCTCATGCATCCCAACCTGGTGCGCGTGCTCAATTTTTTTCGTGCCAATGGCACGGTTTATATGGTGATGCGCTTCGAGCGGGGCCGCACCCTCCACGACCTCATTCAGAAGCATCGAGGCGCATTGCGGGAGCGATTCATCCGGGGCCTCTTCATTCGCCTGCTCAATGGCCTGAGGGAGGTCCATGCTCACAAGCTCCTCCACCTGGACATCAAGCCGTCGAATATCTACGTAAGAACCGATGGCACGCCGGTCCTCCTGGATTTCGGCGCGGCACGGCAGACCGCCGTCAGTGGTCAGCCGGCATTGCGGGCCATGTACACTCCCGGATTCGCGTCACCGGAACAACTCGATCGCTCCGCGCCCCTGGGGCCATGGACGGACATCTACAGTGTCGGGGCCAGCCTCTACGCTTGCCTGGGCGGTTCCGCCCCTCCGCCGGCCAGCGAACGCCAGCGGCAAGATAGCTACCAACCGGCTGCTGCCGCGTTCGCCAAGGACCATTCCGCTCAACTGCTTGAAACCATAGACTGGTGTCTGCAACTCGACCCTCTGGCCCGCCCCCAAAGCGTCTATGCCCTGCAAAAGGCCATGGCGCGCTGCGAGCCCGATCAACCCGTGCCGGGCACCCTGTTTACCGATCTCGGGGCCAAAATTAAAGCGTTCATCGGGCGATCATGAAATTCACGATCTATCAGGAAAGCCGGATCGGCAAGCGGCGCAGCAACCAGGACCGCATCGCCTACTGTTATTCGCGGGATGCCCTGCTGATGGTGGTGGCCGATGGCATGGGCGGGCACCTCTACGGCGAAATCGCCGCCCAGATCGCCGTCCAGTACATCGCCAAACGCTTCCAGCGGGAGGCCGTGCCCACCGTGGCGGACATCCCCCTCTTCCTTTCCCGGGCCCTCATCAACGCCCACCACGCGATCCTCGATTACGCGACCGAGAAGGCGCTGGACGACATCCCGCGCACGACCATCGTCCTCTGCCTGATCCAGGAGAGCACCGCCCATTGGGCCCACGCGGGGGATTCCCGTCTCTACCTGATCCGCGAAGGCAATCTGAAGACCCGCACCCGGGACCACTCCCGGGTCCAGATGATGTTCGAACAGGGGCTGATCAGCGCCGCTGCCATGCGGACGCACCCGGACCGGAACCGGCTATACAGCTGTTTGGGGGGCCAGGATCTGCCCCGCATCGACTTCGCCCGGCCCATGGCCCTTCATCACGACGACCTCCTCGTCCTGTGCTCCGATGGCGCCTGGGGCCACCTCCAGGATCACGAACTCATCGCGCTGCTCGATAGGCCGGATCTCCTGGCGGCGGCGCCCCTCTTTCTCGACGAGGCCGAGTTGCGAGGCGCCGCCACCTGCGACAACCTTTCCCTGATCGCGCTGCGGTGGCATGCTGACGGGGAGCCCATCCAGCCGACGACGGTGAGCACCGACACGCTGGGGGCGCAAACCGTCACATCACGGCTTGAGCCCTTTCCCCAGCCCCGGAGCGCGGGGCCCGCCACCGAATTCTCCGAAAGCGAGATCGAGCAGGCGATTGCTGAGATCAACGCCGCCATCCACAAATACAACCCCTGAGAGCCCCCCGATGCGCCCCAGCCACCGCCAACCCGACGAACTCCGCCCGATCCGCCTGACCCGCCGCTTCACCCGCCACGCCGAGGGCTCGGTCCTGGTGGCGTTTGGCGACACCCAGGTGCTGGTCACGGCCAGTGTCGAAGAGACGGTGCCCGGCTTTCTCCGCGGCCAGGGCAGCGGCTGGCTGACCGCCGAATACGGCATGCTCCCCCGCTCGACCCATACCCGCTCCGCCCGGGAGGCGGCCCGGGGCAAACAAAGTGGCCGCACCCAGGAAATCCAGCGTCTGATTGGCCGCAGCCTGCGGGCGGTGGTGGACCTGCGGGCGCTGGGCGAACGCCAGATCATCATCGATTGCGACGTCCTTCAGGCCGACGGCGGCACCCGCACCGCATCCGTGACTGGCGCCGCGGTCGCCGTCCATGACGCCCTGTCGGGCCTGGTCGCCCGGGGCAAGCTCGCCCGTCACCCGATGCGGGAACTGGTGGCTGCGGTCTCCGTGGGAATGTTCGAGGGCGCGCCGGTGCTGGACCTGGATTATCCCGAGGACTCGGCCTGCGACACCGACATGAACGTCGTCATGACTGCCAGCGGTGGTCTGGTCGAAGTCCAGGGCACGGCAGAGGGCGCGCCCTTTCAGCGCAACACCCTGAACCAGATGCTGGATCTGGCCGAGGCGGGCATTCGCCGCCTTGTCGCCTGTCAGGAAGCAGCCCTGGCCGAAGCCTGAGGACACCGCCGCCATGAAGCAGATCGTGCTCGCCAGCAATAACCCGGGCAAGGCGCGGGAACTGGGTCAGCTTCTTGGGCCCCTTGGCTTCGAAGTGCTACCACAATCCACCTTCGACGTCCCACCGGTGGACGAACCCTTTCCGGGCTTCGTCGAAAACGCACTGCACAAGGCCCGCCACGCGGCACGCCATGTTGGCCTACCCGCGCTGGCGGACGATTCCGGTCTCTGCGTCGCAGCCCTGGGGGGCGAACCGGGCGTCCATTCAGCCCGCTTTGCCGGGGAACCAAGTTCGGATGCCCGCAACAACACGTTGCTGCTGCATCGCCTGGCCGGCGAAACCGACCGCCGCGCCTATTTCTATTGCGCCCTTGTCCTCGTGCGTTCTTCCCTGGACCCCCGCCCGCTGATTGCTGACGGCGAATGGCACGGCGAGATCCTGGCCGCTCCCCGCGGCGAGGCCGGCTTCGGCTATGACCCGCTGTTCTGGCTTCCGGACCTGGGCCAGACCGCTGCTGAACTCGACGCCACGCTCAAGAACCGGCTCAGCCATCGCGGCGCCGCCCTGCGCCACCTGCTCGCCCGTCTCGAAGCCCACCCTCTCTAGGTACCGGTAGGGGAACCTCGCCGGCCGCCACCTTTCAGAGGATCTTTCCGTCGGTGGAGGCTTCGATGAATGCTCGCCGCTCCCCTTTGCATGGCCCAGCCAAGGCCCCCGCCTGGCAGCGCGAGGAGCTCCTTTGGTTGCTCTCCCTGTCCGGCACCATGGCGGGACTTTGCGTCACGGGCATCGCGCTTCTGCACGCCGTCGGCCCTAGCTCCCGGGCGGGCTCCATCGCCGACGACCTCCTGGCGACCTGTGCCCTGCTATTCCTGCTGTGCACCTATGTCGTGTTCTTTGCGCTGCGGACCCAGCGCGAAGGGCTGGCCATGGTGCTGGATCGCGTGGTGGATGGCCTATTCACGCTCGCCCTCACCCTCATGGTGGGCACCGGCTTCGTGATGGTCTACACGGTGTGGTAGGCCATAGCCGCCCGCTCGTCAGGGTGTCCGGTCCGGTCAGAGCAGTCCGGCCTCCCAGGCGCTGCGCTCCAGCCCGTCGCGAAATCGGGGGTCGGCCAAACCGATCAGGGCTTGAGCCCGTTGCCGCACCGTCTTGCCCTTGAGGTCCGCTGTGCCGAATTCCGTCACCACCAGGTGGGTGTCGGCCCGGGAGGTCGTGACCGGGCCAGATAGCTGGGGGACGATCCGCGACACCGTTCCATTTACCGCCGTAGCATGGCAAGCAATGATCGAGCGCCCGCCCTTGGAGGCATAAGCTCCCCGCACGAAGTCCACCTGGCCACCGGTGGCGCTGAACTGCCGCCCACGCACGAACTCCGAATTGCAGGCGCCGTACAAGTCGATTTCCAAGGTCGCATTCACCGAAATCACCCGGTCGTTGCGGCTGATCACCGCCGGGTCATTGACGAAATCCACCGCATGGCCCTCGCAGGCCGGGTTGTCGGCGAGAAAGGCGTAGAGCGGCTGATCGCCCAGGGCAAAGGCGAAGACCGCGATGCCGGGCTGGATTTGCTTGCGGCTATTGTCCACTACGCCCGCCCGCACCAGGGCCGCGAGCCCGGAGGTCATCATTTCCGTGTGAATCCCAAGATGGCGGTGATTCTTCAAGGCGGCGCATACCGCGTCGGGCAGGGCCCCAATCCCCATCTGGAGACAGGCGCCGTCGTCCACCAGCTCCGCGATCCGACGGCCGATGGCCTCGTCGGTCGGAGTCAGCGGCACGCCGGGAAGCTCGGTGAGCGGGCTGTCGTGCTCCACGATCGCTGCCACCCGGGAAACATGCACCTGTCCCGGGCCCCGCACCCGCGGCATATGGCGATTGACCTCCAGGATGACGCGGGCACCGCTGCGGGCCACCGGGAGTGCGTAATCGGGGTTGGTGCCAAAGCTGAAGTGCCCGCTCTCGTCCATGGGGGAAACGGTGGTCACCAGGGTGTCCACAGCCACATCCTCAACCAGCACCCGGGGCACCTGGCTGAAGTGGGCCGGGATGAAATCCACCGGACCCTGGCCGCCTGCCCGGCGCGCCTTGTCCAGGGCCCGCTCCACCCCGCTGTGGAACAGGCTCACCGGCCGCAGCCGGTCGTTGAGCGCCAGGTCCAGTACGCTCCGGGCCGCCACCGCAGTGGAGAGCATGTAGTACAGCTGGACATCCTCGATCTGCCCCGCCCGCGCCCGGGCGGCCAGCGCCTCCAGCAGCGCCGGAGGCTGGGCGGCGCCGATCCCCAGTGCCACCTTGGCCCCGGCGGGGATCATAGCGGCGGCCACCTCAGCCGAACACCGTTTGTCGCGATACGCGGCCAGAAAATCCGGATTCATGGCGCTGCATCCTCCCATCTCGGGTCAAGGATCGTGACACCTCGGCGGGGCTCAAACCCGCCTCCCAGGCGGCCCTCAGGCGCCCCGCAAGCCCTTCAACGCCCCCGCCCATTTGGCGAGTTCGGCGAGCATGGCGTCAGCGCTCTGGCGGTGATGGACGTCCGGGGTAAACGCCCCATCCTTGAGGAGCCCAAAGACGTTGGGAATCATCACTTGCTCGGGTAGGGGCATCATCCGCAGGGTGGTGAGGATGGGCTTGGTGCTCTGGCTGGAGCGCAGCCCACCGGAGACCCCGCCGTAGCTCACCAGGCCCACCGGCTTGTAGGCCCACTCCTGGTAGAGATAGTCCAGCGCGTTGAAGAAGGTCGGTGGCGCGGTGTAGTTGTACTCGGGGATCACGAAGACGAAGGCGTCCGCCGCATCGACGATGGCACTCCAGCGCTTGGTGTGGTCGTGGAGGTAATCCCGCTTGGAAGGATGGTTGGGCTCGTCCAGCAGGGGCAGGCCGACATCCGCGAGATCAGTGAGACTGACCTCGAAGGGGCTGCCAGCGGCCTGGGCGTGCTCGTGAAACCAGCGGGCCACGGAGGGCCCGATACGGCCAGGACGGGTGCTGGTGATGATGACTTCGAGTTTCATTTTTGTCTCCCTTAGAAAGGACGAAGATAATGCCCTATTCCGCCGCGATGCTACGGCGGAATAGGGCGTTCATTTTGCGACCGCGAAATCGGCAGCGGCGTGGCGCATCGATGGGTTTGTTGTCGCGACCAAGCTGCCGTATCAAGGGTCAGCAACGGGTCGCATTGTTGGTTAGATTTGCTCGCCGAGCTCGTCGCGAAAGCCAATTGCAGCATGAGTGCCGTCGCAAAACGGCTTGTTGCCGGATTGACCACAGCGGCAAAGAGTAACCCGGTTGCGTGACTCGTAGATAAAACCATCGGCCGCCTCGATTGATATTCCGCCTTCTACCCAAATTGGTCCGGAGCATTGTTTCTCTGGATCCTGAAGAATGCTGACCTGAGGGTCCCGCGCTTGCTCAAGTGACATGCCACTCTGTGTCTCCCACGGGACAAGGCGTCCAGCCGGGCATTTGTTCACTTGCGGAACGAACGTATCGGCCACCTGGGGAATATCCGATTTTTCTACCTGATTCCAAACCCGCCCGTTGGGATCGCAAAAACGGGCAAAGGCGCAAAGCCCCTCCTGATCCGTCAGCGACAAGTAAGGGCCTCGAAATAGCTCGGCACGGTGAGCATATGGCGCTCGATCCGCCGTTTCGCTCCCGTCAAATCCGACCCCAGCATGGGAGCCGTCACAAAACGGCTTGTTGGAAGATTTGCCACATCGACAGAGAGCGAACTCTGACGAAACCTCAAATTCTCGCGAAACCTGGTAATCGATGGATTCCCCTTCGGAATTGGCCACGATTAGTTTTTCACGCAGCGGTACGCCTCCGCTGACGAGATAAGGTCCATCTTGGATGACCTTAATTTTTGAATTCATGCTCGTTCATTGACCTCATTCAATTCTGGCAAATTTTCCCGCAGGCGCCCGCGCCGTGGCGCAAGAGTTGGCGTCAGTCTCAGCCTAAGCGGGGGCCTGCCGCCGAACTCGATCGTTGTTGCGGGATTAGGTCCCCAACAACTCGCCCAATGAGCCTATTGGTCTCACCGGGCGCGTCGCGGGTTATTGCTTGATTGCTTCGACAGCAATGTCAATGCGAACCTCGTCGCTCACGTAGGGGGCAAATTTTCCCGCGTTGAAGTCTGACCGTTTGACAAAGGCATAGGCGTTCGCGCCAATCGCATCTTTCTTCACCATTGGATTCTCCATGGCTTTGAATGAGGTTATGGTCAGCGTGACGGGCTTAGAAACTCCTTTTAGCGTCAATACACCTTCAATGCTCTTTGGCTCGTCAGCCTCGAAGAGGACTCTCGTTGACTTGAATGTGGCCGTCGGAAACCGTTCCGTATCAAAGAAATCTTCACCTTGAATGTGCTCATCAAGGGTGGATCCAGTGCTTACGGCTTTTGTGTTGATGACAATATCAACACTCCCTGTTTTTGCAGCCTTGTCCCATTTAATGGTGCCGCTCGTCTTGTCGAATCTCGAAAGTTGTGTTGAAAACCCGAAATGGGTATATGAAAACCTTGGAAAGGTGTGGTCGCTATCAACAATATAGGTTTCCGGTGCCGCTGCCACAATATTCGAAA
>JAEUNX010000034.1 GCA_016791025.1 Zoogloeaceae bacterium | reverse complement strand
GGGTCAGCTCTCCATCGTCCAGATCACCGGGGCGGTGAAAAGCCTCGCGGCGGGCCAGAATCTGGCGAGCTTTCTCTATGACCCGGTGTCGCTGCTGCTCATCGCCTTCACCGGGGTGAGCTTCCTGGTCTGGGGACGGGGCACCTTCTGCGGCTGGCTCTGCCCGTTTGGCGCGCTGCAGGAATTTGTCGCCCATCTTGGCCGACTGCTTCGCATCCGCCGCCGGCGCCTGCCGGGGCCCCTGGCAGAGATCCTCGCCCGCAGCCGTTACCTCCTCCTTTTCGGGTTGGTGGCCGCCGCCGCCCTAGCCCCCACCTGGGCGGAGCGGGGGGTGGAAGTGGAACCCTTCAAGACTGCCATCACCGTGGGCTTTGACCGCGCCTGGCCCTTTGTGGCCTACGCCGTGATACTGCTCAGCCTCAGCATGGCGTACTACAAGTTTTTCTGTCGTTTCCTCTGCCCGCTGGGGGCCGCCATGGCCCTGGGCGGCAAGCTCAGACTATGGGACTGGCTCCCGCGCCGGCCCGAATGCGGCCAACCCTGCCAGACCTGCCGCCACCGCTGCGAATACGACGCCATCGAGAAATCCGGCGCCATTCGCTATGACGATTGTTTCCAGTGCCTGGACTGTGTGGGCATCTATCACGACCCGGAGCGGTGCGCGCCGGTGATTCTGTTCCGGCGGAAGGGCCGGCAGGCCACCGGCCCCACGGGTGCCAAACCGAAATGCCCGCCTATTCCTTGACGATCTTACGTACCAGCACCGACGAAGAGCGGTCCAAGGATTCCGCGCTGTAGTACCGGTTCCCCAGCTTGAACATGTACCGACAATCGGAATCGGTATTGTTTGTCATGCCGATGCTGACCGTGATCTCGCGACAAAATTGTCCGTCCTCGTTGATCTGCCATTTGCCGAAGACCGAGCCATTGCGACCGGTCGCGGACCGGACCCAGCCGGAGACCTTGCCTTCCGCCTTGATGTCCGCCGAGAACTCACCGCCGCTTTCGGTGGGTCCGCTCACCGTCGCACCCGGCATCAGGGCCGTCATCTTCTCGCGGCTGACCCGTACGCCCCCTCCGTCCAGCACCTCACCCACCGTGGCCTGGGCCTGGACGCCGCCGGCCAACGCCAACAATCCTCCTGCAATCAAGACGCCAATACTCCAACGGTGCGCAACCATGGCCTTCCCCTTTTCTTCTTCAGTCAACTCTCCCAATGTCCCCTACCCTGTCAGGCGCCGAGGTCCTAGCCGAAGAGCCGGCCCAAAGTATTTGCCGGGAGAGGTGAAGCATACTTCAGAGGAATCTTTGCCACGCGATGCCATCCCCATATGTGGCCCCGCCCAGCCCTCATGATTTTCTGGAGCAGCGATCGGTGATCCCGACGATGCGACGATTCGCGGACTCGCCTAGACTTGCGGCCGGACCGAATTCACGGGTCCAACCTTCGTTTTACGGATGATCTTCCATGCCCTGTCTCCACCCATTTTCCCCTTGCCCCTTGGCCCTTGCCGTCGCCTCAGCCCTCACCGCCATTGCCGGCGCGGCGGGCGCCCAGGCCGAAGATCTGGTGCTCAACCCGGTAGTGGTCAGCGGCAGTCGAGCGGCGACCGAATCGTTCGAGCTTCCCTTCTCGGTCGACGCGGTGGACGCAGAACGCATCCACGACGGCCAACTCGGCGTCAATGCCTCGGAGGCCCTGGCGGGGGTACCGGGGCTGGTCGTGCAGAATCGCCAGAATTACGCCCAGGATCTGCAGATCTCCTCCCGCGGCTTTGGCGCCCGGGCGGCGTTTGGCGTGCGGGGCGTCAAGCTCATCGCCGACGGCATCCCCGCCAGCAACCCCGACGGCCAGGGCCAGGCGGCGACCTTCAACCTCGACACCGCCGAGCGCATCGAAGTGCTGCGTGGGCCTACCGCCACCATCTATGGCAACCACGCCGGCGGCGTGATCCAGCTCTTTTCCCGGGATGGCGCAGGTCCCCC
>JAEUNX010000121.1 GCA_016791025.1 Zoogloeaceae bacterium | reverse complement strand
AAGAAGAACGCCATCATGATGGTGGACTTCGCCATCGAAGGTCAGCGGGGTGGGATGAATGCGGATCGGGCGATCTACGAGGCCTGCCTGGTGCGTTTTCGCCCCATCATGATGACAACCCTGGCCGCCCTGATGGGGGCGCTGCCCATCGCCCTAGGCTTCGGGGCCGGGGCAGAGGCCCGCCGGCCTTTGGGGCTGGCCGTGGTGGGCGGTCTGCTGGTCTCCCAGCTTTTGACGCTCTACATCACGCCGGTGATCTATCGCTATCTGGAGGGCCTGCGGGCCGCCAGGCAACGCGGGTTGCCGGCGACCCAGGCCTGAGGGGTCCCCCGGGGACGATGTCCGGGGGGCGTCGGGCTCAGCTCTTCAGAATCCACTCCACCACGGCTTTGAGTTCGGCGTCGCTGATCTTGCCCTCGGGATTGGGCGGCATGGGGATGGGGCCCCAGACCCCCGCGCCACCCTTGCGGACCTTGTCGCTCAGCTTCGCCACCGCATCGCCCTGGCCCTTGTACTTTGCCGCCACGTCCTTGAAGGCCGGGCCCACCAGCTTTTTGTCCACGCTGTGGCAGGCCAGGCAACCCGCCTTCTGGGCGGCCGCCTGATCGGCGCGGGCAAGGGGGGCGGCGACCAGGGCTGCCAGGGCCAGGGTGGCCAGTATTGGAACGGTCTTTTTCATCGTTTCTCACTCCTCAGCAATGCCAGCTCGGCCGGCGTCCAAAAAACCAAAAGGGGGCATCGGCCGTGGCGGCCCGATGCCCCGATCGGATCGGGTGGAGACCTTCGCCTCTCCCGGTCCCGGTGACGATCAATAGATGTCGTGCTGGGTGTTGTAGACGTTGAAATGGCCGGTGGGCGTGATGAGGCGTGGATCCTTGATCACCGTCTTCAACTGGAGGGTCTTGTCATCCACCACGACCACGGCAGATTCCTTGTTCTTGGCGCTCCACACCGAGAACCAGACCTCGTTGCCGTCCTTGTTGTACTCCGGCTGGACGACCCGCTTGGCGCCATCGTCCGTCAGGCCGGCCCAATCGCCGATGGGCAGGACCTTGAAGCCGGCCCCGAGATTTTTGATGTCATACACCGCCACCGACTGGCTGACCTTCGGGTCCGGGTGCAGGGGGTTGTCCACATAGAGATGGTTGGACTTGGGATGGGTCTTGATGAAGAGGGACCCTCCTCCCTGGCTCTTCAGGGTGTCTACCTGCTTCCAGGCATATTGCTTGTGCTTTTCAGGATCGGTGCCGATCACCGCGATGGTGTCGTCGCCCAGGTGTCCCGTGGCCCACACCGGACCGTACTTGGGATGCATGAAGTTGGCGCCGCGGCCCGGGTGGGGAATCTTGCCCACCTCCACCAGACCGGCGAGCTTGCCGTCCTTGGCGTCGATGGCGGCGATCTTGTTGGACTGGTTGGCGGCCACCAGGAAGTAGCGCTTGGAGCTGTCCCAACCGCCGTCATGCAGGAAGCGTGCGGAGCCGATCTCTGTACTCTTCAGGTTGGTGATGTCGGAATAATCCACCATCAGGGTCTTGCCGGTCTCCTTCACGTTCACCACGAATTCCGGCTTGAAGTGGGAGGCCACGATGGAGGCGACGCGCGGCTCGGGGTGGTATTCCTGGGTGTCCACGGTCTGGCCACGGGTGGAAACGATCTTGAGCGGTTCCAGGGTGTCGCCGGTCATGATCACGTACTGGGGCGGCCAGTAGGAACCCGCGATGGCGTACTTGTCCTCATAGCCCTTGTACTTGGACGTGTCCACCGAGCGGGCCTCCAGGCCAACGCGGATCTCCGCCACGTTGTCCGGCTTCTCCATCCACAGATCGATCATGTTGACCTTGGCATCGCGGCCGATCACGAAGAGGTAGCGGCCCGACGCGGACAGGCGGGAGATGTGCACCGCGTATCCGGTCTTGACGATGTTGATGATCTTTTTCGTGTCGCCGTCGATGAGGGCGACCTCGCCGCTATCCCGCAGCGTGGTGCTGAAGATGTTGGCGATGTTGTAGGTGTTCATCTTCTTGGTCGGCCGCTTTTCAGGCGGGATGAGGACCTTCCAGGTCGCCTTCATCTCCTTCATGCCGTATTCCGGCGGCTGGGGAGGCGTTTGCTGGATGTAGCGGGCCATCAGGTCCACTTCTTCGTCGGTGAGTTCGCCCGAGGTGCCCCAGTTGGGCATGCCAGCCGGCGAGCCATATTTGATGAACACCTTCAAATAGTCCGTGCCATTGGCGAGGGTCTTGTCCGGGGTCAGAGCCTTGCCGGTGGCGCCTTTTCGCAGTACGCCATGGCAGCCGGCGCAGCGTTCGAAGTAGATTTGCCGAGCCTTGTCGAACTCGGTTTTGCTCATGGTCGGCGCCTTGGGGTTGATGTCCTGGTACATCTCCACATCCGCCAGGGGTGACCCGCCGGCCTGATACCTCACCTCGGCGGAAGGAATGTCCTTGTGCTGTGGTTTCGGCTCCTCGGCAAAAGCCTGGCCAATCGCCAAGGGCAGGGCGGCCATGAGGATGACGCCCGACAGGCGCTTTCCACGATATTTCATGCTTGTTCCCCCTCAGGAAATCGTTGCGGATGCGTCGAAAGCCGAGAGCTTTCGTCCGCCGGCAGATTGGTCCGACTGACAGCGGCCGTCCTTGAGTACAATCAATTTCCTGCTTGGGGGTGGTTCGGTACAGTTCGGCACACCCGTTCCACAGCCGTCAGGTCTTCGCCATGGACATTTCCAGTTCCGCTCTCCCCGGCCAGGGGACCTCTCCCGCCACCCTGGCTGAGCTGGCCGGCCATCTGGTGGCCCGGGCGTCCTTGATCCTCAAGCGTCCTCCGGCGGACGGGCGGGTGGATCCGTCTGTCCCCGAAGCGACCCACGGCGGTCCGGGGCGGGTTGCCCTGGTTGGCGCGGGTCCGGGGGACCCGGAGTTGCTCACCTTGCGGGCGGCCCGATTGATCGCAGAGGCCGAGGTGCTGGTGTTCGATCACCTCGTTACGGCCGACGTCCTGACCCTGGCGGCACCCGGGGCCGAGCGGCTTTATGTGGGGAAGAAATCCGGCAGCCATACCTTGCCCCAGGGTGAGATCAACCAATTGCTCATTCGTCTGGCCCAATCCGGCCGCCGGGTGGTGCGGTTGAAGGGGGGGGACCCATTCGTTTTCGGACGGGGGGGCGAGGAAGTGGAAGACCTCGTCGCGGCCGGTGTGCCGTTCGAGGTGGTGCCTGGGATCACCGCGGCCTGCGGGGTGGCGGCTTATGCCGGGATTCCCCTGACCCATCGGGATCATGCCCAGTCCGTCGTCTTTGCCACCGGGCATGTCAAGCCCGGCGGTCCGGATGCCGACTGGCTCGCCCTGGCGCGCCCCCGCCAGACGGCGGTGATCTACATGGGCGTGGGGGCCCTGGCGGACCTGTGCGCCGGCCTCATCGCCCACGGACGGGGTGCCGATACCCCGGCGGCCCTGGTGGAAAATGGCACCACCCGGGCACAGCGGGTCGTCTCCGGGACCCTGCGCACCTTGCCAGACAAGGCCCGTTGGGCCGCCGTGAAACCACCCGCCCTCCTCATCGTCGGCGAGGTCGTCGCCCTGGCGGGCCGACTCGACTGGTTTACCGCCGCTCGTCGCCGCGTGGCGGGTTAGCTGCGTCGCTCGTCGCCGCGAGCCCCGTCGCAAAGGCGTCACGCAGGAAGTCGATGAAGGCGCGGATGGCCAGGAAGGATTGGCGGTGGTGGGGATAGACGGCATAGACAGCCGCCGGGGCTGGTTCGAAGGCGTCAAGGATCGTGACCAGGCGTCCGTCCCGCAGGGCGTCGCCCACGATGAAGGTGGGAAGCCGGGCAATGCCGAGGCCTGCCAGCGCCGCATCCCGCGCCACTTCGCCGTTGTTGACCCGCAGACATCCCGCGACGAGGGCCGTCACGGGCCTCCCCTCGACCTCGAATCGCCATTCGACCCCTTTCCCGTGGCCGTAGAGAACACAGTCGTGATCGGACAGCTCGGCCGGTGTGCGAGGGGCCCGACGACCGTGGAGGTATGCCGGGCTGCAGCAGGTCACCGTGCGCACGGCGGCCAGCGGACGGGCCACCAGGGACGAGTCCGCCAGGGCACCGATCCGTACGGCCATGTCGTAACCCTCGGCAATCAGGTCCACGAACCGGTCGTTGAGGTCCAGTTCGATGTGGACCTGGGGATGCTGCCGCAGAAAGCGTGGTAACACCCCGCCCAGGTGCAAGGTGCCGAAGGACATGGGGGCCGTGACCCGCAGGGTTCCTCGGGGAACAGCGCCCTGGCTGCTCACCGCCCGTTCGGCGTCCGCCACGTCTTCAATGATTTTCACGGCCCGCTCGAAATAGGCCCGTCCCACCTCGGTAATGGCCAGGCGCCGGGTGGTCCGGTTAATCAGGCGCACTCCGAGCCGCTCCTCCAGGGCAATGACCCGCCGGCTGACGAACTGCTTGGACAGGCCAAGTTTGTCCGAGGCCGCGGTAAAGCTGCCGGCCTCAACGGTGGAGACGAAGATCTGCATGTCCTCCAAGGCGTTCATTGTCACATTCTAGTGGACAGAGTTCCGTCTTGTGGCCGGTTTTTCCCGATCCATGGGGTGGATACAGTGGAAGCCATCGGAACCGGAGCAAGCCCTTCGCAGACCGATCCCTAAGACTTTTCCAACTGAGAGGCCATCATGATCACTTCCCATTCATCCGCTTCCGCCTACCTGGCTGCAACGGGGCGGGTCCTTCTTGGCGCGCTGTTCCTGATCAGCGGCTTCAGCAAACTCATGGCCCCGGCCGCCACCACCGCCTACATCGCCGCGGCCGGACTGCCCTTCCCGACCCTGGCCTACCTGGGCGCGGTGTTCGTTGAAGTGGTCCTCGCCCTGGCCTTGCTGGTGGGGTTCCGGGTCCGCCTGGTGGCAGCCCTGATGGCGGTCTTCACCCTGGCGACGGCTTTCGCCTTCCACTTCCGTCTGGCCGACCAGAACCAGTTCATCCACTTCTTCAAGAACTTGTCCATCGTTGGCGGCCTGCTCCAGGTGGTGGCCTTTGGCGGTGGTGCCTTGAGCCTGGACGGCCGCGCCCGGGGCTTGAAGGCGGCCTAGAACATCGATCGGCCGGACCATTGCCGACCGGGAAATCCCGGACGGCGTTTTGAGGAGACTGAAATGATTGACCTGCGTAAGGCCAACGACCGCGGGGTGGGCGAGCATGGCTGGCTGAGCTCCCGCCACACCTTCTCGTTCGCCGGCTACGACGACCCGGCCCAGCGGGGTTTTTCGGACCTGCTGGTCATCAACGATGATCGGGTGGATCCCGCGGAGGGGTTCGGCACCCACCCACACCGCGACATGGAAATCCTTTCCTACGTCCTGGAGGGGGTGTTGGCCCACCGGGATACCCTGGGCCATGGCTCGGTGATTCGTCCCGGCGACGTCCAGTTGATGAGTGCGGGCTCCGGCATCGCCCACAGCGAGTTCAACGCCTCCCCGACCGAGGCGGTCCACTTTCTGCAGATCTGGATCCAGCCCGCGCGCCGCGGCGTGAGGCCCCGCTATCAGCAGACCCGCTTCCCCGTCGCGGAACAGCGCGGCCGCCTACGGGTGATTGCCGCTCCGGATGGCCGGGACGGCGCCCTCGTCATCGGGCAGGACGTCGTGGTCTATGCCGGCGCTTTCGATGCCGGCGATGAGGCCACACTGAACCTTCTGCCCGACCGGGCTGCCTATATCCACGTGGCTCGGGGTGCCGTTCGTCTCAATGGCATTCCGATGCAGGTTGGCGATGGCGCCAAGTTGACAGACGAGTCGCGACTGGCGTTCACCGATGGCAATGCCGCCGAGGTTCTGGTCTTCGACCTGCGGGGCCCCGGCACCACCCGGTCGCCGTGATCCGCTGCAATTTTTCGACGGGAATTCGGCCCCGTCGAGGCCCCCGGAGGAGGGATTCCTCCCCAAACCCCAGAGAGGAGAAAACATCATGAACGTCTTGTATACCACCCAGGCCACCGCCACCGGCGGAAGGACCGGTTCCGCCCGGACCGCCGATGGGGCCTTCGGCGTGACCCTCACCACTCCCAAGGAGCTCGGTGGGCCCGGTGGGAGTGGCAACAACCCCGAGCAACTCTTTGCCGCAGGCTATTCCGCCTGTTTCCTTGGTGCAGTGAAATTCGTCGCCGGCCAGCGGAAGGTCAAGATCGCCGACGACAGTACGGTGACGGCCACCGTCGGCATCGGGCCCCGCGACGATGGTCAGGGGTTCGGTCTTGATGTGGCGTTGGCGGTGAGCTTGCCGGGGGTGGAGCGGGAAACCGCTGACGCGCTGGTGGCCCAGGCCCACATCGTCTGCCCCTATTCCCACGCGACGCGCAACAGTCTCGACGTACGGTTGTCGGTGGTCTGACGGCACGGCCGGGGCCGGGTAGCCCCGGCCGCTCCTTCTTTTCCGGCGGGCCGGTCATACCGGGGCCGTTCGACTCTCAATCCTGACGGAGACCAGACATGAAGGACAGTTTTAATGCCCTGACGACCCTGGATGTCGGCGGGCGAACCTACCGCTACTATCGCTTGAATACTCTGGAGCCGGCTTTTCCCATCCACCGGTTGCCCTATTCGATCAGGATCCTGCTGGAAAATCTGCTTCGCCACGAAGATGGGGTGGGCACGACACGGGCGGACATCGAGGCCCTGGCTGGCGTAGACCTGCGCCGGGTTCCCCAACGGGACATCAATTTCACCCCGGCCCGGGTGATTCTTCAGGATTTCACTGGGGTGCCCTGCGTGGTGGACCTGGCGGCGATGCGGGAGGCCATTACGCGGCTTGGTGGCGACGCCCGGGCAGTGAACCCCCTCTGCCCGGTGGAATTGGTCATCGACCATTCGGTGATGATCGATGTCTATGGTAGCAAGGACGCCCTGGACCTCAACGCCAGGATCGAATTCCAGCGCAATCGCGAGCGCTACGCCTTCCTGCGCTGGGGCCAGGCGGCGCTGAAGAACTTTACCGTGGTACCGCCCGACACCGGCATCGTCCATCAGGTGAATCTTGAATACTTGGCACGGGTGGTGTTCGAGAAGGATGGTCTGCTCTACCCGGACAGTTGCTTCGGCACCGACAGTCATACCACCATGGTCAATGGCATCGGCGTGCTGGCTTGGGGCGTCGGGGGCATTGAGGCCGAGGCGGCGATGCTTGGCCAACCCTCGTCGATGCTGATCCCGGAGGTCATCGGCGTGCGCGTGACCGGCAAACTGGCCGAGGGCGCTACGGCCACGGATCTGGTGCTGACCGTTACCGAAATGCTCCGCAAGCGGGGTGTGGTGGAGAAGTTCGTCGAGTTCTTCGGGCCGGGGCTTGCCAGTCTGACGGCGGCCGACCGCAACACCATCGGCAACATGGCACCGGAGTATGGCGCCACCTGCGGCATCTTTCCCATCGATTCGGAGACCCTCCGCTATATGCGCCTGACCGGTCGCGGCGAGGCCCAGATCGCCGTGGTGGAGGCCTACGCCAAGGCCCAGGGACTCTGGTGGAGCCCGGACCTGCCGGAGCCCGACTACACGGAGGTGCTGGATCTCGATCTGGGCAGCATCGTTCCCAGCCTCGCGGGGCCCAAGCGCCCGCAGGATCGTGTGCCGCTACCGGCGCTGAAAGCCAATTTCCGCCAGGCGCTCGCCGCCGAGCAGGCCCTGCGGCCCTCCAAGGGGCCGGCTTGGGTGACGGATGGTGCCCATCGCTTTGAGCTTAACGATGGTGCGGTGGTGATCGCGGCCATCACGTCGTGCACCAACACCTCCAACCCCGGGGTCCTGATTGGTGCCGGCCTGCTGGCTCGCAGGGCCCGCGCTCTGGGCTTGAGTACCCGGCCCTGGGTCAAGACCTCCCTGGCGCCTGGGTCCCTGGCGGTCACCGAGTACCTGGGCAAGGCGGGATTGCTGGAAGATCTGGAGCATTTCGGCTTTCATGTGGCGGCTTATGGCTGTACTACCTGCATCGGCAATTCCGGCCCCCTGGACGAACCCATCGCGAGGGCGATTCAAGATCATGGCTTGTCCGTGAGCGCGGTACTGTCCGGTAATCGCAACTTCGAGGGGCGCATCCACCAGGATGTCCGGATGAATTACCTCGCCTCGCCGCCCTTGGTGGTGGCTTTTGCCATTGCCGGCACCACCGATGTGGACTTGAATACCGAACCGATGGGCGTTGATGCGGACGGCCAGCCCGTCTTTCTGCGTGACGTCTGGCCCTCTAACCTGGAGATTCAGGCCGAGGTGGCACGCTCGGTGAGTGCAGAACTCTTCCGCAAGAGCTATGCGGACGTCCTGACCGGGGATGCGCGCTGGCGCTCGATTGCCGTTGCGGCCTCGAAAACCTACGCCTGGGACGACCACAGCACCTATATCCGTCATCCGCCCTATTTTGAGGGCATGACCCTGACGGCGCCGGGGATCTCACCCATTACAGGTGCCCGCTGTCTCGCCCTGCTGGGCGATTCCATCACCACCGACCACATCAGCCCCGCCGGCAGCATCAAGAAGGACGGTCCAGCGGGGCGTTATCTCCTGGCCCACGGTGTGCAACCCCCGGACTTCAACAGCTTCGGTTCGCGGCGGGGCAATCACGAGGTGATGGTGCGGGGCACCTTTGCCAACACCCGCATCAAGAACGCCCTGACCCCGGGGGTGGAAGGCGGGGTCTCGCGCCATCTCTCTGTGGCGGCAGCCGTGGTGGAGCCGATCTATGATGTGGCGATGAAGTATGCCGCCGAGGGTACGCCGCTCATCGTCCTGGCGGGCAGGGAGTATGGTACCGGTTCTTCCCGGGACTGGGCGGCCAAAGGCACCTTGCTCCTGGGCGTACGGGCAGTGATCGCCCAGTCCTTCGAACGCATTCATCGGGCCAATCTGGTGGGCATGGGCGTTATTCCCCTCTGTTTCCTGCCGGGGGAGTCGGCGCCCGGCCTCGGGCTGGATGGCACCGAGCGCTTCGACATCGAGGGGCTGGTGCCCCATGCCGACGTGGTGACTGTGCGGGCGGTTCGGGATGACGGACTGGCTACGGTATTTGGTGCCCAGGTTCGCGTCAATACCGCCAAGGAATGGGAGTACCTGCTGCATGGCGGGGTCCTGCCCTTCATGCTGCGGCAGATGGCGGCCTGATTGGGGCGGTTCGTGCCAGAATCCTTCCATGTGTGCCGATTACAATCCGGCCCGGCGGATCTCCCTGGAGCGATTGGCGGTGGCGGCCAACCCGCTGGCGGGCCCGGAGTTCAGCTACGGAGAAACGTTTCCCGGCGGGGTGGCCCCATTCCTTGCCAATGTGCTCCCGACTACCTGGCTTCCGGGAATGTTTGGCATGGTGCCCCCCTGGGGTGACCCTGCTCGCCTGTCCCGCATGACCTACAACGCCCGCGTGGAGACGGTGGGTGAGAAGCCGAGTTTTCGCAGCGCCTGGAGGCGCCGCCAATTCGCATTGATTCCCGTCGAGCGTTTCTACGAGCCCTGCTACGAGACTGGGCGGGCGGTGCGCTGGAGGATTGAGCGCAAGGATGGCGCGCCTTTCGCACTGGCAGGGATCTGGGAGCGCCGGATGGGCGACGATGGCCCGGCCCATTGGTCCTTCGCCATGCTGACCATCAACGCCGACAGCCACCCCCTGATGCGGCGCTTCCACAAGCCTGGGGAGGAAAAGCGTAGCGTGGTGATTCTCGATCAGGTCGATGTCCCGGCTTGGCTATCGGCCAGGACCGAGGCCGAGGCCCGAGCCCTGCTCCAGCCATTCGAGGCCGAGGAAATGGTGGCGGAACCGGATCCACGGCCCCGCCGGTAGCCAAAATCCACGGCCCAGGGAGTCATATCGTCGCTCACCGCTCCGATTCAGGGCGGATCGGCACGACCGGATGGGGCCCCGCAAGCCAGGGGAAACGGCTCGGCTGGATCAAAAGGTCTGCCAGCGTGTAGCTGTCGAGCACCAGAAACATGGCGGTGAGCGCCTCTTCGAGAATCGCCTTCAACTGGCAGGCCGGTTGGATGCGACACTGCGACGTGGGTGTGAAGCATTCCGCCAGCGCCAGGTCGGCTTCGGTGTACCGGACCACTTCGCCCACCACAATTTCGCCCGCCGGTCGCGCCAGACGCATTCCACCTCCCCGGCCGCGGATGGTCTCGACGTATTGCCCGCGCCCGAGTTCCTGGACCACTTTCATCAGATGATTCTCAGAAATGCCGTGGGCGAGGGCGATTTCCGCAATGGTGGCGAGCCGGTCGAGATCGGTTCCCAGGTACATCAGGACCCGCAAACTGTAGTCGGTAAAGGTATTCAGGCGCATGGCGGAAAGAGGTATTCAATATGTTGCTTATAGCCCGAGGGGCTGGTACTATAAAGAAGTATTTTATATGCCGCTATATCAACAACGCGAATGAAAAAGCTATCGGGCGGGTAAGGTGGACTTGAATCCTGGTCAGGCCTACTTGGTGACACTGTGTAGCGGCGAGCTTCGGCGCTGGCGCCATCTTGGCGTCGATGAACGAGGCATCGTGTCCTGGCTGGATCTGGAAACCGGCCGGGTGTTTTTGGAAACCCAGGTGATGTATGCCTGGCATGTGGTGGCTCCGGTGGGCGACGACCAAGGACCGTCAGAGGGGCCCCCCGGCTAAGCTACCGAAAGGCCTGTGTATGACCACGCGTACCCCTGATGACGGAGGGGCGCCATGATCGGTACCGTCACTCAGATGCCCTTGTTTGCGGGGATGGATTCCCGGTTGATCAGGACCATTGCCGAAGCTTCGGGCCGCCGCATTGCCGATGCAAACGAGACGATCTATTGGCAGGGCGACGAACCCGATGCTCTGTACTTCGTGGCCTCCGGCCACGTACGCTTGGCCATCGCGTCACCCGAAGGCGACGAGAAGGTCATCGACATCGTCTCCGCCGGTCGCCACTTTGGTCTGGCTGACCTCTTCGGCGCCACGCACTACGCATCCTTCGCCGAGGCCGTCGCACCGACGGCTCTGATCGAGATCGACAAAGAGACCCTCATGGTGGCGGCCGCCTCGGATCGGGAATTGTCGTTGCGGTTCCTCCGGGCGATGGCCGAGCAGTATTCGGCCATCGAGAGGGACATGGCGGCCTTTCATTTTGAATCCGTCACCCGCAGGCTGCTGAACTACCTGCTGGCTCAGATCGGCGATGGGCGGCCGCCTGCCGGCGAATTCGAACTGGAACTGGCGATCGGTAAGCGCCACATTGCCTCTCGCCTGGGGACGACGGCGGAATCCTTATCCCGCGCCTTTCGGGAGCTGACCGATATTGGCCTCATCCGGGTGCGGGGCCGACGGGTGGTCTTTCTGGACTCGCCGATCCTAACGTCCGGCGCCCGCGCCGCCCTGGCGAACCGAGCTGGCCGTCCAGGCGTCACCGCGGCCTTGGCCGGCGTGGACGCCGAAAAGTGACCCGCGGCGGGCCATCCCGGTGTTGCAAATGTCGCAGCGGGAATTCCCGGAGCGTCGTCCCCGGTCGATGTCCTGCCCGTCGTGGCGAGGGCTTTGCGGCACAATACGGATTAACCATACCGACAGCAGGGGAGTGAAGTCGGAGTGAAGCGCGCAACTTTTTTGTTGGATCTGTCCCGCGAGCACCATACCGCTTTGGCACTCGCCCACCGCGTGCGCAAGGCGTTGAAAATTGGCGATGGGCTCGAACTTCTGGAGATCGGCCAAGACGTGACTGCTGGCTTCGAATCCGAGCTTTTGCCACATTTCAGCAAGGAAGAGTTTGAGCTCCTGCCCTTCCTGTTAGCGTGCGGCGAGGTCGAACTGGTCGAGCGCACCCGCGCCGAGCACCGAGGCCTGACCAGGATGGCAACTGAGATTGCCCGGGCAGTGGCTGCGGGCGGAGACGAAGGTCTCGAATCCCACTTGGTGAACTTTGCTGAGATGCTGGTGGCCCATGTCAGATTCGAAGAGCGGCAACTCTTTGAGCGCGCCCAGGATCTGGCGGTGGACGACGATCGGGTTTTCTCCTGACGGGGCCTCCTGACGGGGCCTTGGACGGCAAAGGCCAGTCGTCCTTGCACTCGGCTTCCTGGCGGCGTCCCCTCCCGCCGCCCAAATTTTCCTAGGGTCGCGACGATCTCCTCGCCCGCCGGGTACTATTCTGCCGGCGTCGGGCCGGGTCGCCCGCCGCAACCTTCAGGATCGACGGGATGAGATTCGGTGCCAGACCGGATCGCCCAGCAGGGGAGTGGGGCATGAAGTGGCAGGGATGGTGCGTTGGCATGGGCTTGCTCGGGGCGCTTGCCGGTTGCGGGGAGCCGCCAGCGAGCGAGGTGCCGCTGCGGGCGGTATTGGTTCAGTCTGCCGGAACCGCGTCCGGGGCAGCGGCCAGCCAGGAGGTGATTACCGGTGAAGTTCGGGCCCGCCACGAGGCCGATCTGAGTTTCCGCGTCGGGGGCAAGCTGTTGGAACGCCGGGTTGATGCCGGGACTACCGTCCGGGCCGGGCAAGTGTTGGCGAAACTCGACCCCCGGGATGTGCAGTTAGCGGCTGCGGCGGCCCAGGCCGCCATGAGCGCGGCCGCCGCCGAACTTGGCCTCGCCCAGGCCGACTACCGCCGCGCCGAAGATTTGCGGGCCAAGAACTACATCAGCGCCGCAGCACTGGATGCTCGCCGGGCGGCCCTGGATGCTGCCGAAGCGAAGGCTGCCCAGGCCAGTGCCCAGGCCAGGGTCGCAGACAACCAGGCTGCATACGCCACGCTTCGCGCCGATGTGGACGGCGTGGTCACAGCAATCCTCGCTGAACCTGGCCAGGTGCTGGAAGCCGGATCTCCGGTGCTACGGGTTGCCCGCGGGGTGGAGCGGGAAGTTCTAATTCATGTCGCCGAAAGCCGCTTGCGCAGCATGGTGGTGGGTACTGCGGTCGAGGTACGTCCTTGGGCCAATCCGGACCGGCACTACGCAGGTCGGGTGCGGGAACTCTCCCCGGCGGCCGATCCGACGACCCGGACCTATGCGGCGCGGGTGAGTGTGTCCGATGCCGACGACAGCCTCCCCCTCGGGGCGACGGCCGTGGTGATGTCCAGCAATTCGTCTCGGGGGCAACTTCGCTTGCCTCTGCCGGCGGTGGTGCGCCAGGAAGGCGGCGCCCGGGTTTGGGTGGTAGCTGCTGACGGAACGGTGGTTCCCCGCCCGGTGGAAGTGGCGGCCTTCGAGCAGGATGTTGTCCTCATTTCGGCTGGGCTAAAGCCGGATGACCTGGTGGTAGTGGCTGGGGCCCATACGCTGACGGCGGGCCAGAAGGTGCGTCCCGTCGAGGCGGGGGCCCCGGTGACCCTGGATGCCCGCAGATGAGTCGCTTCAACCTTTCGGAGTGGGGTTTGCGGCACGGGACCCTCGTCCTGTATTTCATGGTTGCCCTGACGGCGATCGGTCTGCTGTCCTATCGCCACCTTGGCCAGTCCGAAGATCCACCCTTCACCTTCAAGATCATGGTGGTGCGGACCGAATGGCCTGGTGCCACGGCCCGGGAGGTGGAGCAGCAGGTCACCGAGCGGATCGAGAAAAAGTTGCAGGAGATTGCCCAGATCGATTCGGTGCGGAGCTTTTCCCGGCCGGGCGAGTCGGTGGTGATGTTTTTTGCCAAGGATTCGACTCCCGCAGCAGAGGTGCCTGACATCTGGTATCAGGTGCGCAAGAAGGTCGGCGACATCCGGCATACCCTGCCGACCGGAATCGTGGGGCCGAGTTTCAATGACGAGTTTGGCGACACTTTCGGCAACATCTTTGCCCTGGTCGGGGATGTTTCCTATGCCGAGCTCAAGCGCCATGCGGAGGCGGTCCGAGCCGAACTCCTTCGCGTCCCTGATGTTGCCAAGGTCAGCTTCATTGGCGATCAGGCGGAGAAGATCTACATCGAGCTATCCAATACCAAATTGGCAACTTTTGGCCTGACCCTCGACGACGTGGTGGGGGCGTTGGGGCGCCAGAACATGGAGGCGGCGGCTGGGTTCTTCGATACGCCGAGTGAGCGGATTTATCTTCGGCCAGACGGACAGTTTTCAGACCTGGATGCCATCCGGAACGCTCCGGTGCGGGCGGGAGCCCGAAGTTTTCGCCTTGGAGACGTGGCCGAGGTGCGGCGGGGATATGTCGATCCGCCTAGGGATACCATGCGATTCATGGGCCGCGACGCCCTTGGTGTCGGCGTGTCCATGCGGGCGGGCGGCGACATCATCGCCTTGGGCGGCCGTCTGGATGCCACGGTGGAACGGATTCAGTCCCAATTGCCTGTGGGTCTCTCGCTCGAGCGGGTCGCGGATCAGCCGCGGGCGGTGCAACGCTCAGTAAGCGAATTCGTCCGTACCCTGGCCGAGGCGGTGGTCATTGTGCTGGCGGTCAGCCTGCTCTCCCTGGGATTGCGTACGGGGGTTGTGGTCGCGATCACGATCCCGGTCGTATTGGCGATCACCTTCCTGTTGATGGTTTTGCTCGATATCGGTCTCCATAAGATCTCCCTCGGCGCTCTGGTGCTGGCGTTGGGGCTTCTGGTGGACGACGCCATCATCGCAGTCGAGATGATGGCGACCAAGATGGAGCAGGGCTGGGATCGGGCGCGGGCTGCCGGATTTGCCTTCACGTCGACTGCGATGCCGATGTTGTCCGGCACCCTCGTGACGGCCGCCGGTTTTCTGCCGATCGCTACCGCCGCTTCCAGTACAGGCGAGTACACCCGGTCGATCTTCCAGGTCACGGTGATTGCGCTGCTCGTTTCATGGGTGGCCGCGGTCCTCTTCGTGCCCTATCTGGGATTTCACCTGCTGCCGGACCTTGCCCGCCATGCTTCCAAACCAAGCCTGGGGACGCGGCTTCTGGCGCGCCTATTCCCGAAACTCTCGCCATCGCAGGGCGAGGAGAGGGCCCTTGAAGAACGGGCGAACGCCGAGCTTGGTTTGTATGAAACTCCGTTCTATCGCCGCTTTCGGGCTTTGGTGGATGCGTGCGTTTCTCGC
Organism: Zoogloeaceae bacterium; assembly: GCA_016791025.1. Taxonomy (GTDB): domain Bacteria; phylum Pseudomonadota; class Gammaproteobacteria; order Burkholderiales; family Rhodocyclaceae; genus JAEUNX01. The sequence goes on along the minus strand of JAEUNX010000121.1, from coordinate 3,632 downwards.
CGCTGGTGGGTCATCCTGCTCACTCTGGCGCTTTTCGTCGGGTCGCTGCTGCTGTTTGCCCGGGTCCCGCAGCAGTTTTTCCCGGATTCCACTCGGCCTGAACTGCTGGTGGATGTCCGGCTCGCCGAAGGGGCCTCTTTCGCAGCAACCGAGGCCGTGGTGAAGCGGCTCGAGGCCCGACTCGCCCAGGAAGCCGGGATCGAGAACTTCGTCGCCTACGTTGGCACTGGCAGTCCGCGCTTTTATCTGCCCCTTGATCAGCAGTTAAACCAGACCAACTTTGCCCAGTTTGTCATCTTGACCAAGGGGCCCGGTGAGCGGGAACAGCTTCGACAGCGCCTGATTGACGAGTTTGCCGCCGACCCTTCGGGGCTGCGGGTATCCATCGGGCGGCTCGAAAATGGACCGCCAGTGGGGTTCCCGGTCCAGTATCGGGTCAGTGGCCCAGACCTGGCCACCATTCATCAGGTGGCCCATGAGGTGGCGGCGATCCTGCGCAGCAATTCGGCACTATCGAACGTCCAGCTCGATTGGGAAGAGGCTTCCAAGGTCGTCCGTCTTCATATCGACCAGGACAAAGTGCGGTTGCTCGGGCTGTCCACCCAGGAGATCGCGACCTTTCTCAACACGTCGGTCAACGGATTGGTCTTTTCACAATATCGTGAAGGGACCGAGCTGATCGATGTGGTCCTGCGCGGCGCGGCGCGGGAGCGTTCCCAGCTCGCCCTGGTGCCGGATCTGGCGGTGCCAGTACGTGATGGGCGCAGTGTGCCGTTGTCCCAGCTGGCTACATTCGAATATGGATTTGAAGATGGCGTAATTTGGCGACGCAATCGCCTGCCAACGGTCACGGTACGGGCCAATCTCTATGGCTCGACTCAGCCGGCCGAAGTGGTGGCAGCCCTGGCCAGACCGATGGCTAAGCTGGCGGAAGGGTTGCCCTTGGGTTATCGCCTGGAGGTTGGTGGCGCGGTAGAAGAAAGCGCGAAGGGATCGGAATCCGTCGCCGTAGGAATGCCGCTTTTCGTACTGACTGTGCTTACTGTCCTGATGTGTCAGCTTCAGAGCTTTTCCCTGACTTCGATGGTCGTTCTCACAGCACCGCTGGGACTCATTGGGGTCGCGGTCTTCCTGCTCCTTTTTGGCAAGCCGTTCGGGTTTGTCGCGATGTTGGGGACGATCGCGCTCTCGGGGATGATCATGCGGAACTCGGTAATCCTCGTGGATCAGATTAGGCAGGATCGGGAGGCCGGCCGCCCGGCCTGGGATGCGATCGTGGAGTCAACGGTGCGCCGGTTCCGCCCCATCATGCTGACCGCGGCGGCGGCCATCCTCGCGATGATTCCCTTGGCGCGCAGTGCGTTCTTCGGACCCATGGCGGTGGCGATCATGGGGGGGTTAACGGTTGCGACGATCCTGACCCTGCTTTTCCTTCCCGCGCTGTACGCGGCCTGGTATCGCGTGCGCCGCCCGTGAAGCTTCAATCGCCTGACGGCGCAGGTCCGGGTCAACTCAGATAGAATATGAGCCATTTTCGAGCGATTGTTTATTAGTACAAACTAATGCAGTATCAGGGAGCCCCGAAATGAACTTCGAACGCGCACGCTTCAACATGGTCGAGCAACAGGTTCGTCCCTGGGATGTGCTGGACCCCGCCGTACTGGAAACGATGATGCGGGTGCGGCGAGAGGAATTCGTACGCCAGTCCTATCGGTCCATCGCCCTGTCGGAAGCCGTGATTCCGTTGCCCTGTGGGCAGGTCATGCTGCCCCCTGTCATTGAGGGCAAGGTGCTCCAGGCGGTGCAGGTGGGCAAGGAAGATCAGGTGCTTGAGATCGGGTCCGGTTCCGGATACTTCGCCGCCTTGCTGGCCGCCCAGGCCGCTTGGGTTCGGACCATCGAAATCGAGCCCGAGCTCGTGCGTCTTGCGTCTTCCAATCTGAACAGCGCCGAAGTGCACAACGTCATTGTGGAGGAGGGCGATGGCGCACAAGGCTGGGCCAAGAACGCCCCGTACGATGTCATAGTGGTTTCCGGTGGCTTGCCCATGCTGCCGGCCGCCTTTACAGACCAGCTCAAGGTGGGCGGCCGTCTGTTTGCGTTCGTCGGCGAAGCCCCGGTGATGGTGGCCCGTCTTGTGACCAAGGTGGCGGAAGGCCAGCTGCGCACCGAAGATCTGTTCGAAACCCTGGTGCCCACCATGAAAAATGCGGTGAAGCACGAATCTTTCACGTTCTGAGGCACGCCATGCAGCAGCTCTCGTCGGCCCAGCTATCCGCAATGCTCCAGGACCCGGCGCGGGACAAGCCCTTGCTTCTGGATGTCCGGGAACCGCCGGAATATGCCATTTGTCGCATCGAAGGCTCGACGCTTATGCCGATGAATACGGTGCCCGCCCGCCTGAGCGAACTTGATCCGGCTCGGGAGGTGGTGGTGATCTGCCATCACGGTGGTCGAAGCATGCAGGTGGCCATGTTCCTGGAGCGCCAGGGGTTCGAGCGAGTGATCAATCTCGCTGGCGGCGTGGATGGCTGGGCGGTGCAGGTCGACCCGTCCATGTCACGGTATTGAGCACCGTGAGGCGCCATTTGCCGCTGGTACGGTGGGCGGGCAGTTTGGGGCTGATTCTGGGAGCGGGGGGGGCCTTGGCGGGCGACCTGCTTCAGGCTTACCACGATGCTATCGCCCATGATGCCCAGTTCGCCGCGGCCCGAGCTCAATACGACGCGGACCAGGAAAAGCTTCCCCAGGGTCGCGCGGGCCTGCTTCCCACGGTGGGGCTGACTGGAAACACCACCTACAACAATTTCGAGATCAAGTCCCAGGGGTTCGATCTTGTCCGCCGGGGTAACACCAACGCTTACTCGGTCCAGTTGTCGCAGCCGCTTTTCCGCTGGCAGAACTGGGTCCAGTACAAGCAGGGCGAGCTTCAGAGCGGGCTGGGGGCAGTCCGCTTTGAACAGGGTCGGCAGGACCTCATCCTGCGGGTGGCCCAGGCTTATTTCGATGTGCTCAATGCCCAGGATGCCCTGGCGGCGCTTACCGCGCTGCGGGTTGCGGCGGGTCAGCAACTCGAGTTGTCGAAAAGCAGTTTCGACGTGGGCACTGTCACCATCACTGATGTTCACGAGGCCCAATCCCGTTCTGATCTGGCTACCGCCCAGGAAATTGCCGCCCAGAGCGATCTGGATGTGAAGTATCAGGCCCTGGCGCTCATCATCGGCAAGGATCCGGGCACCTTGGCCGGACTTCGCAAAGGTGTGGGCCTTGAACGGCCGCAGCCGGATGCCATGGCCGACTGGGTGCAGTCAGCCGAAGGCGGTAACCTGGGCGTGCAGTCTCAGCAATTGACGTTGGAGATCGCAGATCGGGAGGTGGAGCGCGCACGCGCCGGTCACCTGCCGACCGTCGATCTCGTCGCGTCCTACGGCCACTCCAAGAGCCGTTCGACGACATCGGACGATTTTCCCTCAGGCTCCGCCGGCGTTGCACGGTCCGACGGCTCGACCATTGGCGTCCAGGTCAATCTGCCGCTCTTCGCCGGGGGGGGCATCAGCTCCCGCGCCAGGGAGGCGAGCGCATTGCGCCAAAAAGCGCTGGCCGATCTGGACAGCGCCCGTCGGGCTGCCAAT
>JAEUNX010000095.1 GCA_016791025.1 Zoogloeaceae bacterium | reverse complement strand
GCACCAGCACCCAGGCCAGCATCAGGCCGAAGACCGCATTGATAGCCGCTGCGATCAGGGACGCCCCAAAGGAAAGTTTGTAGGAGGCCACCACCCTCGGGGCGGTGACGACTTCCCAGAAACCGGCGAGGCCCAGGCTGGCGGTCTTCAGGAACACCGCCGAGAGGGGCACCAGCACGATCAGCGAGAGATAGACCAGGGTGTAGCCGAGGGTCAGGTTGAACCCGGGCAACACCCGGAAGGAACGGGTTGCAGCCATCATCGTTTCACCACGATCTGGTCATAGACCCCGCCATCGGCGAAGTGGGTGCGGTTGGCCGCCTCCCACCCGCCCAGGGCGCCCTCGACAGTGAAGGTCTTCACCGGAGGGAAGCGGCTGGTGTACTTCTTCAGCACCGCCGGGTCGCGGGGGCGGAAGTGATGCTTGGCGATGATTTCCTGCCCATCCGGGGAGAACAGGAAGCTCAGGTAGCCTTCGGCGGCGGCCCGGGTGCCTCGCTTGTCCACCACCTTATCCACCACCGCCACGGGGGCGGGCGCTTCGATGGAGAGCGAGGGGTAGACCACGTCGAACTGGTCCCCGCCCACCTCCTGATCGATCAGCGCCGCTTCGTTCTCGAAGGTCACCAGCACATCGCCGATGCCGCGCTGGGTGAAGGTGGTGGTCGCGCCCCGGCCACCCCCGTCCAGCACCGGCACGTTGGCAAAGAGCTTGGCCACGAAGTCCCGGGCGCCAGCCTCGTTGCCCGATTTCTGCAAGGCGTAGCCCCAGGCCGCCAGGTAGGTGTAGCGACCGTTACCGGAGGTCTTGGGGTTGGGCACGATCACCGCCAGCCCCGGGCGGGTCAGATCCGACCAGTCCTTGATGCCCTTCGGATTGCCTTTGCGCACCAGGAACACCGAGGTGGTGGTGTAAGGCGCTGCATCGAAGGGCAGGCGGCGGCGCCAGTCGGCCTTCAAGAGGCCGGCCTTGGCCAGCACATCCACGTCCGGCGGCTGGTTCATGGTCACCACGTCCGCTTCCAACCCGGCTACCACCGACTGGACCTGCTTGCTGGAGCCGCCGTGGGACTGGTTGATGACCACGCCCTCACCCGTCTTGGCCTTCCAAGCCGTAGCGAAGGCCGGGTTGATGTCCTTGTACAGTTCCCGCGAGACGTCATAGGAGACGTTGAGCAAGCTGATTTCGGCCACCGCCACCGAGGTGCCCAGGGCGGCCAGCGCCCCGGCGAGCCAGCGGGCCGTGGAAGATCGAGATGGGGGTGGGATGGACATGCCGGACTCCATAGCTGAGATGGAGCCAGTCTAATTACCCTCGCTTAGACCGCTAAACAATAAAATCAGGACGACTTATTCATTTTCCTGCTAAGAGTCCGGCGCGCCGGTGGCGAATCGTTCGGTCCCGCGATTGGGGCGCGCAACGCTTGGCCTATCGCGACTTGGCGGTTCAGGCGCGCGCTGGATACACCGTCCTGGCGGCTGGGAAGGGCCAATTTCCTATGAATTCCGCGAAGCTTCAGGGGGCCAACAGCGCGCTGCGCAAGGACTCCGCGGCAATCCCCACGGCATCGTTGGCCTGATGGAAATACTTTCCCAGGGTAAAAAACCCATGGACCATCCCTTCGAAATTCCGATGGTCCACCGCCCCCCCCTCTTGACGCACCCGCTCAGCAAAAGCCAGGCAATCGTCGGTCAGGGGGTCGCATCCGGCAGTAAGGAGGGTCATTGGCGGCAATCCGGCCAGGGACGACGCCAGCATCGGGGACGCGCGCCAGTCATCGGTGTTGCCCTGGGGAAGGTATCGGCTGTAGAACCAGACGAGGCTTTCCCGATCGAGAAAATAACCGTCGCCATACGTGCTGCGGGAGGGCCGATTGCTGATCATTTCGGTGCTGGGATACACCAGCAGCAAATGACGTAAAGCCGGTCCCCCGCGATCCCGGGCCTGCAGGGCGGTGACGATCGCGAGATTGCCTCCGGCACTGTCGCCGCCCAGGGCGACCTTTGCCGGATCGATGGACAGGAGGTCGGCGTTGTCTGTCACCCAGTCCAGTGCCAGGAGCGCATCGTGAATGGCGGCGGGGAACGGATGTTCCGGCGCGAGGCGATACTCTACCGAGACAACCGCGCAATGGGAAAGATTGGCAAGCTCCCGGCACGCCACGTCATAACTATTGACGTCGCCAATACACCAGCCGCCCCCGTGGTAATAGACGAGGAGAGGCAGCGTGGCGTCTGGCTCCGCAGAGATCGGACGGTAATAGCGGGCCAGTAGCACGCCGTCGTGACCGCGGGGAATGGGCACCTCGGTCACCGAGGCCACGGCCGGCGCATCGGGACGAAAGGCGAAGAGGAGCTTTTCCATCGAGCGCCGGGCCTGGTCGACTGACAATTCGTGGAATCGCGGTGCGCCGATCCGGTACACCATATCGAGCAGGGCCCGGGCCTGAGGGTCAAGACTCATGGAACCAATCCAAAACGCTGAATAAAGCCCACGGGGTAGTCGCGATCGACGCCGGCCAGCGGGTGGGTGACGACAGGGCCCTCCTGGCTGGAGCGAACTCGCAACCCACAGAGCCCGCCCTCGGGCGGGAACGGCTCAGCGGGTCAGCTGGCCAATGTCTCGGACGGCCCCGGTGTCGGCCGAGGTGGTCAGGGCAGCATAGGCCTGCAGGGCGGCAGAGACGACCCGCTTGCGATCGACCGGCTTCCAGGCCTTGGCCCCTTTGGCGTCCATCACGTTGTGGCGGCGCGCCAATTCCACGTCGCTGACGGCGAGATGAATACGCCGGTTGGGGATATCGATCTCGATGGTGTCGCCCTCCTCCACCAAGGCGATGGCGCCGCCCATGGCCGCTTCCGGGCTGGCGTGACCGATGGACAAGCCCGAGGTGCCGCCGGAAAACCGCCCATCGGTGAGCAGCGCGCAGGATTTGCCGAGGCCTTTGGATTTGAGGTAGCTGGTGGGGTAGAGCATCTCCTGCATCCCGGGGCCCCCCTTCGGGCCTTCGTAGCGAATCACCACCACGTCGCCAGCGACGATCTGATCTCCGAGGATGCCCTCCACCGCTGCCTCCTGGCTCTCGAACACCCGGGCGCGTCCGGTGAAGGTCCAGATCGATTCATCGACTCCTGCCGTCTTTACGATGCAGCCCTTCGCGGCGATGTTGCCGTAAAGCACCGCCAGACCCCCATCCTGACTGAAGGCGTGAGCCTTTTCCCGGGTCACGCCCTTGACGCGGTCGACGTCCAGTTCCTTCCAGCGCCGATCCTGACTGAATGCGACCTGGGTGGGCACACCACCGGGCGCCGCCTTATAGAACTCGCGCACCGCGCTGGCGTCGGACTGCACCACGTCCCATTGCGCCAAAGCATCGGCCATGGTCGCGCTGTGCACGGTGGCGACATCGGTATGGAGCAAGCCAGCGCGGTCCAACTCGCCCAGGATCCCCATGATACCGCCGGCGCGATGCACATCCTCGATGTGGACATCCGGCACCGCCGGCGCGACCTTGCACAGGCAGGGGACATGACGCGAAATGCGATCGATGTCCTTCATGGTGAAATCGACCTCGGCCTCTCGCGCCGCGGCCAGGAGGTGCAGAACCGTATTGGTCGAGCCGCCCATGGCCACATCCAGGCTGATCGCGTTCTCGAAGGCCTTGAAGTTCGCGATCGAGCGGGGTAGCACCGAGACATCGTCCTGCTCGTAATAGCGTCGCGCCAGGGCCACGATGGTACGCCCGGCCTGGAGGAAAAGATTCTTGCGATCGGCGTGGGTGGCTACGATCGTGCCGTTGCCGGGCAGAGAAAGCCCCAGCGCCTCGGTCAGACAGTTCATCGAATTGGCGGTGAACATCCCCGAGCATGAACCGCAGGTCGGGCAGGCAGAGCGCTCGACCTCGGCCACTTCCTCGTCGGAGCAGTGGCTATCAGCAGCTTTGACCATGGCATCGACCAGATCCAGGGCAATGACCTTGCCTTCCCACTTCACCTTTCCGGCCTCCATCGGCCCGCCGGAAACGAACACCGCCGGGATGTTGAGCCGCAGCGCGGCCATCAGCATGCCCGGCGTGATCTTGTCGCAGTTGGAAATGCACACCATCGCATCCGCGGTATGGGCATTGACCATGTATTCGACACTGTCGGCAATCAGTTCCCGGCTAGGCAGGGAATAAAGCATGCCACCGTGGCCCATGGCGATGCCGTCATCGACGGCGATGGTGTTGAATTCCTTGGCGACCCCTCCCGCGGCTTCGATCTCGCGGCACACCAGCTGGCCCAGATCCTTGAGGTGCACATGGCCCGGAACGAACTGGGTGAAACTATTCACGACAGCGATGATGGGCTTTTCGAAATCGCCATCCTTCATCCCGGTTGCCCGCCACAGGGCGCGGGCCCCCGCCATGTTGCGACCTGCGGTCGATGTGCGGGAACGATATTGGGGCATGCTGAAACTCCGACTGAGACTTGCCAAAGCCTCATTCTACCCCGAGGCCCTTTGCTGCGAGGCAACAGCAATCGGCGTTGGACACCCCTCGAGGAGTCACAATGGCTGAGTGCGACCCCAGGGCTCCATTCCGCCAGAGCCGTCGACCCGGCAGAACCATGTCGACTCCTTGCCCACCGCTGTTGGCATGGGGGCATAATTGCCCCCTGCTTCAGCCCAACTCGAACAGGTGAGTCCTCGATGGCCCTCGGTGTAGCGCCCCCTCCCCGCCTCCGGTTTCTGCTGATCGAGGGCAATCCTGGCGAGGCTGAGCTTCTGCGCCAGCGGTTTGCAGATGCCGGGTATGACGTGGATTGGGTTCGGGTCGCCACCCAGACCGATCTGGCCAGCGCCCTCAATTGCGCCGCATGGGACTTGGTGATCAGCGATCACTCCCTTGCGGAATTCGATGCTCTAGGGGCCCTGGGCAAGGTGCGTGGCTCCTGTGGCGACGTGCCCTTCATCATCCTTTCCAAACAGATCGATGAAGACGTGGCAGTCAGGGCAATGCGGGCGGGCGCCAATGATTGCCTGTCCAAGTACCATCTCGAACGCTTGGTTCCCGCCTGCGAGCGTGAGTTGCGCGAGGCACGAAATCGCCGAGAGCGGAGCCTGGCTCTGGCGGCGGAGCGGGAGAGCGAGGCGCGATTGCAAGCCCTGGCGGCCAACACGCCAGGCGTCATTTTCAGCTTTCAGCTTCGTGAATCCGGCGACCTCGCGTTCCAGTTTGCCGGGGGCGCCACCCAGTTGCTCCTGGGCCTGAGTCCGGAAGAGTTGATCGCGGATGGCAATCGCTATGTGAAGCTGATCGTCGAGGAGGATCTGCCGGGGTTCCTGTCCTCGCTCGCCGCGTCCCCGGCGGACGGCAAATTGAACTGGGAGGGGCGGATCCTCTCATCTGCCGGCGACATCAAATGGATCAACCTGCGCAGTTCCGTTCGCCGACAGGGCAATGGGGATCCGGTCTGGGAAGGCCTAATGTGGAACATCACCCAAAGCAAGCACACCGAGGCCGAACTTCGTGACAGCCAGCGCCAGCTCGCCGCGCTTTCGCGACACCTGCAGCATGCCAAGGAGGAAGAGCGGGAGAGGATCGCGCGGGAAGTCCATGACGTCTTGGGCGGTGATCTGGTTGCGCTGAAGATCGAGGCGTCCCTACTCGCCGGAAAGATGCTTTCCGACCCCATTCTCGCCCGCCAGCGCGTATCGGCCATTGAGGCCCTGCTGGACGATGCCATCGAAACGGTCAGCCGGGTCACCCGCGAACTCAGACCCGGTATCCTGAAAGACTTTGGACTGGCGGCAGCCATCGAATGCCAGGCCGAGGATTTTTCCCAAAGGAGCGGTACCCGTTGTCAGGTTTTGGCGGCCGATCATGACATCGAACTGGCGGAGGATACTGGAGTGGCCCTATTCCGAATCTTCCAGGAAGCCCTGACCAATGTTCGCAAGCACGCCCAGGCGTCGACGGTGGCCGTGCGATTGCTGCAGGAGGGAGACGAGGTCTTGCTCGAAATTGCCGACGATGGGAATGGGCTTGCCCAAGAAGATCTCACCAAACCAAAGTCGTTTGGCCTGCGCGGCATCCGAGAGCGCCTGGCCGGGTTGGGAGGCAGCCTTGAGATCGACACTTCGTACCCCCGCGGGACCCGGCTGATTGTTCGGGTGCCGGCCGCCGTCGAACTGGAGCAGCAATCATGACCGGCCAACGTTTGCGGGTCTTGATTGCCGATGATCACGCCATCGTGCGGCAGGGGCTGCGCCAGATCCTGTCCGACACCGACGATCTGGAGGTTACGGGGGAGGCGGAGAATGGAGTCACGGCGATCCAGCTTGCCCGCCAGCAGCCGTGGGATGTGATGCTCATGGACGTTTCCATGCCAGACCGTAACGGTATCGACACGCTCAAGATCATCCGCAAAGAGTTCCCCCGCCAGCCGGTCCTGATCCTTAGCATGTATCCGGAAGACCAATATGCGATTCGGGCTTTGAAGGCCGGCGCGGCCGGTTACCTGACCAAACAGAGCGCGCCGGAGCAATTGGTGAAGGCCATTCGCCAAGTCGCCAACGGCAAGAAATATGTGAGTGCCTCCCTCGCGCTGGAACTGGCCGAAGCCATCACCGACGATACCGAGCGGCCACCCCATGAGCGCCTGTCGGACCGGGAATATCAAACGCTCTGCCTCATTGCCTCGGGTAAGACGCTGACCCAGATCGGGGACGAATTGAATCTCAGTGTGAAGACGGTAAGTGTCTATCGTGCTCGGCTCCTGGAAAAAATGCGACTGCGTAACAACGCCGAGCTGACCCACTATGGTCTCAAGCACGGTTTGGTGGAATGACTGATTGCGACACCGGAGCCCAAGAGATTTCCACCTTGGTCGGGGACAATGAATAGTTGGATCCTCTAATCACGCCCAATAACCGAGGCACTGCTTCACGGTAACTGTCTATTTATCAAGTTTTTTAGCCGGATTCCGTAATTGCCCCCTATTACCCCTGACCGGATCGCCATGGCGGAAATGACCAATCCTTCAGAGATCGCCCGTGAAGCCTTGCGGCGGCTCGCCATGAGTCGAATTCCGCCGACTCCTGACAATTACCGGGCCCTTTACCTCCAGATTACCAAGACCCCTGACGAGGACACCTTTCCGGAGAAATCCCTAAAGGCCATTGCCGCCGCGCTGCCTCGAAACGCACCGGACGCCGCTCGCCGTGCCCAGGATCTTGAGCAAGCGGTCGCGAGCCGCCAGTGGTCTCGCGTGAATCAGGCAATTCTGGCCCTCGCGGCGCGAAACGATGAAAACCGGTTGGCATGGGGCGGCGTCATTCGCGACCTGGTCACCCAATATGGCCTCAATCACGTCGGCCTTACGTCGGCGCGGAAGCGGGAAGCCCTTGAGCATGTGCTCGAAGCCTCCAACTGCAATCCGGATCTCCTCCATCGGCGCCTGATGGGATTGATTCGCAGTTGGGCTGCCACTCCGACCACCATGCCGGGGAGCCTGGCTCCTCAGGCGAGCGACAGCAAAGGTGTGGAGCCCCCCCAATCGCAAGGGCTGGCGGAGCTCCTCTCCTTGCTTCGGGCCCTTCTAAGCGACGGCATTCCTGCCCTGATCGACGATTCGCCTTCCTTGGTGGAGGAGGCTCGTGGTCTTGCGAACACCTTAGCCCATTTGGGCTCGGGCGAGGCCGTAGAGCCCTTTTACAAAAAGTTGATGGCCTTTACCCATAAGCTTGAGTGGCTTGGGGATGACCAGCGCAGCGTGCGGATCGCCCTTCAGGGCTTACTCCAACTGATCATTCAGAATATCGGGCAACTCGTCCTCGATAATAAGTGGCTCTCGGGCCAGCTTGCCATACTCGGCGAAGCCTTCTCGGGCCATCTGGATGTCCGTGTTCTCGATGAAGTCGAGCGGCGGCTGAAAGATGTGATCGACAAGCAAGGCCAGCTAAAGCAGGGATTGACTGACGCTCAGCTTCGCCTCAAAGCCATGCTGGCCGGCTTCCTCGATCGGCTCTCTGCCTTTGCTGAATCGACAGACGAATACCAGGCCGCGCTTGGCGAATGTGCGGATCAGATCGCGAAGGCCGACGACATCAGCGAGCTATCTGATGTCATCGACAACATCGTCCGCGAAACGCGAATTGTCCAGGAAACGACCGCTGCATCGCGTAGGGAACTCGATGAGCTTCGGCAACAGGTGGATCAGGCAAATTCTGAGATCACGCGGCTCCAGCAGGAGCTTGCCCTGACCTCACAGCAGGTTCGCCACGACCCCTTGACTGGCACCCTCAATCGCAAGGGACTCGATGAGGTGATCACGCGGGAAATCGCTCGCGCCCGACGGCGCGAGAGCCCGATTTGCCTTGCCTTGCTCGATATCGACAACTTCAAAGCCTTGAACGACACATTTGGCCATCAGGTTGGGGATAACGCCCTGGTCCACCTGGCTGGTGTGATCAAGGAATCTCTCCGCCCTCAGGACTCCGTCGGTCGTTACGGCGGAGAAGAGTTCATCCTGGTGCTGCCCGATACCGAGCTGGATGGCGGCCTGACCGTGCTCACCCGCCTCCAACGAGAGCTGACCCGGAAGTTCTTCCTTGCCGACAGTCGCAAAATCCTCATCACCTTCAGCGCTGGCGTAGCGCAATTGGAGCCAGAAGAGGATTGTCAGACTGCCCTTGATCGCGCCGACAAGGCAATGTATTCGGCCAAGCGGGCTGGAAAAAACCGTGTATTCGCTGCCTGATGGCGGCTCGTCCCCCCACAACCCATTGTCAATCGGCCCGATGGACCGCTATCCCCACATTATTTTTGATCTTGATGGGACGCTGATCGATTCGGCCCCCGCGATCCTTTCGAGCTTCAAACTCGCCTTCGAAACCGCTGGTCGATCTCCCGCACGACCGATTTCTCCCGAGATCATTGGTCCTCCCCTGCGGGAAACATTGGCCATTCTGACAGCGGGCAATGATTCGGTCCTCATCGACGAACTCGCCGCCGCCTTTGCCTCCACTTACGATTCCTCTGGCGTACGTGAAACGGCGATCTATCCGGGGGTGGCCGAAGCCCTCAGGGCGCTATTGACCCAAGGCCGGACGCTCTATATCGCAACAAACAAGAGAATCGCTCCAACTCTAAAGATTCTCGATTTTGTAGGCTGGAATGAGTTCTTCCATAGCGTCTATGCGCTGGACTCCTTTGATCCCAGACTCCCGGACAAATCTGCGCTCCTCGCCCGCCTCCTTGAGATTGAAGGCCTCAATGCTAGGGATTGCATTTACATTGGGGATCGGGCCGAAGATGGGCAGGCTGCTCGCGCTAACCACTTACCGTTCCTAGCCGTCACATGGGGTTACGGCGGACTTGCCCCACGCGATTTCGCTGCAGAGTGGCGCGCCGTTGCAACTCCCACTGAACTTCTCACCGCCTTATCCTGAGTGCGCCCCGCCCGATGGATTGATTTCCACGCGGGGCGCTTCGAAAACTCATCGTGACTGAAGAGGTAGCGTCACTGGATCGCGACCCGAGTCGCCTGCGGCGCGGCCTTTTTCGGCAGGGTCAGTTCAAGAACACCATCAGTGAATCGTGCGCTGGCCTTGCCATCGTCGATCTCCTGACCAAGTTGGAAACTCCGAGAAACCTTACCAAAGTATCGCTCGCTGCGAAGGATACGCTCGCCCTCCTTCACTTCCCGTTCCTGTTTGCGCTCTGCCGAAATTGCGACGACGGCTCCATCGATGTGCACGTGAATATCCTCCTTTTTCATTCCCGGCAGCTCCACATGTAGCGTGTAACCCTCCGCTCCCTCCTTCACGTCCACCCGCATGGTGGGGGCATCAGCGTGACCGCCCATATCCACCGGGCGAACAAAGAATCCCCTAAAAAAATCATCGAAGGGATCGGTTTTGACAATGTTTGCCATGATCAATGTTCTCCGTTCAAGTGATCGACTGGGTTCGTGGGCCTAGCGAAACGTCACAGCAGGTCGCCCATGTCCCCTATCTTGGGATCTCGCCGGCCGATTCAAGGGGCCACCTTGGCGGCCGCTAACATTGTTGATGCAAGTCAAGCTTCGCCGGCGACCTTCGCAGAATGGGACTTGGATCGATCACAGCTTCGATGGACAATTCGTAGCCTGAATTCATCCACATGGTCACTGCCCATGAGCGCATTACATGAAATTCGCAAGTTCGGACAACAGATCTGGCTCGACAATTTGACCCGTACTTTGTTGGCCGAAGGCGGCCTCCAAAGCCTGGTCGCCGACGGGGTGAGCGGAGTCACGACGAATCCGGCGATTTTCCACAAGGCAATCGCCGGGGGCCGCTATTACGAGGACGATCTTGCCCGCCTGAAATCTGAGCCGCTCACGGCAGAATCCCGATATGAGGCCCTGGTCATTCCCGACGTGCAGCGGGCCTGCGAGATTCTCGCTCCAGTTTGGCGGGCCTCAAGAGGATCAGCCGGCTATGTGAGCCTGGAAGTGTCGCCGGCGCTAGCCCATGACGCTGCCGGTACCGTCGCCGCGGGGATTCGCCTCCATCGTGCGGTCGGGATGGCCAATTTGCTTATCAAGGTACCGGCCACACCAGCGGGGCTAGACGCAATTAGCCAACTCATTGCGACGGGCATCAGCGTCAATGTGACCCTAATGTTTTCCTTGGCCCATGTAGACGCTGTCGCCGAAGCCTACCTCACCGGAGTCAGGTCGCTGATTCGGGCCGGAGGCGATCCGAGCCACGTTTTTTCGGTCGCAAGTCTGTTTCTAAGTCGAGTGGATAGTTTGGTTGACAAGGCTTTGGAAGTAAAAACGGAGATTGGCTCCCAAGCTCTAAAAGGAAAAACCGCTGTCGCCTTGGCGCGACTGGCCTATCAACGCTACCGTCAGCGATTCCACGGGGCAGCCTTCGAGCAACTCCGCGCTGCGGGCGCTCAGCCGCAATTCATGCTCTGGGCAAGCACTGGGACCAAGAATCCGGCATACAGTGACCTGCTTTACGTTGAACCGCTGATTGGCCCTGAAACGGTCAATACCCTCCCAGACGGAACATTGGCTGCCCTCATTGACCACGGAGAGGCCGCAGACACCCTGACCCTAGATGTCGACGCAGCAGAAAAGCAGTTTGGAGATCTCGCACATGCTGGAATCGACCTGACCGAGGTTGGTGAAAGCTTGCAGGCGGATGGTCTGGTGCAATTTTCACAATCCTTCGATCAGTTATTGGCGTTAATGGCCTGAACTTCAGTCATTGTGGGAGTTGGGCGCTCCTAGCGCTGCCGCCAATTCTTCGGATAGAGCCATTAGGCGGTCGAGCGCATCATGGAGCGTCCTCAACTGCCCTTCGAGCATCTCTGCCAATTGGCACGATGCGTCGCGGGGATTGGCGCAAACGACCCGCACGGTGTCGATGCGCGCTTGGACCTCCTCCAGCCGCTCGGCTTGAGCCGGTGTGTGGGCATCAATGAAACGCCGAATCACCCGCGCACGGGCGCGAAAATAAGCCGGAGGATCCTCTCTCGCGAGATTGGCCCAATGATCGAAGTCGAATTCTGCCAACGGATTCCTCGAAGAAAATGGGCCTTGGGAGCACAGGACCTCGCCTGGCTTCGCAATCTGCGAACGCCCACTCGAACCCTACGGCGAGCAGGGCTCAAACGGAAGGCAACCACTTCACGAAGAAGACTAGAACTCCGTCAGGAAAATTCCCCGAGTCGATAATAAGTTGCTGCCAACTTGCATTAAGCGGCCAAGGCCATCGGCCCGAGCAACGTTACTTTGCTGACGCCGCGGTGATCACCGCTGTCACCCAGGAGCTCCTTGATATCAAGGATCAGAACGATCTGGCCATTCGACAACGTGGTCACGCCGGCGACGCCTTTGGGTCGGAAATCATCAAGGGATTTGATGACCGCATCCTCCCTTCCTGCGAAGCTATCAATAGCCAGAATAAACGACAGCTCTGCCGTCTGCATCAGCACGCCATATTCCGGCGGACTCTCCTGCTCCCAGCCAAGCAGGCCGACGAGCGGCAATACGGGAAGGACCTCACCCCGCACGACCATGGTCGCGCGCCCCCCGACTTCCTGAACATGCATGGGTTCGATGGGCAAAATCTCACGCACCATCGCCAGAGGCACCGCAAACGGCTGCTCACCCAGGCGGACGAGCAAGACCGGCAAGATCGCTAGGGTCAAAGGCAACCGGATTACAAAAGTAGTGCCTTTGCCCAGTTCGGATCGTATGTCGATGGAGCCGTTGAGTTTGCGAATGTTCGTGCGGACCACGTCCATCCCGACGCCGCGCCCCGATACGTCGGAGATCTGGCCCGCGGTCGAGAACCCGGGCAGGAAGATTAGGCCAAAACTCTGACGCTCATCGAGGGTATTCGCCTCCTCCTCGGAAATAAGCCCCTTTTCCAAGGCCTTGGCGCGCAGCCGTTCAGCGTTCATTCCTCTGCCATCGTCTGCAACGAGAATGACGATGTGGTCACCCTCCTGACGGGCCTCCAGCCGCACCACCGATTTTGTTGGCTTCCCTTGAGCAGCGCGATCGGCCGGATCCTCAACCCCATGGTCAACAGCATTCCGAATCAGGTGGATAATCGGATCAGACAAATCTTCAATCATCGTCTTGTCGATCTCGGTTTCTTCTCCCATCAAGACCAACTCCACGTCCTTGCCAAGGTTGCGGGCAAGATCCCGGGCAATTCGAGGGTATTTTTGAAATAGGCGCCCAACCGGCTGCATCCGCGTCTTCATGACGGCGTTCTGGAGGTCCGACACGAGCAAATCCAGCTGACTGACGGCCGAATCTAACGCCTGAAGAGTGTCCGTATCGCTACTCCCATTAAGGATTTCGCTCCTCAGGGCATTAAGGCGGTTCTTAGTTAGTCCGATTTCTCCGGAAAGATTCAGCACTTGGTCCAGGCGGGCGGTGTCCACCCGAATCGTATTATCCCGAGCCTTTTCGCCCTCGCGCCGGCCTCCTGCGCCGATATTCGCCTTGTCTCCGGCCCGCCGGCCGATAGCGGCTTTAATTATCTCCTCCGGCGGTTTGGCCTCACTCGGGATCGAGACTGGCTGGGATTCTGGCAAGCGTGCTGGTGGCGAAGGCACCCCGGTAATTGCTCCAAACAGCCCACTCCAATCGGGCTCGCCTGACGCCTGCACCTCGGCCATCGAGCTGACTTCATGCTTTGCGGCCTTTGGGGCGTTTCCTTTGGCCGCAATCACTTCGCCGGCTATCGCCTGTCTCAGCTGGCCGATCAGGGCGGCGTCGGCAGGTGGCGGCTGGGAGCCCTGCTCCAAAAAGGAGAACATGTCTCGCACGACCCCGGTCG
>JAEUNX010000044.1 GCA_016791025.1 Zoogloeaceae bacterium | reverse complement strand
GAAGAAGCGCATCAGGATGTGGGGAAGGCCAGCGGTACCGAACATCAGCGCCATGCCGAAGGAGATCGCGGAGATCGGATCCTTCACGAAAGAGCCCGGCCCCATGATGGAATCGCCCTTCTTGGCGGCCAGGATGGCGATATCGACGCCCTTGGCCGTGGCTTCTTCAAGCAGCTTGACGTCCTTGGCGGCGAGAGCGGTCTTGATCTCGACAGCCTTGGCAAACATGGCTTCGGGGCTGAAACCGAACTTGATCAGAACCATGAAGGCCATGAACGAAGCGCCGGCAAGCAGCAGACAGGCCTTGATGATCTGCACCCAGGTGGTGGCCGTCATGCCGCCGAAGAGCACGTACACCCTCATCAGCGCGCCGACCACGACCACCGCGATCCAGTATTCGAGGCCGAAAAGCAGCTTGATCAGCTGACCGGCACCGACCATCTGGGCGATGAGGTAGAAGGCCACCACGATCAGGGTACTGGTCGCGGCAAAGGCACGGATCGGGGTTTGCTGGAAGCGGTAACCGGCCACGTCGGCAAAGGTGAACTTGCCGAGGTTGCGCAGACGCTCTGCCATCAGGAAGGTGATGACGGGCCAGCCCACGAGGAAGCCGATCGCATAGATCAGGCCGTCGTAGCCGTTGGCCATCACCGCGGCGGAAATACCCAGGAAGGACGCGGCGGACATGTAGTCACCGGCGATCGCCAGGCCGTTCTGGAAGCCAGTGATGCCACCGCCCCCAGTGTAGAAGTCCGCCGCCGACTTGGTCTTGCCCGCCGCCCACTTGGTGATGTACATCGTCATCGCCACGAAGGCACCGAACATGATGATGGCGGTCCAGTTGGTGGCCTGCTTTTCGGCGGTGCCCAGATCGGCACCCGCCGCGAAGGCGCCACCCGCCAGCAGTGCAAGGCCGAGGCCGGCCAGGATTTGCTTGTGGTTACGCATCACTTGGAGGCCTCCCGGATGATTTCTTCTTTGGCCGCATCGAATTCGGTGTTCGCGCGGCGGACGTAGATCCCCGTAATCACGATCGTGAAGACGATCACCGCCACCCCGATGGGGATGCCGACGGTCGTCACCCCGGCGCCCATAGGCTTGGCCAGGAACTTGGGGTCAAACGCGATGATGAGGATGTAGCCGTAGTAAACAATCAGCATCAGGACGGTCATCACCCATCCGTAGCTGCTCCGGGTACTCACCAGTTGGTGGTACTTCGGATTCGCTTTGATCTTGTCAAGAATGTCACCTTGCATTTCTCTCCCTCCCATGGTCGATGAAGGTAATCGGACACGTGCCGATTGGGGCGCAGAATAGAGCGAATCCCTTACGACCTCCTTACGTCGCCCCCACTATTTATAGAAATATAGAAACGACTTATCAAATCCGGCCGACGAGCCTAGGCCAGGGGGAAGGCTTCGGTAGTGGACTGAATGGCAGCCTTGGGGGAAACGCTGCGAGGAAAGATCACCTGGGCAAGGGTGCCAAGGCCAGAGGGATTCGGACTCAGGCTAACCGTGGCACGATGGAGCTCCGCAATCTCCTTGACGATCGGTAGGCCCAGTCCGGAACCGTCTTCACCGCTGCCAAGGACCCTGTAGAAGCGCTCAAAAACCCGCTCCCGGTCGCTCTCAGGAATCCCCGCGCCGGTGTCTTCCACCTCCAGCGAAATGGCGTCTTCGGCTGGAAACGTGCGGACGGTGACATGGCCGCC
Source organism: Zoogloeaceae bacterium (assembly GCA_016791025.1). Lineage (GTDB taxonomy): Bacteria > Pseudomonadota > Gammaproteobacteria > Burkholderiales > Rhodocyclaceae > JAEUNX01. The sequence goes on along the minus strand of JAEUNX010000044.1, from coordinate 12,555 downwards.
GCGGGGGGTGTATTTGATGGCGTTATCGATCAAATTTTTTGCTAGCTCCCGCAGCAGGACCGGATTGCCATCGACGAGTTGCGGCCAGTCGGCTCCCTCCAGGCCAAGGTCGATCTGTTTTGCAAGGGCGCGGGGAAAGAGGTCCTGGGTGACATCCCGCACCAGCACCTCCAGATCCACGGGCTCAACTGCGTAAATCCGTTCCGAGGTGGCCTCGGCACGGGCCAAGGCCAGCAACTGATTAATCAGATGACCGGCCCGTTCTGCGCTGGCGGAGATGCGCTGCAGGGCGAGGCGGATCTGCTCGGGGTCGTGTTCGAGCAACGCGAGGTCGGTCTGCATCTTCAGCCCGGTCAGCGGGGTCCGCATCTGGTGGGCGGCATCGGCAATAAAGCGCTGCTGGGCCACGAGGTTCTCCTCCAGTCGCGCCATCATGTCATTGAAGGCCACGATGAGCGGGCGCACCTCTTCAGGCACCCCGGCCGAGTGGATAGGGGAGAGATCCGACGGGCGGCGACGCCGGATCAGGCGCTGCAGACGGTTCAAGGGTGCAATGCCCCGTGACAAGCCAACCCAGACCAGAATCACAGCCAACGGAATGATGGCGAATTGGGGCAGCAGCACCCCCGTCACCACCCGGGATGCCAGATCACTGCGCTTGTTGCGGGTCTCCGCCACCTGGACCAGTGCCAGGGGGCTGGATCGCTCCGGGTAGAGGCGCTGAAACTGATACGCCACTCGGACTTCCTCACCCTGGATGACCTCATCCCGGAACACCACCTCGTCGGGAAACACGCTGGCCGCGGGAGCAATCCACGGAACCTCCCGGTCCCCCGCGATGACGGCGCCGGAGGGGCTGGCAACCTGGTAATACACCACGTCGTCCTGATCAGCCCGGAAGATGGCGCGGGGCGGCGCGGGAAACGAGACACGGATCTCGCTGCCCTCCACCGACACCAATCGACCCAGGGCACGAACACTCTCTGCCAGCGCCCGGTCATAGGGCTGATTGGCGATATTGTTCGCTACGTTGTGGGTGACGATGATCGAGATGGGCCACAAAAAGAGCAGGGGTGCGAGCATCCAGTCGAGGATCTCGCCGAAGAGGGAATTGGGGTGCCCCAGGCCGGCCTTGGCGTCGGCCGCCGGATCCTCGGGGCGCCTCGACCACCTAGGCAGGTGAATCCGGCTTTTCAAGGCAATAGCCCAGACCCCGCACCGTCACGATTCGTACACCGCTGTCTTCCAGCTTCTTGCGCAGCCGATGGACATAGACTTCGATGGCATTGCAGGAAACCTCGTCCCCCCAGCCACACAGGTGGTCTACCAGTTGATCTTTGCTGACGAGCCGGCCGATGCGCAGGAGAAACACCTCCAGCAGCCCTACCTCCCGCGCGGAGAGCTCGACCAATTGACCACCGATTTTCAGCACCCGATCGGTCTGATCGTAGCTGAGCTTGGCGATTTCAATGCAACTCGCCTGGCCGGTACCACGTCGGGTGAGGGCCCTGACCCGGGCTTCCAGCTCAGGAAGAGCGAAGGGTTTGGTGAGGTAGTCATCCGCGCCGGCATCCAACCCCCTCACCCGGTCATCCACGCCATCCTGGGCAGTAAGGACCAGGACCGGCAGGGAAGATCGGCGAGCCCTCAGGCGTTTGAGCACATCGATGCCCGGCAGCTTCGGCAAGCCGAGATCCAGAATCAGAAGGTCGAAGGTTTGGGAGGTGAGCGCCGCGTCGGCATCCGCCCCACTGGCCACGTGGTCGACCGCATACCCCCCCCGCTTCAGGGCCCGCCCCAGGCCATCGGCAATTACGGGGTCATCCTCGGCGAGCAGAATCCGCATGCAAAGACATTACCCATGTAAGGTTAACGTAAGCGGCAGGCCGTAGATTCTCCCCCGCTGTTCTCCTTTTATCCGGTCGCAGGGAGTGCCGTTTGCGCCATCAGGGCGAACGACATTCCGGGGAGGCGAGCCCAACTTGGCCTCCCCACCGTCTTTTCTCTTTGTAACGAATTATCCCACAGTCCCGCGCATCGGGCCCCTGTCTCTGTGCCCTCGCGCGTTTGTAGTTTGTATGTTGAGCTGCCGTGGGTTGGGAATCCGGTCAGGCTCCCGGTAGCAGGATTGACGACCCCGTGGTTTTTCGACCCTCCAACTCCCGATGGGCCTGTTCGGCTTCGCGCAGGGGATAGCGCTGGAGGATCTCGACCCGCACCGCCCCGGATTCCACAACGCCGAAGAGATCCGCGGCCATATTGAGCAGATCGCCGCGGCGAGCGCTGTAGGTGAATAGGGTCGGACGTGTGAGGAACAGCGATCCGTGTTTGGCAAGCAATCCAAGATCGACGGGTGGCACCGGCCCGGATGCGCTACCGAAAGACACCATCATCCCCAGGGGCTGGAGACAGGCGAGGGAGTCAAGGAAGGTGTCGCGACCGATGGAGTCATAGACCACCGGCACCCCATGCCCTCCGGTAATCTCACGCACGCGAGCCGCGAAATTTTCGTGCGTATAAAGTATCGGAAAGTCGCAGCCATGGGCGCGGGCGAGGGTTGCCTTGGCTTCGGAACCCACAGTCCCGATGACCGTTGCGCCCAGGGATTTGGCCCACTGGCAAGCCATCAGACCAACCCCGCCGGCCGCCGCATGAATCAGGATCGTGTCGCCGGGTTGAACCCGATAGGTGCGGCGCAGGAGATATTGGGCCGTTAGGCCCTGGAGCATCATGGCCGCCCCCTGCTCGAAGCTGATGGCATCCGGCAGCGGCACCAAACGATCGGCAGGAATGTTGCGGACCTCGGCGTAGGCCCCCAGCGGACCACCGGCGTAGGCCACCCGATCCCCCGGCGCCACCTCGGTCACCCCGGGCCCAATTTCCTCCACCACCCCCGCGCCCTCCAGACCAATCCCGGACGGCAAAGGAACGGGGTACAAGCCATTGCGATGGTAGGTGTCGATGTAATTCAGGCCAACGGCCCGATGGCGAATCCTGGCTTCACCGTCCGCAGGTGGCGGAAGATCCTCGGCCTCCCACTGCAATACTTCCGGCCCGCCAGTTTGGTGAAAGCGTATTGCAAAGCTCATGTGCTTCTCCCGGCAATCTACTGCCGGGCGCGACCACCGCGCCCGACGATGACAGGCCAGACCCTGCCGCACCGGAATGGTTTCCCACCCGCCGGGAGGAAGCGGAGATTCCCACCTCCCGACAGGTGGCCTCCCCGTCCCTAGAGCAGCCTTGCCTGGCGCTCCTCGGCCGCATCCACCACCGCCAGGGCTGTGATATTGACCAGACGTCGCACCGTCGCCGAGGGCGTCAGGATGTGGACCGGCTTGGCGGCGCCCAACAGGATTGGGCCGATCGAAACGCCGTCGCCGTTGGCGGTCTTCACAAGATTGAAGCTGATGTTGGCGGTATCCACGTTCGGCATGATCAGCAGGTTCGCTTCCGAACTTAGGGTCGAATCCGGATGGACCTTATTGCGGATTTCCATATTCAGCGCTGCGTCGGCATGCATCTCCCCGTCGCATTCCAGGTCCGGCCGATTGGCGTGCAGGAGGTCCCGCGCCGCGCGCATTTTGCGGGCCGAGGCCGAGCGCGAACTGCCAAAATTGGAATGCGACAAGAAGGCAAGCTTGGGCTCAATCCCGAATCGCTTCAGCTCATCGGCGGCCATGGCTGCAATCTCGGCAAGCTCCTCGGCGGTGGGATTTTCATTGACATACGTATCGGCAATCGCGAGCACCCGCTTGGGCAGCTGAAGAATGTTCATCGCGGCAAAGCGCCGCGCGCCCTTCACCAGCCCGATGGCGCTGTCCACTTGGCGGAGGTGGTATTCATAGGTGCCGAACGTCCCGCAGACCACGGCGTCGGCGTCGCCGGTACGCAGCAGCATGCAACCGATCAGGGTGGTGTCGCGGCGCATCTTGGCCTTGGCGATCTCGGGGGTGACTCCGTCCCGCCCCATGATGCGGTAGTACTCATTCCAGAGGTCGCGATAGCGGGGGTCTGACTCAGGATTGACGAGATCGAAATCCCGCCCCGGCACCAGGTTCAGGCCGATCTTTTGAATCCGCATCTCGATCACACTCGGCCGCCCGATCAGGATCGGGCGGGCCAGCCCTTCATCGACGACCACCCGTGCCGCATGGAGTACGCGTTCGTCCTCGCCCTCGGCGTAAATCACCCGCTTGTGCTCAGGATCGACGCGCTTGGCGGCCGAGAACACCGGCTTCATGACGATCCCGGTGGTGTAGACGAAATCGTTCAGGCTGGCGATGTAGGCAGAAAAGTCGGCAATCGGCCGGGTCGCCACGCCGGAATCCATCGCCGCCCTCGCAACAGCCGGCGCAATTTTGACAATCAGGCGGGGATCAAACGGCTTCGGGATGATGTACTCGGGGCCGAAGCGCAAGTCCGCGCCGCCGTAGGCATTGGCCACCACGTCCGACTGTTCGGCTTCAGCCAAGCCCGCAATCGCCTTCACGCAGGCGAGCTTCATCTCCTCAGTGATCTTGGTCGCCCCCACATCCAGGGCCCCGCGGAAGATGAAGGGGAAGCACAGGACATTGTTCACCTGGTTGGGATAGTCCGAACGGCCAGTGGCCACGATGCAATCGGGCCGCACCGCTTTGGCGTCTTCCGGCAGGATTTCCGGATTGGGGTTGGCCAGAGCGAAGATCAGCGGTTTGGCCGCCATCTTGGCCACCATCTCCGGTTTCAGCACCCCTGCGGTAGAGAGCCCGAGGAAGACGTCGGCGCCCTCGATGACCTCACCAAGATTCCGCGCGGTGGTACGTTGGGCGTATCGAGCCTTGTTGGGCTCCATGTTCTCTTCCCGCCCAATGCTGATCACGCCCTTGGAGTCGCAGACGTAGACGTTTTCGCGCTTCAGACCGAGGCTGCACATCAGGTCGAGGCAGGCAATCGCCGCCGCCCCGGCGCCAGAGCAGACGAGTTTGACCTGATCTATGGCCTTGCCCACAACCTTGAGACCATTCAACAACCCCGCCCCAGAAATAATCGCAGTGCCGTGTTGATCATCATGGAAGACCGGAATGTTCATCCGCTCGCGCAGCTTCTGCTCGATGTAGAAGCACTCTGGCGCTTTGATGTCCTCCAGGTTGATCCCGCCCAGAGTGGGCTCCAGGGAGGCGATGATGTCGATCAGCTTGTCCGGGTCCTTCTCGGCCAATTCGATGTCAAAGACGTCGATGTTGGCGAACTTCTTAAAGAGGCAGCCCTTGCCCTCCATCACCGGCTTGGCGGCCAAAGGCCCGATGTTACCCAGCCCCAGCACAGCAGTGCCGTTGGTCACCACCGCCACCAAATTGCCCCGGGAAGTCAGTTCATCCGCTTCGGCGGGATCCGCCACAATGGCGTCGCAGGCAGCCGCCACTCCGGGGGAATAGGCCAACGCCAGATCGCGCTGGTTGGTCAAACCTTTGGTTGGAACGACGGCAATCTTGCCCTTGGTTGGCGCCCGGTGATAATCCAGGGCGGCCGCAATGAAATCCTTGTCCATGTTCTCCCTCTCGACATTAGCGATGGTCGCAATCACAACTGGGCCCGGGGACTTGCCCGAAGCCTGGCCCGGCGTGAGGCTCCACTGCTTTTCCTGAATTCGTGCGGTCAGCGCCGCGCAGTGTGGGTCGGCAAACCGCCCAAGCGGCCTGCCGAATGTCGAATCACTTTGGGGAGAGGGTGATTTCGACACCTCCGACGTGGGACGGGGAGTTTATCCCAGGCGGGCAGATTTTTGCGGGGTCGGCCATGCATTCGGCTGCGAGCCCCTTCGGCTTTTGGCACAATGACCACCTTGCCGGGGGAGAGCACGTATGCGACGAGTGGTTTTCAATCAAAAGGGTGGGGTCGGCAAATCCACCATCACCTGCAATATCGCTGCAATCAGCGCGGATCGCGGTCAGCGCACCCTGGTGGTGGACCTCGATCCCCAGGGCAATACCACGCAATACTTGCTTGGCGCCGCGGCAGACGACCTTGATCTATCCTTGGCGGATTTCTTCGACCAGACCCTCAACTTCAAGCTGAATCCAAAGCAGACGCGGGAGTTCGTCCAAAGGACACCGTATCCCAATCTCTTCGTCATGCCGTCGTCGCCCCAGCTCGAAGAACTGCAGAGCAAGCTGGAGTCTCGCTACAAGATATATAAGCTCAGGGATGCCCTGGACGAATTGGCGGACGAATTCGATGTCGTGTATATCGATACCCCTCCAGCCCTCAACTTCTTTACCCGCTCGGCCCTCATCGCGGCCCAATTCTGCCTCATCCCCTTCGACTGCGATGAATTCTCCCGCCGGGCCCTCTATTCCCTCCTGGAGAACGTGGAAGAAATCAAATCCGACCACAATCGGCATTTGGCCGTCGAGGGCATTGTCGTCAATCAGTTTCAACCCCGGGCATCGCTTCCGCAAAAAGTGGTCAAGGAACTCATCGACGAAGGACTTCCGGTGCTCCAGCCCTACCTGTCCGCATCAGTCCGCATCAAGGAATCCCACGAACAGGCCAAGCCCATGATCCACCTCGACCCCCGTCACAAGGTGTCACAAGAATTTATTGCACTGCACGAATCCCTGTCAAAGGCGACCACCCCCTGAAAACCTCGGCCAATCCACGGTTTTCGGTATGAAACCCCTTGTGTTTTCGCCCCGGCTTCCCCCATACTGCCCGCCGAGATTCTCCGAGTCTTGAATGAGCTTGCGCTGTGCCTCTCTAGGCGGTACTCCTCTCTGTTAGTCTTGCTTTGAATCTCAATATCATTACTACTAGGGCATCGCTGCCCGCATCTCTGCAAGGAAGCTGATTCATGGCAACTGGTACTGTTAAATGGTTCAATGACGCAAAAGGTTTTGGTTTCATTTCTCCCTCCGATGGCGGGGAAGACCTTTTTGCGCATTATTCCGCTATTCAAGGGAAGGGTTTTCGTACCCTGACCGAAAATCAGAAAGTCACCTTCGATGTGACCACTGGCCCCAAGGGTAAGCAAGCTTCAAATATCCGCCCGGCCGAATAAGGGACCCCCATTCATGGAAAAGCCCGGTCACCCGGGCTTTTCTTTTTTCTAGCTTCCGTGCTGACGATGTGGGCCGAGGGCCCGAAAGCACAGATTCGGGCCGAGCGGCGAGCAACTTGGGTCGGCGATTAGACCGGTTCCAGCTTTGCAACACCCAAGGCGAGCCATTTCACGCCCTGCTTGCCAAAATTCACTTGCACCCGGGCATCCGACCCGGATCCCTCCGCAGCGACAATAACGCCAACCCCGAAACGGCCATGGCTCACGTTCTGCCCCACCCGCAGCCCGCCCAAATCCCGGCCGGCAACGGACGTGGTGGGCGCCGGCCGGGACACCGCCCGGCTTGCGGCCGAAGGCTCGAAATAGCGCGAAAACGCCGGCTCTGCCACCCGGGCGCCAACCCGCGGCGGCGTAAGCCATTTGCAAAGTTGTGGCGGCACTTCGGTGATAAACCGGGAGCGAAGGTTGTAACGGGTCTGACCATGGAGCATCCGGCTTTGCGCCAGGGACAAGTAGAGTCGGCGTCGCGCCCGGGTGACGGCCACATACATCAATCGACGCTCTTCTTCCAGCCCGTCCTCGCCATTCAGGCTATTGTCATGGGGGAACAACCCCTCCTCCAATCCCGTCAGGAAGACAATGCCAAATTCCAGGCCTTTCGCGGCATGTACCGTCATGAGCTGCACCGCGTCCGCGCCGGCATCGGCCTGGTGGTCACCGGCCTCGAGCGCTGCGTGGGAGAGGAACTCCACCAATTCGGCATGGAGGTCTGGTTGACCACTTTCACCCAGGTGGCGCCCTGCCGCTTCAGCAGCGAAATTGGCCGCCGCGCTGACAAGTTCGTCCAGGTTCTCCAGACGCTCCTGCCCTTCCCGCTCGTTTTGATAATGCATGGCCAGCCCAGCCCCCGAAACAACACGGGCGATCAGGTCCGGCAATGCCAGCCCAGAGGCTTGGCGGCGAAGACCTTCCAAAAGGGCAAGAAACTGCGACAGATTCGACCCGCCTTTCCCGGCCACCGCCGCCACGGCGCGGACCAGGCTCGTGCCGGAATGCCGGGCAGCATCCTGGAGCGTCTCGATGGTCCGAGCCCCAATTCCCCGGGGCGGAAAGTTGACCACCCGCAGGAAGGCCGTATCGTCGTCGGGATTGACGAGCAGACGAAGGTAGGCCAGGGCATGCTTGATCTCCTGGCGCTCGAAAAAGCGTAGGCCACCATAGACGCGGTACGGGATTCCGGCCGAGAACAATTGATGCTCCAGCACGCGGGACTGGGCATTGGACCGGTAAAGAACGGCGACATCCTGGCGAGAAAAGCCCTCGCCAACTAATGACTGCAATTCCTCCACCAACCACCGACCTTCGTCGCCATCGGAAAACGCCTCGAAGATCCGGATCGGCTCTCCATCCGCCTGGTCGGTCCAAAGGTTCTTGCCAAGGCGTTGCCGGTTGTGGCGGATGATGGCGTTGGCGGCCTGGAGGATATTGCCGTCCGATCGGTAGTTTTGCTCCAGGCGAATAATGGTCTCGACGCGGAACTCCCGCTCAAACGCCCGCATATTTCCGACATTTGCCCCCCGGAAGGCATAGATCGACTGGTCATCGTCGCCGACACAGAACAACGCAGCCCCACGATCCCCACCACCGGCCAAACATTTCAACCATTGGTACTGAAGACGATTGGTATCCTGAAACTCATCGACCAGGATGTGACGGAATCTCGCCTGATAATGGTGACGCAGGGGCTCATTCCGCTCCAACAACTCATAGGTGCGCAGCAGGAGTTCGGCAAAATCCACCACCCCTTCCCGCTGGCATTGGACCTCATACTCCGCGTACAAAGCCACCCTCTGACGAGAATATTCGTCGATAGCCTCCACCGCCGACGACCGCAGGCCCGCCTCCTTCTGGGAGTTGATGAAATATTGCACATCCCGCGCTGGAAATTTGTCATCGCCGACGTTCAGCATCTTCAGGAGTCGCTTGATTGCAGCGAGCTGGTCACCACTGTCCAGAATCTGGAACAACTGCGGCAGCCCGGCATCACGGAAATGGGTGCGCAACAAACGGTTGCACAATCCATGAAAGGTGCCGATCCATAGGCCACGCGGATCCAAAGGGAGCATAGCGGTCACACGTGCCAGCATTTCCCGCGCCGCCTTGTTGGTGAAGGTTACGGCCAAAATACCCTGGGGCGTTACCTGCCCGGATTGGATCAGCCAAGCAATCCGAGTAGTGAGTACCCGAGTCTTCCCCGAGCCCGCCCCCGCAAGAATCAAGGCAGGCCGCGGGGGCAACGTCACTGCAGCAAATTGAGCCTCGTTCAGGCCGGTGAGGAGAGAAGACATGGCGGGAAATCCTTCGATCAAGGCCGCATTTTAGCCCGCAGCCGCCAAACGCCGCCTTTCCGTTGCCCCCCTCTGATGACATGGGACCAATGTTGCATGCCCGCAACAAGGGCTTGAATTGCGGCCCTCAAGGCCTTAACTTGGAATTGTGCGCCGCACAACTTTGATGAACTTTTTCACAACCCAAGTAATCGTAGCTGCTGTAAGTTACTACAAAAATAATGTTTGAGTGCCGACGCGAGAAACATTGCGACGCAGCATCTCCCCTCTCAAGTCGGGAAGAACTGTGCCGCAAATCGAGCAAGGCCGTAAGGAGAATGGAAAGATGAAAGCACCGAAACTCTTGCCCTGGTATGCCAGAAAGGCCGGCGTATCCCTGGAGCGCGCCGAAGCCCTTTGGCGCAAGGCCGTACGCAACGCCACCGATCGAATCGGCTGGGTGGGCAACTCTGATTTCTGGGGCGCGGCGATGGACGAATTTCGCCGCCTCCTCGCAGCTGAACAAGCCACCTTATGCAGCCCCCACGGCGAGCCGATCCTGCGTTCCCAAATCCGGGCCTGGCAGCTTCCCCTGCTGGCCCTGGAGGACATGATCCACGTCGTAGCCCATAACTGGCGCCAGAATCTTGGCCTTCCCAACCCAAGGGACACCCGCAAGGCCGCCTGATCTCATCGTCTCCCTCCCTCTCCTCTGTGGAGTTCGGCATCCGAAGCGATTCGGATGCCGTTTTTTTTCATTGACTTCGATACATCCAAGGTCGTATCGGAGGATAATCCGCCAAAATTTGGTCAGGCAATATTCCAATACCATTAGCCACCCACCCAGCGCCCCGGATTCGGGCCCCTGCCATGAAAAACCAACGTCATTGCGTCCTGACGATGCTGGCGCCGATTTTCGGTGTGGTCTCGGGAGTTGCCCAAAGCAATGAATCCGTCTTCTTTGAGGACGTTCCGCGGGTATTGACCGCATCCCGGCTTGAACAGACCCCTTTCGAGGCTCCCGCCCCGATCACGGTGATCGACCGAGAGCTCATCGAGGCATCCGGCTTTACCGAGGTCCATGACCTCTTGCGGCTCGTCCCGGGGTTCCTTGTTGCCGACTGGCCCTCCGGCTCACCCACCGTCGCCAACCATGGCCTGGGCGACGCATATGGTCGCCGGGTAAAGGTCCTCATCGACGGCCGAACGGTGAACAATCCCTTTCAAGGCAATGTCCATTGGGATGACCTCCCCATACGGGTGGCGGACATCGATCGAATCGAGGTGGTCCGCGGCCCCCACGGCGGCGCCTACGGAACCAACGCCTTTCAGGGCGTCGTCAATATCGTGACCCGCCCTCCCCGTACCGAATCGGGGACTGGCCTCATCCTGAGAGGCGGCACCAATGGGCTGGTGGATGCGGGCGTCCGGATCAATGGCGACACCGCCGGAGGTATCGACTGGCGCCTGTCAGCGTCCCGCCGCCGGGCCCACAATTTCAACGACTTCCACGACAACCCCGAGGAATCGATCGATCGCAGCGTGGCCACACTGCAAATGCAGGTGCAGCCCACCTTCATCGATCAGTTTCGCCTCAGTGCCGGCGCCACGATGGGCTACAACCGCACGGGATCCGCCGTCGACCCCCTCGACCCTCTTCGACGCGAGGACATTCGCGACAACTATCTCCAGTTGGCCTGGCACCGCAGCGCCGAGCCCGGCTCGGAATTCTCGGTCAAGTATTTCCACCAGGACCGGGCCGAGCGAAGCGCCTGGAATGTCGATACCAGCATCGGGCTCGTACCCATTGACTTCGACCTGAACACCCAGCGGGACGAAATTGAGGTTCAGCACACGGCGCTGCTATCACCCCGCTGGCAAACTTTGTGGGGCATGGCGGTCCGCCGCGACGTCGTGAGTTCTGAACATTATCTTGGGCCGAAGGCGTTTTCCGGGACCCAGTGGGAGTTGTTCGGCAGCACGACCTGGAAGCCGATCGACGACCTGGCCATCAACCTCGGCGGGACCTTCGAGCACCACTATGTCAGCGGGAAGCTGCTCTCCCCCCGGGTCGCGGTGAACTACTTCCTCGCACCGGAATCGGTCATTCGGGCCTCGGCAGGCATGGCCTACCGGGCTCCCTCGGTGTGGGAAGCCGAAAGCTTCGAAACGATCCGGAAAGATGACCGGATCGTGAAACTGGGTTACTGGTCCCATGGCAACGTGGAGCCCGAGCGGGTGCGCTTTCTCGAACTGGGCTACGTCGGCCACTTTCCCAGCCTCGGCCTCTCGGCCGACGCCCGGATCTATCGGGAAAAGTACGAACGCTACATTGACGAGCAGCGCTGCTTTTATCCCCCGCGCCCGAACCGACTTTGCGCCTGGGCGCCGCCCGCCGATTACAGAAATCTCCGCCAGATTGGCCGCCCAGATACCTTTTATTTCGTCAATTCCGACGGCGTCAATGTGGATGGGATGGAATTCCGGCTCGACTGGAGGAAACCGGGCTGGGGCCGGGTCGTGCTGACCCAGACTTTCATGGACATTGACGCCGGAACCCGCCATACAGACCCTGATTTGATCCTGAGCGCCCCCACCACCATGACCTCGCTGCTGCTCATCAAGGAGTTGCCGGACCGTTGGCAAGCAAGCCTGGGGCTCTACCATTCCGACGCGATGTACTGGTTGAACCAGGGCGACGTCGTTCCCACCCATGGCCGGGTCGATGTACGAATTGCCAAGAAATTCGGCCCCATTGGCAAGGAAAGCGAATTTTCCTTAACACTGCAAAGCGTCGGCGGGGATTACGTCGAATTCCACGAGGGCCGCTACCGAGCCGAACCCCATGCATTTGCGACCCTGAAGCTCTTTTGGTGAGGCCGGCACCCGGAGTGCCTGGGCGCTTGACGCTATAATTCCGGGCTTGGCCCACTCCCGGCGCATCCCGATGCAAGAAAAGTATCAACCCGCGGCCCTTGAACCCGCGGCCCAGGCTCACTGGCAGGCCACGGCGGCCTTCCGCGCGATGGAATCCGCCGACCGGCCCAAGTATTACTGCCTATCCATGTTTCCCTATCCCTCCGGGAAGCTGCACATGGGCCACGTCCGCAACTACACCATCGGTGACGTGCTGGCCCGCTGGCATCGCATGCGGGGCTACGACGTGCTGCAGCCCATGGGCTGGGATGCCTT
>JAEUNX010000166.1 GCA_016791025.1 Zoogloeaceae bacterium | reverse complement strand
CCCCCACGATGCACTCTGCGCTTCACTTCGACCCGCAACTCATTCGGCGATTCGACGTCAATGGGCCACGGTACACGTCTTACCCCACCGCGGATCGCTTTGTTGAGGCCTTTGATGCCGACGCCTTCCTGTGCCGATTGGGGCAACGGGCAGTCGGCGGCGTAGCCAAACCGCTCTCATTATACTTCCACATCCCGTTCTGTAACACGATTTGCTACTATTGCGCCTGCAACAAGATCATCACCAAAGACCATGGTAGGTCCGCCAAGTATCTGAAATATTTGGAAAAAGAGGTGGCGATGCAGGCTGCTGCGGTGTCGGGTCCCCGGCAGGTGGCGCAGCTTCACCTGGGGGGTGGGACGCCCACCTTTCTCTCCCACGACGAATTGCGCGAGCTTCTCGCGATCGTCCATCGCCACTTCACCTTGGCCCCCCACGGGGAATATTCCATCGAGGTGGACCCGCGCAAGGTGGACGAGGCGACCGTCGCGCTTCTGGGCGAACTCGGCTTCAACCGGATGAGCGTCGGGGTCCAGGATTTCGACCTGGCGGTCCAGAAAGCCGTAAATCGCGTCCAGAGCGTCGATGAAACGCGGCGGGTGATGAATGCCGCGCGGCAAACCGGCTTCAAGTCCGTCAGCCTCGACCTGATCTACGGCCTGCCCAAGCAGAACGTCATCAGCTTCAATCGCACCCTGGAGGAAGTTCTAGAACTCTCGCCAGATCGAATTTCGCTCTACAGCTATGCGCATCTTCCCGGCTTGTTCAAGCCGCAGCGGCGGATTATTTCGACCGAACTCCCCACGGCGGACACCAAGCTTCAGCTGCTGCAACTCGGTATCCGCCGGCTGACCGAGGCGGGCTACGTCTATATCGGCATGGACCATTTTGCCAAGCCGGACGATGAGCTGACCATTGCCCAGCGGCAGGGCCGCCTCCATCGTAACTTCCAGGGTTACTCCACCCACGCCGAGTGTGATTTGCTGGCCTTCGGCGTGTCGGCGATCAGCCAGGTGGGTCCTTGCTACGCGCAGAATGTGAAGACCCTCGACGAGTACTACGATGCCCTGGACCGGGATACCCTGCCGGTCCTGAGGGGGGTGGAACTCAATGCTGACGACCTGTTGCGGCGGGCCATGATCCAGGCCCTCATGTGCCACTTCGAGGTGTCGATCGAATCCATCGAGATTGCCCATCTCATCTCCTTCAAGGACTATTTCGCTGCCGAATTGGCGGATCTGCGGGCGATGGAGGAGGCAGGGCTGGTCGAGGTGACCGACAAGTGGATCACCGTTCGGCCAGAAGGGCGCCTCCTGGTGCGGGGAATCGCCATGGTCTTCGATCGCTACCTGCGGGCGGACCGGGAGCGAACCCGCTACTCGAAAGTGATTTGAGGGCGAGGGGTCGCGCTTCCGGTTTACCATCGCATCCATGACGACGCCCGCCTCCTTTTTCCGCAATGCCTGAAACCGGCTACATCGCCATCTTTCTGGTGGGGCTCCTGGGGGGCACCCATTGCGTCGGCATGTGTGGCGGCATCGTCGGGGCCCTGACCGTCCAGATTCCCGGTGCTGTCCAGCGGCAGTGGCCGATTCACCTCGCCTACAACCTTGGCCGGATTGCGACCTACATTTTCTTGGGGGCCGCCATGGGGGCGCTGGGGACGGTGGGACTATTGTTCAACGACGTCCTCCCCATTCAGCTCGCCCTGTATGTGCTGGCGAATTTGATGTTGATTGCTCTGGGTCTCTACCTCACCGGATTCACCGCCTTGCTGGCGCCGGTGGAGCGCTTGGGCCACCGGATCTGGCGCCGCGTGCAGCCCTTGACCCGACGTTTCCTGCCGGCCCGCTCCCCACTCCAGGCGTTACCCTTGGGAATGCTGTGGGGGCTGGTGCCCTGCGGATTGATCTACAGCGTTCTCGCCACCGCGCTGGTCACGGGCTCCGCAACCCGCGGGGCCGCTTTGATGGCCGCCTTCGGCCTTGGGACGCTACCCAACCTCTTGTTGGCTGGCTTGCTTTTCAGGCGCCTGCGGGATGTCACCCGCAACTCGAAGGTCCGTTACGCGGCTGGCCTTCTGGTGTTGTCCTTCGGCGTGTTCGGGCTGATCTTGGCCCCCAGCCTGGGGGGGAAGCTGTGGGATGGCGTGCTCTGTCACGTTTAGGGAAGTGGCAGTTCCTCCACGCCAGATAGGGTGTGCAGGATCGGGCAGGGTTCCGCCCCGGGGCCCGCCTCGCAGCACCTGACCAGATCTGCCAGGGCCCGCCGCATCGTCTCCAGCCGGTGAATCTTTTCCTCGATCTCGCCCAGCTTGTCCAGAGCGGCTTTGCGGGCCGCGTTCCGATCGGTCATTTCGTCCAGGTCCAGAAGGCCTGCCACTTCGTCCAGACTGAAACCCAGGCGTTGGGCGTGGCGGATGAACCGCAGGCGAGCCAATTCGGCTTTTCCGTAGCGACGAACGCCGGCGGCGCCATGGGGGGTGCCGATGAGGCCTCGGCGCTGGTAGTAGCGGACTGTCTCGACACCGACGCCAGCGGCACCTGCCAGTCGGCCAATGGTCAAACTTGGGGAATCCATGGGGGTTGACTCCGTACCTGGGTACGGAGATTAGACTCCAATCGAAGTATCCCCGCAGCCCTTTTTCAGGGGAGCTCGAACTAGGAGATCAAGATGAGCGATACCGCCATCGACCCGAGATCAGACTTGGATTTGCCCATCGCCGGGATGACCTGCGCCGCTTGTGCCGCCCGGGTCGAGACGGTCCTCAATCGCCTTCCCGGCGTCACCGCCACGGTGAATTTTGCGGCGGAACGCGCTCGGGTACGTTTGGCCACCCCGGACACCGACCCACTGGCCGTCGTGACGGCCATTCGCAAGGCCGGCTTCGAGGTGCCCGCCGCGGAGCATGACCTCGCCATCACCGGGATGACCTGCGCCGCCTGCGCCACCCGCCTTGAAAAGGTCCTCAATCGGGTGGCGGGAACGTCGGCGACAGTCAATTTCGCGACGGAGCGCGCTCACGTAAACCTGCAACCCGGAGCGGCGAGCCTCGATGACGTGATCCTCGCCGTCGAACGGGCCGGCTTCAGGGCCCTGGAGATCGGGTTTGCCGGACGGGAGCAGGAAAAAGCTCGCAAGGAGGCGGATTTCCACCTCGAGCTGAGGCGCTTCTGGATTTCGGTGGCGCTCACGTTGCCGCTGCTGGCGCAAATGCCGGCGATGTTCTCCAGCGACTTGGGGGCGGGACACCACGACCTCATCCCGCGATGGCTGCAGCTTGCCCTGGCGAGCCCGGTGCAGTTCTGGGTGGGCGCCCGATTCTACCGGGGGGCGTGGTCGGCCCTGCGGGGCGGGGGGGCGAACATGGATGTCCTGGTGGCCCTTGGCACCAGCATGGCCTATCTGTACAGCTTGGTGGTGACCCTGGCGGGAATAACCCACGCCCATGTGTACTTCGAGGCTTCGGCCAGCGTGATCACCCTGATCCTCCTGGGCAAGCTCCTGGAGGCTCGAGCCAAAGCCCGCACGTCTGCGGCCATCGAGGCACTCCTCAGTCTGGCGCCAAAGGTCGCCCGGGTCGAGCGCGACGGCCAAGTGGTCGAAGTACCGGTGGAAAGCCTCAAGGCCGGCGACCGGTTCCTGCTGCGCCCGGGGGATGCCGTGCCGGTGGATGGGGTGGTCGAATCCGGCGAATCGGGCGTGGATGAAGCAATGCTCACCGGGGAGAGTCTGCCGGTTGAAAAGCGGTCGGGAGACAAAGTCTTTGCTGCGACCGTCAATGGCGCTGGCGTGCTTCGTTGCCGAGCGACCGGGGTCGGTCGTCAGACCCTCCTGGCCGGGATCGTCCGGATGGTGGAAGCCGCCCAAGGCTCCAAGGCGCCGGTGCAACGCCTGGCGGATCGCATTTCTGCCGTGTTCGTCCCGGTGGTGGTCGCGGTGGCGCTGGTGACCTTTCTGGGCTGGTGGTTCTTGGCCGGCGATTTTGCCAAGGCGCTGATCAATGCGGTGGCGGTCCTGGTGATTGCCTGTCCCTGCGCCTTGGGCCTGGCAACGCCCACGGCGGTGATGGTGGGAACAGGGCAGGGCGCCCGGGCGGGCATCCTGGTGAAGAACGCGGAAGCCTTGGAACTCGCCGAAAGAGTGAATGTGTTGGCGGTGGATAAGACGGGAACGCTGACTGAGGGCAAGCCCCGGGTTCAGGCCGTGGTGGCCCTGTCCGGCTTTGCCGAGGCGGAGGTGCTGCGCCTGGCCGCGGCCCTCGAGGCCACCAGCGCCCACCCGGTGGCAGCGGCCGTGGTGGCGCATGCCTCCCTGGCCGGGCCACTTCCCCCCGCGGAGGATGTTCAGGCGATTCCCGGCAAAGGGCTACGGGGTCGGGCCGAGGGCCGCGCGGTGGTGCTGGGGTCCCCCGCCTTTCTCGCCGAGGAAGGGTGTGCCTTCGATGCCGAGGCGGTCGGCCAACTGGCCGCCGCGGGGCAATCCCTGGTGGCGGTGGCGGTCAATGGCCAACCGGCGGGATTGATCGGGGTGGCGGACAGCCTGCGGCCGGATTCCCCGCAGGTGGTGGCGCGGTTGCGGGCGGCTGGGGTGCGGGTGGTAATGCTCACCGGCGATCATCCCGCCACGGCGGCGGCGATCGCGGCGGCGGCGGGCATCCAGGACTACGAGGCGGGGGTCCTGCCGAGCGACAAGGCAGCGGCTGTGGCGGCGCTGCGTCAGGCGGGCGCCCGGGTGGGAATGGCCGGCGACGGGATCAATGACGCCCCCGCCCTGGCGGCGGCCGATGTGTCTTTTGCCATGGGAAGCGGGTCCGACGTGGCGGTGGAGGCGGCGGACATCACCCTCGTCAAGGGGAGCCTCGCCGGTGTGGTGGACGCCATCGGCCTCTCCCGCGCGACCTTGGCCAAGATCCGCCAGAATCTGTTCTTTGCCTTCATCTACAACGTGCTGGGCATTCCCCTGGCGGCCATGGGCTACCTCAATCCGGTGATCGCCGGGGCGGCCATGGCCCTGAGTTCGGTGTCGGTGGTATCCAATTCCCTGCTGCTGCGGCGTTGGCGGCCAGGGCGGTAAATCAGTGAAAGGAGCAAGCAATGGAAAGCGTGGTCATCAAAGTAGGCGGCATGAGTTGCGGCGGCTGCGTCAGGAACGTCACCCAGGTCCTGACGCAACTGCCCGGCGTGGCGGCGGCCCAGGTGTCGCTGGAGGCGGGCGAGGCCCGGGTGGAGTTCGATCCGGGCCAGGTGAGCCTGGCCGCGCTGCGGGAGGCGGTGGAGGGGGCTGGGTTCGACGCGGCCTGAGGGGGCAGGAAGTCAGGTCGTCGTCAGGACAATCCCTTATAATCCGCAAACTTTTTCAAGGGAGGGAGTATGGGCTTCGATCAGGTCAAATCTGGCAAAGACGTGCCGAACGACATCAATGTCATCATTGAGATCTCCGCTCAGGGGGAGCCGATCAAATTCGAGGTGGATAAGGACAGCAGCTGCGTGTTCGTGGATCGCTTCATGGGCACCTCCATGCGCTATCCCTGCAACTACGGCTAT
>JAEUNX010000155.1 GCA_016791025.1 Zoogloeaceae bacterium | reverse complement strand
GGAGGCGAGCGCATTGCGCCAAAAAGCGCTGGCCGACCTGGACAGCGCCCGTCGGGCTGCCAATTTGGCGGCTCGCCAGGCCTACCTCGGCGTAACGAGCGGCATGGCGCAGGTTAAAGCGCTGGAGGCGGCGGAGACGTCGTCCCTCTCCTCCCTTGAAGCCAATAAGCTGGGCTACGAGGTTGGGGTCCGCATCAACATCGACGTTCTCAATGCCCAGACCCAATTGGCGGATGCCCGGCGACAGCTGGCCAAGGCCCGCTACGACACCCTTGTGGCCCAGCTACGCCTCAAGGCGGCGGCTGGCACCCTGGGCGAGGATGATGTGGTCAGCCTGAATGGCCTCCTTGCCCCCTGATCAGTCCCGGTTCGGGGCCGCCGTCGCCAGATAAGGGGCGATCAGGGCCAAGGTCCGTTCCGTCGCCCCCTGGTGGGCTTTGACGAACTCGATGCCGGCTTGGCCCATGGCTTGGCGTCGCGGGCGATCTGCCAGGATTTCCAAGGCCTCCGCCACGCCTGCGGCCACATTTCCGGCTCGCCAGGCCGCCCCGCGATCGCAGGCTTCGATGGTGACCTGGGCAAAATTGAAGGTGTGGGGGCCGGTGACTACCGGGCAGCCCACCGCGCAGGCCTCGATCAAGTTCTGCCCGCCGAGAGGGAGCCAGCTCCCTCCGATCAGGGCGACGTCGGCGGCATGGTAGTAGGCGAACATTTCCCCCATCGAATCTCCCAGCCAAACCCTGGTGTCCGGTCCCAGGGGCCGATCATCCGAGCGGCGCTGGACGGTGAGGGCCCGCTCGCGCGCGAGCTGTGCCACCTCGTCGAAACGTTGGGGGTGGCGCGGGACCAGGGCCAGGATCACCTCTGGCGGTGCCTGATCGGCGAATGCGGCCAGAATCAGCGCCTCTTCACCTTCGCGGGTGCTGGCCGCCAGCAGTACCGGGCGACCGCCCATCCGTTCACGAAAGCGCTCGCCCAGCTCATGCTGGTCCGCTGGGGCCCTGGCGTCGAATTTCACATTGCCGGTCAGGCGCACGTCCCGGGCGCCCAGGTCCGCCAGGCGACGAAGATCGTCAGGGCTCTGCGCGCCTACTGCTTTTAGGCTGGCCAAGGCTGGGGTGGCGAGCGGGCGTATGCGCTGGTAGCCACGCGCGGAGCGGGCGGACAAGCGGGCATTGGCGAGGATCAGCGGAACCTTGGCGCAGGCGCAGGCCGCAAAGAGGTTGGGCCAGAGCTCGGTTTCCATGATCAAGCCGAGGGCCGGGCGGGTACGGGAGAGGAATGTGGCCACAGCCCAGGGCAGGTCGTAGGGCAGATAGCGCTGCTGAACTCGTGGTTCCCGGGCGAACAGTTCGGCACCGGTGGCGCGGCCGGTGGGGGTCATGTGGGTCAGGAGGATATGGTGGGTCGGATAGCGCTGGAGGAGCTGGCGGATCAGGCCCGCTGCGGCCCGCGTCTCACCGACCGAGACCGCGTGGACCCACAACAGGGGCCGGTTCAGGGGGGTGCCGTATCCGAATCGTTCGGCAAGGTGCTCCAGGTAGGCCGGCTGACGACGGCTTCGCCAGACCAGACGGATGAGCACGGCGGGCAGGGTGATACACCAGATCAAGGTGTAGAGCAGGCGGGCGGGCATGGATGCTCGTCGAGAGGGAGACGCTCAGTATACCGGGCCGGAACGGTGCCGACCGGTGCGGGCCACGAGCCCAAACTGGGGGAAAGGGCGGCTTGGCATATAATCTTGCCCTTTGCTGCGATGCAGCCAGTATCCCTTGACCGAGTGAGGGCGTAGTCCATGAAAGTACTTGTGACAGGCGCAGCCGGCTTTATTGGCATGCATACCTCCGAGCGCTTGCTCGATCGTGGCGACGAGGTCGTCGGCCTCGATAACCTGAACGACTACTATGACGTCCGGCTCAAGGAAGACCGGCTGGCGCGATTGACTCCTCGCGCCGGCTTCAAGTTCGTCAGACTGGATGTCGCCGATCGGGCTGGAATGGAGGCCCTGTTCGCGGCGGAGCAGTTCGACCGGGTGGTTCACCTGGCTGCCCAGGCCGGGGTGCGGTACTCGCTGGTGAATCCCCATGCCTACGTGGAAAGCAATCTTGTTGGCTTCATGAACATTCTCGAGGGCTGCCGCCACAATGGCGTCGCCCACCTGGTGTATGCCAGCAGCTCCAGCGTTTATGGGGGCAACACGACGATGCCGTTTTCCGAGCATCACAGTGTGGACCATCCGGTCAGCATCTATGCCGCCACCAAAAAAGCCAACGAACTGATGGCCCACACCTACAGCCATCTTTATCGATTGCCGACGACTGGGCTCCGTTTCTTCACCGTCTACGGCCCCTGGGGTCGGCCGGACATGGCGCTCTTCCTGTTCACCAAGGCGATGCTTGAGGGCCGTCCGATCGACGTGTTCAACCATGGCCGCATGCAGCGGGATTTCACCTACGTCGACGACATCGTTGAGGGCGTGATTCGCGTCCTCGATCGTGCCGCTGAGGCCGACCCGGCCTACGATCCCGCCGGTGCCGACCCCGCCCGCAGCAACGCGCCCTACCGGGTCTTCAATATCGGCAACCAGGGGCCGGTGGAACTGATGGCTTTCATCGAAGCCATCGAAAAGGCGCTCGGACAAAAGGCGGAGAAGAATCTGCTCCCGATTCAGCCGGGCGATGTGCCAGCGACTTACGCCGACGTGTCGGAGCTGGCGGAATGGACGGGCTTTCATCCCGGTACTGCGATCGACGCCGGGGTGGCGCGCTTCGTTGCCTGGTACCGTCAGTATTATTCGGCCTGATCGGCCTGCATCGGACGCCCGAGGAGGGATCGTATGGCCAATCAATCGGGACCGGTCGCCTTCACCAATAGGGTGACGGGACGGAGCGTCGGCTGTTTGGCCAAGTTGCTGCTTGCCGAGGGGTTGAGGCCCGTGGCATCGCAGTTCCGAAATCGCCGTTCGATACGTTTTTGCCTTTATTGAAGGCGGTGGCGTCGATGGGGTGGGCATGGTCGCGAGTGTCGGGTCGGCGCTGGTCGCCTAGCCTGAGCACTTGGGAGGGCGCGCGCGGCACCTCTGACGATCTGCGTTGGCGCGGCCCTGTTCGCCTGTGATGTCGGGGGGGCGGTCCGGGCTTACTTCGCGCTATCGCCTCGCCGCATTTCGGGAGTTTCTGGGGCGACGTCAATTTTTGGGCGTTGTTTTGGCCAATGCGGGTTGGCTGCTCGCCGATCGCCTATTGCGGATGGCGATAGGTGTGGTGCTCACGGCACTTACGGCGCGCCACCTTGGACCTGAGTATTTCGGCGCACTGAGTTTTGCCCTGGCCTTCGTGGGTCTGTTCGCCATCGTTGCGACCCTTGGGCTCGACGGTCTGCTATTGCGGGATCTGGTGCGGCGGCCAGAGCACCGTCGGGTGATGGTCGGTACTGCTTTGGCAATCCGTCTTGCCGGTGCGGGGGTCGCGACTGGCGGGGCACTCGTTGCGGTCTATGGCCTCCGTCAAAGTGATTCGCTGGCGATGGTATTGGTCGCAATACTCACCGTCGGGCAGTTCGCCTCGGCCCTGGACGTCTTCGACATCCTGTTGCAATCGCAGATGCGAGTGCGACGGATTGCGGTGATCCGAACTTGCGCATTTCTGGCGTTTGCGGGCCTGCGGCTGGGATTGATCGCCCTTGGGATGTCGGTGGAATATTTTGCTGTAGCCTTGGTGGCTGAGCAGGTCACCGTCGCGGCGCTGTTGGGTTGGATTGCTCGCCAGGAGGGGGTTGGCGGGTCCATTGGCGCCGCTACTTGGGCCGAAGTCCGGCGGCAACTGTCCCAGTCGTGGCCGCTCGTGCTATCCGGCCTCGCTGTCGCCTGCTACACCCGATTGGACCGGGTCTTGATTGGCGAACTTTTGGGTGACGCCGAAGTTGGTCTTTTCGCAGCAGGAATGAGGATCATCGAGTCGCTCTTCCTGATCCCTGCGATGATCGCAAACGCAATCTATCCGGCTTTGGTGTCGGCTCATCAGGCTGGTCCGGGGGTCTTCGGCCGAAAGTTGGAGCAGCTGTTTTTGGGAATGAGTGCTTTTGGGTATTTAACAGCGCTTGTCATGGCCTTCCTTGGCGACAACATCGTCATTCTCCTGTATGGCGCCAAGTTCGCAGGGGGCGGCGAGGTTTTGCAGACGACCGCCTTCGCATTCGTGATGATTGCAATATCGTCGATATACTCGAAGTGGCTGATGATCAACGACTACCAAAAGTACCATCTCGGCTTTGCGTTACTGGCGGCTGCATTTGGCGTTGGGTCGAACGTCATCCTGATACCGACTTTTGGAATCGCAGGCGCTAGCATTGCGTTCCTGCTTTCCCAGACTGCGCCCTTTCTGTTTCTATTCCTATTTGCAAAGTTTCGGAGTGTCGGCTGGATGATGCTGAAATCAGTGTTGCTCCCTGTGGGCGTGCTTAGTTATCTGAGGCGCCCCCCCCCTATGCAGGGGCGGGGTTGAGGGCGGGGAGGGCGTTTGGACGGGGTGAGTTTTGGGGTTGCGTAACGGGATTCGACGGGGATTGGTCAGCCTGTTCAGGCGCTTTGTCCCCGTGGCACAGGCTGCGGTCGAACAATACTGGCAGCACCGCATTCGGTCTGTAGGCGGGTCGCTTCGTGTTTATGGGCCCGTATGGATCGAGCCTGCGGAGAACGTCTCGTGTGGTCAGCGGGTCACCATTGCGCCTTTTGTCCAGATGTGGGCGCATGCCCCGATTTCCATAGGAAGCGATGTCATGATCGCTTCGCACGCGGTGCTGACCACTGCAACCCATGACTATCGGGTGTCGCCAATGAATTCAACGGTCCAGACGGCACCCATCGTCATTGAAGACGACGTGTGGATCGGCTCGGGGGCGATCATCCTGCAGGGGGTAACGATCGGACGAGGGGCAGTTGTGGCAGCGGGCGCGGTGGTCAATTCCGACGTTGCGCCCAACTCGATCGTTGGCGGCGCCCCCGCGCGCATGATCCGCGAGCGAATCCCAAGTGGTGGGCCGGTGTGTTGAGGCGGTTCGAGAACTCCCGGCGTCATGACCTATGTCCATTGTGCGGGGCGCACGACATCAGGCGCATCGGGCCTATTCGATATGAGAATCCTGTGCGCTTCTCTTCTGAAACCATCGAGTTGTCGCATCCTCCCGAATTGTGGCGGTGTTCGTCTTGCCGGTCCGGATTCACGCAGAACTCCTTATCCTCGAGCGATTCTCAGCGTCTCTATGCCCTCGGAGATAGCGGCTCTCGTTGGAGTGCTGCAGACGCCTTCGAGTACCAAAAGTGTCCTGAGGTCATAACGGAACTTGAGCGCCTGTTAAAGGCCGGGGTTCGCATTGCTGACGTGGGCTGCGGGGCCGGTGGACTCCTCGATATGGCGGCTTTTCGAGGGGCCATCACGACGGGGATCGAGCTTTCCACCAGCTGCCAAACGGCGCTCCGTCAGCGTGGTCATCGAGTTGCGGATCGGTTGGGGCAACTCAATGAGGGTGAGCTGGATGTCATATGCGCATTCGATCTTGTCGAGCACCTTTACGATTTGCAATCTTTTCTTCATTTGTGTTGGAGTCGATTGGCGGAAAATGGCTATTTAGTGATTCTGACTGGCGATATTGAATCGCAGTCGGCGAGGTTGGCCGGGCCTCGTTGGTGGTATGCAGCTTATCCGGAGCACATCCTTTTCCCATCGCCCGCCTGGCTGTTGGGTTTGACTGGCTGGCAGACTGCCAGGGTGGTAAGGACCTACGCTTCGCGGGGATATCGCCAGGAGTCTTGGCGGGCGAAGTTCAGCATTTTCAGGCAGTGGATGAGAAGCTGCTATCGCGGCCTCCCTGCGCTGGGACCTGATCACTGTCTTTACATATTGCAGAAGCATGGCTTGTCCGATTTGTGATTCCGCCTCTGCTGCGCCATGGCGAAGCGGACTCTATGACGATCGATATGGTTATCCAGGCCGCTTCGAATTGCTGAAGTGCAAGGCCTGCGGACACGCATTCTTGGATGCTCTTTTCAACCCGGAGCAATTGGGAGACCTGTATTCTCGTTTTTACCCGCGAAAGTCTATGGACGTCACGAGCTATGCGCCCAAACAGTTGCTGGGGGGATGGCGCGGCTGGTGGATTGGCGAGCGCAGTGCGGCCTTTGCCTGGGTGCCCCCCAACTCGCGGGTCCTTGATGTCGGTTGCGGGTTTGGACATTCGCTAGGTTTTCACCAAGCGCGTGGTTGTGAGGCCTATGGGATTGAAGCTGACGAAAATGCGCAGCGCGTCGCTCAGGCCCATGGGCTTCGAATTACCCACGGGTTGTTCGATGGAAGTGGGTATGCGACCGAATTTTTCGACGTCATCACCTTCGATCAGGTCGCGGAACATCTTGTGGATCCGGTCGCAACGATTCGCGCGACGCGGAAATTGCTGAAGGCGGACGGCAAGCTGATATTGAGCTTTCCCAACGCACAGGGTTGGGGAGCCTGGCTATTTGGGCGCCATTGGATCAATTGGCATACTCCCTACCATTTGCACTTCTTCTCGCGTCGTTCAATTGGTGTATTGGCTGAGAAGGCGGGTCTGTACGTTGAACTGGAAAGGACGCTGACGCACTCCGACTGGCTCCGCTACCAGTGGATGCACCTCGTCAACTTCCCCAGCGAAGGCAATTCGTCGGTGTTCTGGAAACCTCAGCCAGGCGCCACTTCGGGGCGATCTATTTGGTGGGAGCGCGGGATTCGAGCCTTGCATAAGATTGGCCTGAACGCCATGCTCACCCGGCTCTTTGACGCAATTGGCAAAGGGGACAATCGAATTGTGGTGATGCGACGGCGATGAATCGGGTTTTTGTCCTTCTCCCGGTCCACAACCGTTTGGCGACAACTGCCCGATTTGTTCAGATGCTGAAGGTGCAGGTCCACCAGGCGTTCCAGTTGGTCCTGCTGGATGATGGTTCCCGGGATGGGACGGCCGAGGCCGTGGCGCAAATCCTTGTCGGAGACCAGTTGCACGTCATTTCTGGCGACGGAAACTGGTGGTGGGCTGGAGCGCTACAGGCTGGCCTGAATTGGCTAGAGGCGGTTCCGCTTCATCCCGGAGACGTCGTTCTGATCATCAACGACGACGTTGAAATTGCGCCGGATTTTATTGAGACCGGAGTGCGGGTATTGATGGCGCATCCAGATGCCGTCGTGTTGGCACGCTTGCGGGATCCGAGGTCGGGAGCGGTGTCCGAGTCGGGTGTCCATGTAGACTTCCGTCGGTGGATCCTTGCGACGGCAAAGGAGGGCGAGCCCGTCAACTGCGGATCGACCCGGGGCCTGTTCCTGAGGCGGACGGATCTTGGCCGGATCGGAGGATTTCGCCCGCGATGGCTTCCCCACTATTTGTCAGATTATGAGTTCACCATGCGGGCCCATCGGCGGGGCCTAGACATCCTGACGGTCCCCGAGGTGGTGCTGGTTCCCGACTATGAGACCACCGGCCTGAGGGCGATTCCTTCGAACCTGAGTTGGCTTGCTGCACTCCGCGAATTATTTTCCAAAAGGTCCTCGGGTAATCCCGTCTACTGGACCAATTTTCTCCTGCTGACCTGCCCTGGGCGATTCCTGGTCAAGAATCTGCTGCGGGTCTGGTGGGGAGCGTTGCTGAGTCTCCATCGTAGGAGGGCAGCGTGATCAGCCGGCCGTCCCCCGATACTGCGAAAGTGCCTTCGGCTGATTTTGCCCCCATTGTTCTTTTTGTCCACGGGCGACCCGAGCATACACGCCGCACCTTGGCGGCGCTGGCGGCGAATTACCTGGCGACCAGCAGCGATCTGATCATTTTTGCTGACGGCCCCAAAGGGCCCGAAGACGAGGGTGCAGTCGCCGAAGTGCGGGCCCTGGTCAAGGGCGCTGAGGGCTTTGCGCGGGTCCGGGTCGTCGAGCGCCCTGAGAACTTTGGACTTGCCCGTAACATCATTGAAGGCGTTACGCAGGTGGTTGGCGAAAGGGGCAAGGTCATCGTGCTCGAAGATGACTTGGTGACGAGCCCATCCTTCCTCACCTTCATGAATCAGGCCCTCGCGAGGTACGAGGAGGATCCGCGGGTTTGGCATATCAGTGGGTGGAACTACCCGATCGACCCGTCGGGTCTCGAGGGCGCGTTCTTCTGGCGGGCGATGAATTGCTGGGGCTGGGCCACCTGGGGTGATCGCTGGCGGCATTTCGAGCGTGATCCGCGGCGGCTCGTCACTGATTGGAACCAACAAAAGATCCGGCGCTTCAACATCGATGGGGCCTACGATTTTTGGTCGCAGGTCGAGGCCAATCACGCTGGAGTAAAACGCACCTGGGCCATTTTCTGGTATGCCGCCATCTTCGAGCGGGGCGGTTTATGCCTGAATCCCAGTGTCTCCTTCGTTCGAAATATCGGCCATGACGGGAGCGGGAGCAATTGCGGCGCGGACAGCAGTTTTGCCGCCCAGGCGTTGTTCGAGGGCGAACTCCGATTTCCCACCGACGTGGAGGAGTCCGCGCTGGCTTTGGCGCGGATTCGGCGGTGGACGGGCAGCCCGCGTCGGCGGCTACGGTCCTGGGTGGGCGGATTGGCCCGTCGCCTGGGCCTGTGGCCCTCCTAGCGACCGACGTTCCTGGAACGACATGATGATTCAATGCGGTCAAACGAGATGAATGAACCGATATGGCAGGCTTGAAGGTCTGGGGCTTCACTCTCCCCTCCGCCGAATTGGGAGCTGAGGTCAGGGAATATCTGGGCGGGCTTCCTGTCGAGAGGCCGACCGTCGAGTGGGTGTGGGCAGAAATGGATCGCATTTGGAGAGAGTTCGGGCTGGACAGCCGCCGCTCCCTCTCCGAGCAGCCTATCGCCGCGTTTTACAGTCACCCAGTCTGGACGATGAACGGCATCTTTACGGCGACGGATCCGGTTTCCGTCGGACACCGCACCGCCATTGCCGGCCACCTTGCCGAATTGTGTCCGGATCGGGTTGCCGATTATGGCGGCGGCTTCGGCGAACTGGCCTTGGCCGTTGCGGACCGACGACCGGGCACTCGGGTGGATATCGTCGAGCCATTTCCGTCGCCCATGGGGATGGCTCGGGTGGCGCACCTTTCCCAGGTGCAGTTCGTGCGCGACACCGGCAGCGGTGGATACGATGCCATCATCGCTCAGGACGTGCTCGAGCACGTGGAGGACCCGATCGGGCTTGCGGCTCAGCTTGCGGCGAGCGTGCGGCCCGGCGGATGGTTGATTTTTGCCAACTGCTTCTTCCCGGTGATCGAGTGCCATCTGCCGCGTACCTTCTTCCTGCGCCACACCTTCCGATGGGTGATGTCGGCGATGGGGCTGCGCTATCTCGGTGTGGTTCGGGGCGCCGAACATGCTTTGGTGTTCGAGCGTGAGGGTGACCTTGATGTCGTTTCAGGCCGGCGAGGCGAGCGGTGGGCCCGGCTGCTCGGTCCGTGGCTGAATTTCCCTCCGATCAATCTGTTTTTGCGGGCGCTGAAGCGGGTATTGCGCCGATGAGGGTCGCGGTCGTCAGTGCAACGGATATCACCGGGGGCGCGGGGCGGGCAAGCTATCGCATCCACCACGCCCTTCGGCAGGCCGGACATGGCGCGACCATGCATGTCACCCGTGCATCGGCCGGGGATTGGACTGTTGAGGGGCCAAAGGGCTATCTTCCGCAGGCTCTCGTATGGGGCCGCCATGCTGCCGGCGCTGCCCTGGCCAAGGTTCTGAACACCGATAACCCGGTTCTTCATTCGCCAGCCGTTCTGCCGTCCTCCTGGCCGGGACGGCTGAATCGCGATGACTGCGAGGTGGTGAACCTCCACTGGGTGAATGCGGAGATGATGTCCGTCGAGGACATTGGGCGGATCCGCAAGCCGGTGGTGTGGACCCTTCATGACATGTGGGCCTTCTGCGGCGCCGAACACTACACGACGGACGAGCGTTGGCGCACGGGCTACTTGGTGAGTAATCGGCCATCCTATGAGCGCGGCCTGGATTTGAACCGTTGGGTGTGGCGGCGCAAGCAGCGCGCCTGGCGCCGGCGTTTCCAGATTGTCACCCCTAGCCAGTGGCTGGCGGATTGTGTCCGTGACAGCGGGTTGATGCACGACTGGCCGGTCACCGTGATTCCCAACGCCATCGATACCGACGCCTGGCAGCCGGTGGAAGTCGGATTGGCGCGCCGCCTGCTTGGGCTGCCAATCGATGTGCCGATCGCCCTGTTCGGTGCGATCGGCGGGTCCCGGGATTCACGCAAGGGCTTCGATCTGCTGGAAAAAGCGCTCCGTGCCTTGGTGGGGCGCGTTCCCGAGCTGATGCTGGCGGTTTTCGGCCAGCTTGCGCCGCGCGATGACCTGAAGTTGGGCTTTCCGGTGCGCTTTCTGGGCCATCTTCATGACGACATCAGTCTTAGACTCCTCTACAGCGCGGCTGACCTGTTGGTGATTCCATCGCGGCAGGACAATCTCCCCAACACCGGGGTAGAGGCTCTGGCTTGCGGCACCCCGGTCGTCGCTTTCAACGCCTGCGGTTTGCCGAGTGTGGTGGACCACCGCCGTACCGGGTACCTTGCTGAGGCCTTTGAGCCGGATGATCTGGCGGCCGGGGTCGAATGGGTGCTGGCGCAGCGCGAGGCAAGCGGGGGTGGGCCGCTACGGTCGGCCGCCCGCCAGGATGCGGTTGACCGCCTTTCCTACCCAGTGGTGGCAACCCGGTACCTGGCCGCATTTCGTCAGGCGATGGATTTCCATGGCTGACGGAAGTTGCCCGGCGCTCCGGGCCGGGCAGGGGGAAGCGCGGCGCGATAATGGGGGCGTTCCGCCGGCCAGCGTCGCCGTGCTGCTGGCGGCTCACAATCGTGTCGCCACCACTTTGCGTTGTCTAGAAGATCTGCAATTCCTGGCACTGGATGGACTTGGCCTGGAGATTTTTCTGGTGGACGATGGATCTTCGGATGGCACCGGGCCGCAGGTGGCTGCGCGCTTTCCGAAGGTGCACCTTTTCGTGGGCGATGGCAGCCTGTATTGGGGTGGTGGCATGCGCCTCGTTTTTGGCGAGGCACTGGCCCGGGGATTCGATTTCTATCTCCTCCTCAACGACGATACCCACCTCCACCCGCATGCGCTTGAGGCCATGGTGCGGGCTGGCAATGCTGCACTGGAGTCCCTCGGGCGTCCGGCCATTGTTGTCGGTAGCGTTGCCGATCCGGAGGGGGGTGGCCTTAGCTACGGCGGATGGGTGGCGCGCCGGGGGGGGCTCTGGCCTCTTTCCTGGCCGTCCTGGGAGAAGGCAGCCCCGGATCCCGTCCAATGGCGGGAATGCGCCACAATGAACGGAAATTGCGTACTGATTCCGGCTGCTGTGGCCGAAAGGGTGGGTAATCTCGACCCAACCTTCCGTCACGTCGGCGGTGATCTCGATTACGGGCTGCGAGCGCGGCAGGCAGGATTTCCCGTTGTCATCGCCCCCGGATTCGTCGGCGTCTGCGCCCTAAATCGAGGGCTTCCGCCATGGCGGGACAGGCGCCGTAGCCTAGTTCAGCGCTGGTCGGCGCTGCGGGGTCCGAAGGGCTTTCCCGTGGCGGGCTGGGCTGCGTTCGTCCGCCGCCATAAAGGTCCGTTGTGGGTGATCCCGTGGGCGCTCCCCTACCTGGCCTTCTGGCTTCGGGAAGTCGGGCTGCTATTGCGAGGGCGCCCGTGAAGGTTTCCATCATCACCGTCTGCTTCAACGCCGCCCATACCCTGGGCGATACCCTTGACTCCGTGGCCCATCAGGACCACCCGGCCATTGAGCACATTCTCATCGATGGTGGCTCTCGGGATGCGACCGCCGAGGTCGTACGGACCCGGGGGCATCACCTGGCGGCCTTCGTCTCGGAGCCGGATCGAGGTATATACGACGCGATGAACAAGGGTTTGGCGCTAGCCAGCGGGGATGTGGTTGGATTCCTGAATGCTGACGACGTCTTCACCCACCCGGGGGTAGTGACGCGGATTGTCCAGACCTTGGCGGATCCGGCGCTGGAAGCCTGTTACGCCAACCTATATTTCGTGGACCCTCAGAATCCGGACACGATTCGGCGGGTGTGGCGCTCCCGCGACTACGAGTCCGGCCTTTGTGCTCGGCGGGGCTGGATGCCCGCCCACCCAACCTTCTATGCCCGCCGCGAGGTCTATCAGCGTTTTGGTGGGTTCAATCTCGACTATTCACTTCAGGCGGATTTCGACATGGCCCTGCGGCTGCTCGACATTCACCGCATCCGCACCCGCTTCGTGCCCGAATTTTGGGTTCGGATGAGGATGGGCGGGGCGAGCAATGCGAGCCTTGGCAATGTCGTGCGCGGCAATCTGGAGGCTTGGCGGGCCTGCCGCAGCCACGGAATTCCGGTCCCGCCCTGGTTCATTCTCATCAAGTTGACCAGCCGCCTCGGGCAGTTCATGGATCGTTCTTTGGAGGTGAAGCCGTGAGGGCTCGCCGGTGAGAGTTCTGGTGACAGGCGCCTCGGGCTTCGTCGGAAGCGCACTGGTCTCGACGCTGGAAAGGCGGCAGGGGGTCGAGGTCATCGCCGCCGGCCGCTCGTCGAGCGTGTTGCCGCCTGGCGGTGTGGTGGGGCCGGACCTGTGCGGCGAGGCGGACTGGGCTCCGCTGCTGGCCGGCTGTCATGTGGTCGTCCATACGGCCGCCCGGGTCCACGTGATGCGCGAAAGCGAAGCCGATCCCTATGGGGCGTTTCGGGCGGTCAACGTTGCCGGAACGGCGCGGCTCGTGAAGCAGGCCGTGACGGCAGGCGTGCGGCGTTTTATCTTCATCAGTTCCGTCAAGGCACTGGGGGAAACCAGCGTACCAGGGCGTCCGCTTGAGGCCGACGACCCGCTACATCCCCTGGACCCTTATGGACGTTCAAAGGCGGAGGCGGAGGAGTGCCTCGCGGAAATCGCCGATGCCGCAGGCATGGAATGGGTGGTGATTCGTCCACCGTTGGTCTATGGGCCGGGGGTGAAAGGCAATTTCCGCTCCATGATGCGGTGGCTGCATCGCGGGCTTCCCCTTCCTCTGGCGGGGGTGGATAACCTGCGTTCCCTGGTGGCGCTGCCGAATCTCGTGGACCTCATGGCCGTTTGTCTTGAGCACCCGGCTGCGGCCAATCAGCGCTTTCTGGTTTCGGACGGCGAGGATCTGTCAACGCCGGATCTCCTGCGCCGGCTTGGCACCGCCCTCGGCTCGCCGCCCCACCTGTTCACTCTGCCGCAGGCGTTGCTACTGGGTATCGCCCGGGGGCTGGGGCGGGGAGAGGCGGCGGCTCGGCTGGTCGGAACCCTTCAGGTCAATCCCACCAAGACGCGGAAGCGGTTGTCCTGGCAGCCCCCGGTTTCATTGGATGAGGCGCTGGCCCTCACCGCCCGGCATTGGCTGGGAGAATTGGCATGATCGGCCTTCTCCTCGTCCTGGGCTTGGTCTTCCTGGCGGCCTGGGGCCTCACCGGCTGCCTGCGGGCCTACGCCTTGCGCGGGGAGCGCCTCCTGGACGTGCCGAATAACCGCAGTTCCCATACCGACCCGACCCCCCGGGGTGGCGGCGTCGCCATCGTCCTCGCGGCCCTGGGTGGCATGCTCTGGGGAGTAATGGCGGGGCGGATCTCGCTGGAGGAGGGGGCAGCCCTTGGAGGGGCGGGACTGGCGGTGGCTGCCATCGGCTTCCTTGATGACCATGGCCACGTCGCTGCCCGCTGGCGCCTGGGAGTGCACTTTCTCGCCGCCGGCTGGTTGATGGCCTGGCTCGGGGGCCCACCGAGCCTTGGAGGGTGGTCTGCCTCGTGGGGTTGGCTGCTGGGACTGCCGGCACTGGTTTGGCTCTTGAATCTGACCAATTTCATGGATGGTATCGACGGGTTGGCCGGTGGCGAGGCGGTATTCGCCGGACTCGCCGGCGCAGCACTCCTGGCCGCGGCGGGCCTCCCCGAGCGGGCCGATGCCTCTCTGATCGTGGCTGCAGCGGCGACAGGTTTCCTGGTCTGGAACGCGCCGCCGGCTCGAATCTTCATGGGGGATGCCGGAAGCGGCTTCCTCGGGCTGCTCCTCGGCGGACTGGCCCTGCAGGCGGCGCACCTCGATGGCCGCCTCCTTTGGGCCTGGGTGATCCTGCTCGGCGTTTTTGTTGCTGACGCATCCTTCACGCTTCTGCGTCGCCTGCTGCGGGGCGAGCGAGTCTATGAGGCCCACCGCTCCCACGCCTATCAATGGGCGGCGCGCCAGCACGGGCATCGGACCGTCACCCTGGCCGCCATGACCATCAATCTTTTCTGGCTGTTTCCCTGGGCACTTGCCGTTGCCCTGGGAGCATTCAGCCCTCTGCCGGCAATTCTCGTTGCATACCTTCCCCTCGTGGCGTTAGTCTGGCGGCTGGGGGCCGGGCGTGCCGAGTCCTGATCCCGCCCTGGGAGTTTGAATGTCCGCGCGTTCCGTAATCGTGTTTCTGTTTGACGCCTTGGCGATGTTGATCGCCTGGGTGGGCGGCTTTCTCCTGCGCTTCAACTTCGACGTCCCGCCCGCCTACGCCCAGATCATGTATGTCGGTGTCACGGTCTTGCTGCCCGTCCATGCATTTGTGTGTCTTTGGGCGGGTTTGTATCGGGGGCTGTGGGTGTTTGCGAGCTTGCCGGACCTGAAGCGGGTGCTGCGGGCGGTGGCGGTCACTTCGGCGGCGATGATCGTCTTCATGGCCCTGTATCGCCCCAACGGTCAGATCGTGCCGCGCTCGATGATTGCCCTGTTCCCGATTCTGCTGGCTGGGGTCATGGGTGGTGGGCGTGCCTTTTACCGCATGTGGAAGGAGCACCACCTGTATGGGGGCCTGATCGCTCAGGGCAAACCGGTGATCATCGTTGGGGCCGGACGTGGGGGGGATCTTTTGGTGCGCGAGCTGGCCCGCAGTCCTGACTGGCGGGTTGTGGGTCTGCTCGACGATGATCCGTCCAAGTGCGGCAGCGACCTCAATGGCCATCCGGTCTTGGGGCCGGTGTCGGCCTTGCCTGAAGTATTGGCGGTTCACCGGGCTCGGCATGTGATCCTGTCCATGCCGTCGGCGGCCATCGAGGCCCGTCGCCATGCCGCGGAATTGGCGGTTGCAGCGGGGGCCCAGATTCTGACCGTGCCGGGCCTGGAGGACGTCATGACCGGCCGAGTGTCGATTTCGAGCCTGCGCCGGGTCGAGATCGAAGACCTCCTTGGGCGTGAGCCGGTGTCCATCGACACTCCCCACGTCGCGCATATGCTGGCCAACAAGGTCGTGATGGTGACGGGCGCAGGCGGCTCCATCGGCAGCGAACTGTGCCGGCAGATCGCGCGTTTCGGTCCCGCCCGCTTGGTGTTCTACGAACAGAGCGAATTTGCGCTGTATACGCTCGAGCAATGGTTTGTCGACCACATGCCCGGGGTGGCGATCGTACCGCTGGCGGGCGATGTCAAGGACGCCACGCGGTTGGCTGAGGTGATGGAGGCCCACCGACCCGAGGTGGTCTTCCACGCGGCGGCCTACAAGCATGTGCCGCTGATGGAGGTCGGTAATGCCTGGCAGGCCGTTCGCAATAACGTGCTCGGCACCCTTCGGGTGGCGGAGGCAGCCTGCGGCCAGGGCGTGGCCCGGTTCGTCTTGATATCGACCGACAAGGCCGTGAACCCCACCAATGTCATGGGGGCGACCAAGCGGCTGGCGGAAATGGTCTGCCAGGTATTCCAGGGGCGGGGGAGCACCCGGTTCGAGATGGTCCGCTTCGGCAACGTCCTGGCGAGCGCCGGGAGCGTGATTCCCAAGTTCCAGGAACAGATCGCCCGGGGCGGGCCGGTGACCGTGACTCACGAGGAAATCACCCGCTACTTCATGTCCATTCCTGAAGCGTCACAACTCGTCCTCCAGGCTGCGGCCATGGGGCGGGGCGGCGAGATCTTCGTGCTGGATATGGGCCAGCCGGTTCGGATCGTGGACCTCGCCCGTAAGATGATTCGCCTGTCGGGTTATGGCGATGACGAAATCCGCATCGAATTCACCGGGCTGCGGCCCGGGGAAAAGCTCTATGAGGAGTTGCTTGCCGACTGTGAAAAGACGCGTGCGACGCCTCACCCGAAACTGCGGGTCGCCCAGTCCCGGCCCTTGCCGGATGACTTCTTCCGCCAATTGATCGCCTGGGTCGGCCAGGACGCCGTCCTGAGCGACGGGGCGGTGCGGCGCAAGCTGATGCAGTGGGTGCCGGAATACCAGCCGGCGGAACGGCCGGCCCTGAAGCTCGTCCCCCCAGGGCAGCGGGCCGGCGGGGACGCCTGAGCGGGGTGGCTGCCTAGCCGGTTTGGCCGAGGTGCGCGAGGATGTCGCTCCGGCAGGCATTGGACAGGGCCCGCCGTCCGGTATCGGGCTTCGCTTCATGGCTGGGCAGCACCTGGATCCGCACTTCGAGGCGTCGCTCCGCCAGGATCGCCGCAAGCGATTCGCCAAAACTCGTTTCGCCGACGTAGGCGGTGGCGGTGGTCTGGCGTCCGGTCGCGTCGTGGTAAGACAGAGCCAGGGGCTGGACCGGATGGGCCGCATCCAGCGCCGGCTGCATAAGCGCCCCGTGGAAATGGAGCACCTGGCGGCCGTCGGTCGTCGTGCCTTCCGGAAAAACGGCTACGTGGCCGCCCTTTTCCAGAATCGAGGCGATTTCCCCATTGACCACCTTGGCGTGGCCGCGGCTTCCCCGGCGGAGAAAGACCGTTTCGTTCCGGGCCGCCAGCCAACCCGCCAGCGGCCAGTCGCGGACCTCGGCTTTCGAAACGAAGGCGGCTGGTGCCAGGGCATGGATGGCGAAGATGTCGAGCCACGAGATGTGGTTGGCGACCAGCAGACTCCCCTTGACCACCGGCTCACCGTCCACCCGCAGTCGCACACCGAGCGCGGCCAGGAGGCGATGAGACCAGGCGCTGCGGAGACGGCGCCGAGCCTCCATGGAGGCCAGAGGGAAGATGAGGAGGACGGTGAGGACGCCCTCAGCGAGGTGAAGGCCGAGGCGAAGGGTTCGCCAGGCACGGAGCAATGAGGGCGTCGGTCGAGGCGGGATCACCGCCGCGATTGTCGCAGAAGCTTCCCCGGGGTGGGAGACGTGGGCGACCCGGGCGCCGTCGGGCGCCAGGGTCGCTGCCGAGGTTTGGCTCACGCGGCTTCCCGGGCCAGGAAGTGGCGGGCGTACTTACCATCGACCCGGTTCATGGGCATCAGGATCGGCAGGTCGGCGGTATTGAAATCCGGGTCCCAGGCGGGTTCACCGCAGATCCAGGCGCCGGCCCGCAGGTAGCCTTTGATGAGGGGGGGCGGCGTCGCAGGGAGGTCGGTGCGGAGCCGCCCCATCGGCAGGGGGCAGCGGGGGAAGACGCTATATTCCAGTGGTGCTGAATGTTGTTCCTTGAGGCGGTGGTAGAGGCTGGCCGCCACGTGGCCGCCGTCGGCCATGCTGACTGAGGCGCAACCGATCAGGAAGTCATGGCCGCGTTCCTGCATGTAGCGGGCAAGCCCTGACCAGAGCAGGCCGATGACCGCGCCACTTCGGTAATCGGCGTCAATGCAGGAGCGGCCGATTTCCACGATCCGGTTGCGCAGATGCTGCAGGCGGGTGAGGTCGAACTCATTTTCCGAGTAGTAGCCACCAATCTGGCGCGCGGCCTCCGGTGACAGGATGCGATAGGTGCCTACGATGCGGCCCGCGTCTTCGTCCCGGACGATGAGGTGGTCGCAGTAGGGATCGTAAATGTCACGATCCACGCCGGGAATGCGGCAACGGAGGCGGGCCCCCAGTTCGACCGCGAAGATCTGATAGCGCAGGCGCTGGGCTTCGAGCACTTCAGTTTCGCAGGTGGCCAGGCCGACATGAAGATTGCGGCCCGGGCGGGTAGCGGGAAGTTTCTGCTTCTGCAGCATGGCATCGTCCTAGAATGATTTGCATTGCACTCTAGGGGTGCCGGGTTGCCGGTTCGTGACGTCGATATGACGCTTCTGTGACGTTAAAGGGCGGGGAGACCCGGTGGCAATGCGATAATTGCCGCTTTCATCCGGAAGTCACTCAACATGTCGGTGCTGATCTGCGGCTCCCTTGCTTTCGATTCGATCATGGTTTTCCATGATCGCTTCAAGAATCACATCCTCCCCGAGCAGATCCACATCCTGAATGTGGCGTTCCTGGTGCCGGAGATGCGGCGGGAGTTTGGTGGATGTGCCGGCAACATCGCCTATAACCTCCATCTCCTGGGGGGCTCCGCCAAGATCATGGCCACGGTGGGCGATGACGCAGGGCCCTATCGGGCGCGCCTCGAAGCCCTCGGCCTTGACCAGAGCCACGTGCGTACAGTGTCGGGGGCGTTTACTGCCCAGGCCTTCATCACTACGGATCTCGACGACAATCAGATCACCGCCTTCCATCCGGGCGCCATGGCCCAGTCTCACGTCAATCGCGTCGGGGATGCGAAAGAGATCGGCCTGGGGATCGTGGCCCCGGATGGCCGCGAGGGGATGCTGGAGCATGCCCGCCAGTTTGCCGAAGCGGGGATTCCCTTCATCTTCGACCCGGGGCAGGGGCTGCCCATGTTCTCGGGCGAGGAACTGCTGACTTGCCTGGATCTCGCCACCTACTGCTCGGTGAATGACTATGAGGCGCGCCTGCTGTGCGAAAAGACCGGCCTTAGTCTTGAAGCCCTGGCAGGTCGGGTCAAAGCGTTGGTGGTCACCCTCGGCGGTCAGGGGTCCCGAATCTATTCCTGCGGGAAGGTGATTGAGGTGCCCTGCGCGCCGGCCGAGGTTCTGGAAGATCCCACCGGCTGCGGTGATGCCTACCGGGCCGGCCTGCTCTACGGGATTCTCCAGGAGTGGCCGTGGGAAAAAACCGGGCGGCTCGCTTCCCTGTTGGGGGCGTTCATGATGGCCTCCCGAGGTGGACAGAACCATGCTCCTTCGCGAGAGGACATCGGCCGACGCTTTGAGGCCGCCTTCGGCATGGCTCTCTGGTAGCCCCCCGGCACCAGTGGCTGGGGTTGGGCTAGGGATAGAAAACGTACACCCGGTAGCCCAGGGCGGCCACGCCGGGTGCACTGAATGCCAGGCGGACCTCGGCGGTCCCCCCTGCGGAGAATGGGGTGTCGTCCTCGGTACCGGGCTGGCGCCAATCCTGGGGGGCAAACACCCGACGCACCACCGGCTTGTCCGCCGCATCCGTGAGGCTCAACTCGACGTGGGGGTAGGCTTGGGCGAAGGCAGCCCGGTTCCGCAGCGTGGCATGAAAGACGAATTCCGCATTGGGGCCGGGCTCCGGATGAAGGTCCGAGGTCTCGATCCCGATCGCCCCGGCCTCCTGGGGCCAGGGCATGGCGCAGCCAACCCTGCTGCAGAGGGCGACAAACATCGGCCGCAGGGCTGGCAGCGCGCCGGCCACTTGGGTACGGAATAAAAAGGCGGCCTGGGCGGCCAGCAGAACGGCCAGGCAACCCAAGGCAATGCCCCATTGGCGGTGGGTTCGACGCGCCGCTGGTTCCGACGACGGTTGGGCCGGCACTCGCAGGGGCATGACCGACGGCGGTGGGGCGAGGGCGGTGTTTCCCTCGTCCGTGTCCCGTTGGGCAAGAGCCGGTGCCGAGGCGAGTGTCATGGGGGCCGGGACCTCAGCCACCGATCCTTCGCGGTGGTTATCCCCCTGGGAGGCCTCCCGCAGCCAGGGCACCGCTGGGGGCGCCTCGATCGGACGAAGTTCCGCCTCGCTCGACGGGTCGGGCGGTGCGCCGGTAGAGTTTTGCTCGTCGCGCAGCGCCGCCGGGCCGTCGGTGGCCTCCCATTCGGCCTGAAGCGGCGCTCGATGGCGGGGCCGAAATACCGCTGGCATCTCCCTCGACTCTGGCTCGGGCACCGCCTCCTCGAACGGAGCTGCGTCTTCGCGTGGGGGTGGGGGCGCGTCATCCGGGGCGGCTGGCGCAGGGCCGGGTGCGTCCAAGTCGCCTGGCCAGAATTCGCTCTCCTTGGCGGGCGTTGCGCCCGATGGGAGCTCTTCTGCGGCCAGGGCTGGCGGGGCGGGCTCGTCGCTCGTATCGTCGGGCGGGGGCTCGTCCGTTGCAAGGGCGTTGGTGATGGCGTCGAAGGCGTTGAGGCAATGACCGCAGCGCACCCGTCCGCCCCGGGCCGCCAGTTGATCCGGCCCGACTTTGAATACCGTCTGGCAGGCCGGACAACGGGTCAGCATGGGGGCGCCTCGCCCTCCAGGCGAACCCAGCCGTCCCGGGTGGCGCCAACCCGCAAGGTGAGATAGGCCTCGTAGGCCTGGATCACTTGCCCGGCCTGGCTTTCCAGGACACCGGACAGGGCCAGGCGGCCTCCCGGTGCGACGGTGGCGGCAATGGCAGGGGCGAGGACGCAGAGGGGGTTGGTAAGAATGTTGGCCACGACCCGGTCGAAGCGGGCGGGTAACGGAGTCTCGGCAGCCTGAAGCCGCAGGGTGACCTGATTGCGCTCTGCGTTGTCCCGGGCGGCATCTAGCGCCTTGGGGTCGATGTCCACCCCGAGCACATCGGCGGCTCCCAGTCGGGCGGCGGCAATGCCGAGAATGCCGGACCCGCAGCCATAGTCTAGGACGGAAAGCCCCTCCTTGACGTTGGCCGTGATCCAATCGAGGCAGAGATGGGTCGTCGGGTGGGAGCCGGTGCCAAAGGCCATGCCCGGGTCAAGGGCGATGTTGATGGCGGCGGGATCTGGCGCCTCGTGCCAGGAAGGTACGATCCACAGGCGCTCGTTGATCTGGATGGGGTCGAACTGGCTCTGGGTGAGGGCGACCCAGTTTTGTTCGGCCACGGCCTCGGTGGTGTAGGGCGGCACCGCAGCGATTCCGGCCGCCGCGCAGGCGTTGCCAACCAAGGCTGAGAGGTCGGCTTCGCCATCCACCAGGGCCACCACCCGGCTGTGGGACCAGAGGCTGGACGGAAGGTGGCCTGGTTCCCCGAACTGGGGCACCTCCCGCTCCGTGCCGGCGTCAGCATCTTCGATGCTGACCGACAGTGCCCCCGCCTCTAGCAGGGCCTCCGACAATGCTTCGGCCTGACTGGCCTCCGCCTCGAGAACGACCGACCACCACATGCCGAGAAACTAGCCTTTCTTGACCTCTTTGCGATCAGCGAGCTTGGTCTCAAGGTAGTGGATGCTGGTGCCGCCTTTCATGAAGAGGGCATCCAGCATCAACTCCTGGTGCAGGGGCACGTTGGTCTTGATGCCCTCCACGACCATTTCCGAGAGGGCGATGCGCATGCGGCGGATCGCCTGCTCCCGCGTGTCGCCGTAGGCGATGAGCTTGCCGATCATCGAATCGTAGTGCTGGGGCACGGTGTAGCCGTTGTAAGCGTGGGAATCCACGCGAATGCCCGGGCCTCCGGGCATGTGCCAGTTGATGATCTTGCCCGGGCAGGGGGTGAACTTGAACGGGTCTTCGGCGTTGATCCGGCACTCGATGGCATGGCCGCGGAACACGATGTCCTTCTGCCGATAACGGAGCTTGAGATTGGCGGCGACGCGGATCTGCTCCTGAACGATGTCCACGCCCGTGATCAGCTCGGTCACCGGATGGTCGACCTGGACCCGCGTGTTCATCTCGATGAAGTAGAACTCGCCGTTTTCGTACAGGAACTCGAAGGTGCCGGCGCCGCGG
>JAEUNX010000117.1 GCA_016791025.1 Zoogloeaceae bacterium | reverse complement strand
GCTCTGGTCTGGGCCCTGGAAAACCCCCGGGCGGGCGTGGTCGAAGCCGAGGACCTCGACCATCACCGGGTGATGACCATCGCAAGGCCCTACCTGGGCGATCTGATCGGAATCGATACGCCCTGGCGCCCCCCCGGCGCGGGGCCGCTGGTCTTTTCGCGCTTCCTGGCGGAGCAAATTTCCGCGCGGGCGGACGGAGGCAGCCGCCCGGCCCGCGCGGGCTGAGGGTCAGCGCGTCAAGGTCAGGGTCGCCGCCACGCTGCCGCCATTGGCGCTGGCCGTGATCGGCACCTGGGTGGTGACCCGCACCCGGGAGGTGCTGATTTTGAAGCTGGCGCTGGTGGCACCGGCGGGGATCTGGACGCTGGCCGGGAGCTTGACGAGGGCGGGGTTCCCGCTTGCCAACTGGACCACCACCCCTCCGTTGGCGGAGACGGTCACCGTCCCCTGGGTGCTGCGCCCGCCCACCACGGAGGATGAGGCCAGAGTAAGCCCGGTGGGGGTCGGCGCAATGACCACCTGGCTGGCGCTGATGGCGATCGGTGCCGCCGAATACACGCTTTCTCCGGCATACCAGTTGAGGGTGGCGACGAAGGACCCGGCACCGTAGCGATGGACCGGGTTGGCCTCGGCGGAGGTACTCCCATCGCCAAAGGTCCAGTAGTAAGCCCCCGAGGTGCTGAAGAGGTCCACCAGTTGGGAGGTGAAATTCACCGCCAAAGGCGCGGGCCCCGAAACCGGGCTCGCCTGGGCATAGACCGCACCCATGGTGTCGAGAATCCCGGTCTGGCGGAAGTGGGTCAAACGCAGGGGCGATTCGCCCACCACATACACGCCGTTGTCGCTGCCCAGCGCCACCCCCACGCCCCTCACGCTGGAGAACGTCGCGTTGGCCCAATCCTGGGTGCCGTCGGCCCGGTACTTCACCGTCACCTGGCGCAAATAGCTGAGGTTGCCGCTGGCGGGTCCCGGCCCTCCCTGCCCGGTCACATAGATGGCGTTGTCAGCGCCGATGGAAATGGCGCTCGGGATCTCGTCGTTATAGGCATGGAGGTCGTAGCCCCGGCTCCATAGCACGTTCCCCGCCGGGTCGAGTTTGGTGGTGACCCAGTTGAAGTAGCCGCCACCCGGATTGATCATGCCGGCAACAACTGGATTCCCCAGCCCGTCAATCGCGAGGCGCTGGCCGTAGCGCGCCTGGGGATAGTTCTTGCGCCACAGCTCGTTGAACTGGGCATCGTGCTTGATGACCAGCATCTGGGTCGCACCGCCGCTGGTGGCGCTGCCCCCCACCGCGTAGAAGTCGCCGTTCTGGGCGACCTGGACATCCAGGGCGGCGGTCACGCCGGGCACTGCCTTGGTCCACAACGGGTTGCCGACGGAGTCGTAGGCTGCGAACAACAGGCTGCCCACGGCGCCCCCGGTCACGATCACGTTCCCGGCCGGCGTCAGGGCCATCGCGGCGGGTGAGTCCACCGACGTGTCCGACGCCCCGAAGTATCGCGTCCATTCCCGCACCCCGGCGGCGGAATAGCGGATCGTGACCAAGTCATGGGTGGTATTGCCCGCCGCATTGCTCACCCAGGCACGGCCGAGCACGTAGACGTGGCCCTCGGCATCGGCCAGCACGCGATGGCCGTAGGCGAAGGCCCCGGGCAACACGTCCTGCCAGAGCAGGTTGCCATCGGCGTCGTATTTGAGGACCACCAGGCCGGCCGGATCGTTGCTGGATCCCGCCACCAGGCGGCCCACCACGATGGCATTACCGGACCCATCGACGGCGATCCAGTTACCCTGCTCGCGGGTGCCGGGATTGTCGAATTCACGCTGCCAGATCAAGGCGCCCGTCGGCCCATACTTCGCCACCAGGATGGTGGAGAAGGGCACTGAGCCCACCACCAGGGCGTTGTTCGCCCCGTCCACCGCGACCATGTGCCCGTAGGTGCTGGGCGTGCTCACGGTCCAATCGTTCAGCACCTGGGCCCAGCCCGTCGAGCCTCCCAAGACCATCATGGCCACCCCAACGCCCGCCGCTTGCCATCCACCGAATCCCCGTTTCATCGTTCTCACCTCCCCTGACTGGACTGGGGATTCGACGCCGGATTCCACGCGGAGGCCAAGGCTATCCCCTACTTTCCAGAATATTCAGCTTTGGTAATGTGTCCCCAGACTCGAATTGTCTCCAAATGTGCCTGGCTTCCCGGTTTTGAGAAGGCACCCCTGCTGGGCGGAGAACCGATCGCGTGCCCCACCGGTGGGCGCTGGCCCCTCAAGCCTTGAAGAATATTGTGGCCCATGTTCTGATCCCCTCGGCATACCTTGGAAAGGACCCCTGATGAAATCGACCCAACACCTCCTGTGCGCCGCTGGAATTGCCCTCGCCTGCGCCGCCCAAGCCGGCACCATCACCAACATCGTGAACACCGGGCCTGCCTTCGGTGGCTATTTCTATAGCGACACCACGCTGGAATGGAGCCACGCCCCCATCCTGACGCCCTTCCAAAGCGCGACACTGACCATCGACGCCCTCGACGTGGAATTCGACGCTGTCCCGCCCGAGCAGGATCGGGTGTCGGCCTATGACACCGCCACCTCAAGCTGGATTGAACTGGGATTCCTCAATGGACCGCCGTCGGGAAGCAGCACGGTGTTCGATCTCTTGCCCAGCCTGTTTGACGACATCGCCAGCGGACTCATGGTGAAGATCGACATCAATGTGGGCACCACGGCAGTGGACTACGCCATGACGCTCACCCGGT
Source organism: Zoogloeaceae bacterium (assembly GCA_016791025.1). Lineage (GTDB taxonomy): Bacteria > Pseudomonadota > Gammaproteobacteria > Burkholderiales > Rhodocyclaceae > JAEUNX01. The sequence continues at coordinate 531 of JAEUNX010000117.1, read as the reverse complement.
CCACCCTCGCGGTGACCGATCCTGACACGCCACCCAGCATCCCAGAACCCGGAACCCTCGCCCTCGCCGGCCTGGGGCTGGCGGCCTTGGCCCACCGACGCCACCGGCGCTCGGTGTAGCCTCCAACCCTATCCCCCCGTTCCCCGGCGAGTCCACCAGGCCCAGGCCGCCTCGCCGGCTCCATAGAGGAGAACCAGCCCCCCGACCACGACGCGGCCTTCACCGATGCTGGCCTCGGGCAAGGCAAAGCGCACCGCCAGGACGGCCAGAACCAGCGCCACCACGGCTCGCACCGCGAGGACCGCCCAGCGGTAGGGTCGCCCCAGGGACACCACGAGGCGGTCCACGTCGGCATCCCAGGCCTCATCGCGAAGGCGGAAAACCTGACGGCGTGCCAGGGGAGCCAGGTCAGGGGGCAAATCCTCGGCGCGGGGAACGGCGGCGTCCCGCAACAGGACCGGAACCACCCGAACCGGGCGGCCCAGGGCGGCGGCCACTTCCATGCGGACGAAATCCTTGTCGGGTCCGCTG
>JAEUNX010000114.1 GCA_016791025.1 Zoogloeaceae bacterium | reverse complement strand
AAGGAGAAGCTGCACCGCCAGGCCGTGGAACTGGAGAACGTCAGCTTCGCCTACGAAGGCGGCAAGCCCATCATCAAGCAATTCACCTTTACGGCGGACGCCGGCGACAAGATTGCCATCATTGGCGAAAACGGCGTCGGCAAGACCACCCTCATGAAGCTGCTGGTGGGAGCGCTTCAGCCCCAGAAGGGCGCCATCAAGTGGGCAGAAAAGGCCAAGCTGGGCTATTACGCCCAGGACCATTCGGCCGATTTCGATTCGGATCTGTCCCTGACCGACTGGATCAGCGGTTACGTGCGGGAGGGCGGTTACGAGGGCGACGACGCTGAAACCCTGCTGCGCGGCACCCTGGGCCGCCTGCTCTTCAAGGGCGATGAGGTGAAGAAGGCGGTCCGCGTCATCTCTGGCGGCGAGCAGGGCCGCATGCTGTTCGGCAAGCTCATGCTCCAGCGCAAGAACGTGCTGCTCATGGACGAGCCCACCAACCACCTCGACATGGAGTCCATCGAGGCCCTCAATCTGGGGTTGGCGGATTTCAACGGCACCCTGTTTTTCGTATCCCACGACCGGGAGTTCGTCTCCTCCGTGGCTACCCGCGTCATCGAAATCCGCCAGGACGGCAAGATCGTGGATTACCGCGGCACTTACGAGGAGTACCTGGCGAGCCAGGGGATTGACGACTGAGCCCGAAGCCGGCTCGGGAAAAATCGATTAAAACCGGCTGTGGCCGGTTTTTTTCTGGCCGAGCGCTCCGGCTTTACCAATGCTTATCCCCCAAACCCCCGCCGATACTGCACGGCCTCGGCCACGTGGTGGGCGCTGATGGTGGGGCTGGCGGCGAGGTCGGCGATGGTGCGGGCGACCCTTAGGATGCGGTGGTAGGCCCGGGCCGAGAGGTGGAGGCGCGCCATGGCCTTGGCGAGCAGGGCTCGGCCAGCGTCGTCGGGTTGGCCATGGAGGTCGAGGCTGACGCCCGCGAGGTAGGCATTCGGGCACCCCTGGCGCTCGCGTTGCAGGTGCCAGGCCGCCTCGACGCGGTCCCGCACCGGGGCGCTCGCTTCGCCGGGCTGGCTTTCCCTGAGATCCTCTTCGCCCACGGCGGGTACTTCAATGGTGAGGTCGATGCGGTCGAGGAGCGGGCCGGAGAGTTTGCCGCGATAGCGGGCGATCTGGTCGGGCGTGCAGCGGCAGGGGCGGGAGGGATGGCCGGAGTAGCCGCAGGGGCAGGGGTTCATGGCCGCGACGAGTTGGAAGCGGGCGGGAAACTCGGCGCGCCTGTTGGCGCGGGAGACGGTGATGTGGCCGGTTTCGAGGGGTTCCCGCAGAGCCTCCAGCACGCGGCGGTCGAATTCCGGTAGTTCGTCGAGGAAGAGGATTCCGTGATGGGCGAGGGAGATCTCACCGGGCCGAGGAATGGCGCCGCCCCCGACCAGGGCCGGCGCGGAGGCGGAATGGTGCGGTGCACGCATCGGGCGCTGGCGCCAGGTGGCGGGGTCGAGGTGGCCGTCCAGGGCCCGGAGGGCCGCGCTTTCCACCGCCTCCTCTTCGGAAAGCGGCGGCAGGAGTCCCGGCAGGCGCTGGGCGAGCATGGATTTCCCGGTCCCCGGTGGTCCGAACATCAGCATTGAGTGTTGCCCGGCAGCGGCCACCTCCAGGGCGCGGCGGGCGGGGCGCTGGCCCTTCACGTCGGCAAGGTCCGGCAGGTTCTGGGTCTGGAGGGTGGGGGTTTCGGTGTCGGCTGCCTCAATCGGGTTCACGCCGTTGAGGTGGGCGGTTGCCGTGAGGAGATTGGGGGCGGGGAGCAAGGTGGCGCCCCGGGCGAGGCGGGCTTCGGCGAGGTTCGGGGCGGGGAGGAGCAGGCTCCGGCCAGCGCGTCGGGCGTGGAGGGCGTGAATGAGGGTGCCACGCACCGGGCGAAGCTCGCCGGACAGCGAAAGCTCTCCGACGCATTCCAGACCATCGAGGGTTTGGCCCTTGATCTGGCCGGACGCGGCGAGAATGCCCAGGGCGATGGGGAGGTCGAAGCGGCCGCCTTCCTTTGGGAGATCGGCGGGGGCCAGATTCACGGTCAAACGACGCTGGGGAAATTCGTATCCGCCGGTGAGGAGTGCCGCCCGGACCCGATCCCGGGCTTCCCGCACCTCGGTGTCGGGCAGGCCCACCAAGGTAAAGGCCGGAAGGCCATTGGCGAGATGTACTTCAACGAGCACCTCCACGGCTTCGAGGCCGAGGAGGGCTCGGGTCCGAACCTGGGCGAGGGCCATGCCATGCCTTTGGAATAAAGGCGCTGAGTCTACTCCACTTCGATAGACGCGGCGGGCCCAAACACTGCCTCGTCCGGCGGGTTAATCGGCCCCGCGGCCGCCGATTCGGGCTTCGAGCTCGGCGACGCGATGCTCCAGCTCCGCCAGACGGGTCAGGGCGTGGGAGAGCACTTCCCGCTGGGCATCAAATTCTTCGCGAGTCACCAGATCAAGTTTGGTAAAGGCGCTGGCCATGACGGCGCGGACGTTTTTTTCCAGATCTCGCGCTGGGCTGTTGGCGGCGAGTTCACTGAGTTTGCTGCTGAAATCTTCGAAGATTTTTGGCCCGACCATTACTTCCTCCTTCCGACTCGCAGGCGTTTCGATTTCAAGGATAGCACGCTGATCAAGCCGTCATGAGGGCGGTCACGGCCTGTTTCGAAAGTTGTAGCATCGGTATGGTGCATCAAATGACTTTTGGGCACCAATGCGGTGCTGCTGCTATGCAGCAATCCCCCGGGGAGAGATTTATCAAATTGAAAAAAAAGAATTCTTTTGTTTGGGCACGATTCGTGCAGATGTGCAGTGCCATATTTTAATTCAAGGAGAAACGCAATGCGCAAGTCCATGATCGCCCTGTC
>JAEUNX010000080.1 GCA_016791025.1 Zoogloeaceae bacterium | reverse complement strand
CTGGGCGTACGCCCGGTTGGCGGCCACGATGCGGTAGTCCAGATCGAGGAGGATGCGCGGCTCGGGTTGGGCGTCGAGGAAGGCCAGCAGCTCGGGGAGGGGGGTGGCGTCCATGGCGGCGAGGTCCCTGTCTGATTTGGCAGCATTCTAGGCCTCTGATGCCAGTTTTGGCATTCCTTCGGTGAGGGGTGAACCCCGTCACTTTCGGCGTTGCCAAAAAAGCGCTTTTTATCAATAGGTTGGTAAGCCTTTTGGAAGCCGGTCGAAGCAGGCACGCAACTTGAATTAGGTGGGGGCGTCGTGCCCCAGGAGGTTGCCATGCCCACCACCGTGTTTCGCCAGATTTCCGACCCCCGTAGCTGCGGGTACGCCTATCTCCTGGGCGACCTGGCTGGTGGCGCGGCGGTGGTGGTGGACCCCTTGCCCAACCAGGTGGCGGTGCTCCTCGGCATGTTGCGGGAACTGGAACTGCGGGCGGTGTATGTGGCGCTGACCCATGCCCACGACGACGCCCCTGGCGCCGCGGCCCTGGCGGCGGCCACTGGAGCCCGGGTGGCTGCGGGTCGTCGCTGCCGGGCGGCTGCGGTGGACCTGCCGCTGGCCCAGGGCGACTTGCTCCGCTTCGGCCAGGAAGTTCTGCGTTGCCTGGAAACGCCGGGGCACACCACCGGCTGCATGTCCTATCAGTGGCGCGACCGGCTCCTCACCGGCGACGCTCTGCTGATTGGTGATTGCGTGGCCGAGGCGGAGGCCGGTGCCCTCTACGACAGCATCGTGGGCCGCCTTTTCGCCCTGCCCGACGAAACCCTGATCTATCCCTGCCACGACTTCGCCCACCGCCGGGTGAGCTGCATCGCCGAGGAGCGGGAGTCCAATCCCGCCCTGGCCGGCGTCAGCCGCGACGAATTCATCGCCCGCCAGGCCGCCCGGGCGATCCCCAAGCCTGTCCAGAACCGTCCTTCCCTTGGAGTCCCACGATGAACAAAGCCACCGCCTTGCCCGCGGACGCCCCCAAGCCGACTGCCTCCCCGCCTAAGGCCAAGCAGGAAGGCGGGTCCCTCTATGAAAAGCGCCGCAAGATCCATATCCGCGCCGTGACTGGCCTGTTCAACAACCTGCGCTGGTGGATGGTGCTATTCACCCAGTTGCTGTTCTACGGGCTGCCCTGGGCGGACTGGAACGGACGCCAGGCGGTGCTCTTCCATCTGGTGGAGCGCAAGTTCTACCTCTTCGGCATGGTGCTGTGGCCCCAGGACGTGATCTACCTGGCCGTGCTGCTCATCATCAGCGCCTACGGCCTCTTCCTGGTCACGGCGGTGGCAGGGCGGGTGTTCTGCGGCTACGCCTGCCCCCAGACCGTCTACACCGAGATCTTCATGTGGATCGAGCGCAAGATTGAGGGCGAGCGCCCGGCCCGCATCAAGCTCGACCAGGCGCCCTGGTCCGCCCGCAAGGCCCGCCTGCGCGCCACCAAGTTCGCGCTGTGGGGTGCCGTGGCGCTGTGGACCGGCTTCACCTTCGTGGGCTTCTTCTCGCCCATCCGCGAGATGGCCGGTAGCCTGGTGCCCTGGAACCTCGGACCCTGGGAGACCTTCTGGCTGTTCTTCTACGCCGGCTTCACCCTGCTCATGGCCGGGTTCATGCGCGAACAGGTGTGCAAATACATGTGCCCCTATGCCCGCTTCCAGAGCGTGATGTTCGACTCCAACACCATGATCGTCACCTACGACGCGGAGCGGGGCGAACCCCGGGGCTCGCGGCCCAAGGGGGCGGACGCCAAGGCCCGCGGCCTGGGTTCCTGCGTCGACTGCAACATTTGCGTGCAGGTCTGCCCCACCGGCATCGACATCCGCCAGGGCCTGCAATACGAGTGCATCGGCTGTGCCGCCTGCATCGACGGCTGCGACGAGGTGATGGACAAGGTCGGCCAGCCCCGCGGTCTTATCCGCTACTCCACCGAGAACGCGATGCGGGATTATCTTTCCCGCCGCGACATGTTCGCCCACGTGCTGCGGCCGCGCATCCTCCTTTACACCGGCATTCTCGTGCTCATCGTGGCCGCCGCCGCCTGGTCCATGGCCACGCGGCTGACTCTTCGGGTGGATGTGATGCGCGACCGGGCCACCCTGGCGCGGGAGGTGGAGGACGGTGCCATCGAGAATGTCTATGCTCTTCAGATCATGAATACCGACGAGCAGCCCCACCGCTTTCGCCTGGCGGTGACCGGCTTGCCCGGGGCAGTGATCGCCGGGGATGAATTGGTCAACGTCCCGGCCTCCGCCGTCGAGAAGCTGACCGTGGCGGTGCGGGTGCCGGAGGCGGATCGGGGCACCCACGCCATCGCCTTCGAGATCCAGGACATCGACACCCCGGCCACCCGGGTCGTCGAGAAGACCACCTTCCTCATGCCTTGAGCCCGGCGGATGCCGGGAGTTGCAACCCCATTGACTTGAACAGGAGCCCAGCATGTATTCCCTGACCCTCGACGCCTCCCCCCGCTTCCACGTGAGCGGCGGCAAGCACTCGGCGAGCTACGCCACCGACGGATCCCTCATGAATCCCCTGGAAGCCTTCTACGCCGCCCTGGCGGGCTGTGCCGGGGTGTATGCCAAGAAAGCCTGCAAGGAGCTGGGCGTGTCAGCAGAGGGCATCGCGATCCACTGCAAGCCCTTTGCCGGCCCCGGCGGGCCCCTCACCCTCGCCCGCTTCAAGACCGAGGTGAGCTTTCCCGGCCATTTTTCCGCGGAGCAGCGCGCCCGGGTCCTGGAATCCGTCAGCGAATGCGCAGTGAAACAGATCGTCGCGGGGGGCGCCGACATCGGCTTCTCGGTGGCCGAAGCCCGCTTGTGCGCCTGATTAGGTGGCTGCAGCCCCGCTTCGCCTGGTGAATCGTCAGGCGGGGTGGGAAACTGTTTTGCCGCAGCGCGGTCTGCGGAATGTTGCGGCGCATCATGCGCCGATCCCCATTTAAGGAACTGCCAAGCCCGGCCTGTTTGCCCCCCTGCGGCTTGGGGATCGGCGACAGATCCTTGAGCCCTTCCAGCCCCTGGGTCTGGAACCGACGTTTGCATTCAAAATGCCGCGCCCTCTTCATCCCTCGACGACGGGGCGCCTCGGTCGCATTGCCCGACACCTCGGCCAACTCCAGCGCCGAAGAGAAGATTAGAAATACAGATAGGCATGCCGGCTGCAATTGGATCAAGTGAAGGGACATCCGGGCTCTCCATCTTCAGGAGATCTCAGATTCCGGCCTCGATGGCAACCGGACGAGCCTGCTGACGCAGGTTTCTATTCAGGATGAATTTTGGCCGGTATCGATAAAGCCAGTAGCCGCCGGGCAATGAAGTTGATATTCTTCAATGGCTTTCAGGTAACCCTCGCTTTGGCGAGGGTTGAAACGGGAAGCCGGTGGGCTTGGTCGCGTAGCTGATCAAGCAATTCCGGCGCTGCCCCCGCAACGGTAAGCGAGAAAAAGAGCAGCAGTTTGCCACTGTGCGCAAGCATGGGAAGGCGCTGCTCAGGAGGCTCCCTCCACTCGCAAGCCCGGAGACCGGCCTGAGGCAAATATAGTGCGACATCGCGGAGGGCGATGACTATAGGCTTAGGCACGAGCGGCCCGGCCGTCTGGTTTTATTCCTCCCCTATGTCGCGATCGTCCATATTGCACGCGGGTGTGCGTGCGGAGCATGCGTATGATCGAGCAACCCTCGGGGGGTGCCGCGCCGCGGTCAATTGGCGCTGCGATTCATCCTCAATCTTCTCCAGATCGGCTACTGCCTGAAACCGTGCGGCACTGCACGGCACTGTTCATCGCCGCGCCCGCCTCGGGCCAAGGCAAGACCACCGTCACTGCCGCCCTGGCGCGCTGGCATCGCCGCCAGGGACGCCGGGTGCGGGTGTTCAAGTCCGGCCCGGATTTTCTCGATCCGATGATTCTCGAACACGCCTCAGGCGCCCCCGTCCACTCGCTCGATCTGTGGCTGGGCGGCGAATCGCACTGCCAGGCGTTGTTGTACCAGGCCGCAGGCGAGGCGGATGTCATCCTCATCGAAGGCGTCATGGGCCTCCATGACGGTATGCCGTCGAGCGCCGATCTGGCCGCACGCTTCGGCATCCCGGTGCTTGCCGTGATTGACGCCTCCGCCATGGCCCAGACCTTCGGCGCCATCGCCCTGGGGTTGGCGAGCTATCGTGGCGACCTGACTTTTTCCGGTGTGCTGGCCAATCGCGTAGGCAGTGCAACCCATGCCGAGATGTTGCGCGAGAGCCTGCCCACGGGGCTAACCTGGTTCGGCGCTTTACCGCGCGACGAAGGGCTTCGCCTGCCATCGCGCCATTTGGGCCTGATCCCTGCCAGCGAGATAACCGATCTGGAGGCGCGGATCGAGCGTGCCGCCGACACCATTGTGCCGCCAGCGGCGCAGATGAATGCCGCCGTGGCGCTGCTGCCCGTTGCGGCCGCGCCAATCCCGCCATTGCTAGCCGGTGTGCGCGTGGCCATCGCCCGTGATGCGGCTTTCTCGTTCATCTACCCCGCCAACCTCGACACCCTGCGGGCGCTGGGGGCGGAGCCCGTATTCTTTTCGCCTCTGCGCGATACGGCGCTGCCTGCCTGCGATGCGGTCTGGCTGCCGGGGGGCTATCCCGAACTGCACCTCACCAGCTTGGCGGCCAATCGAGGCATGAAGAGCGCACTGCGCGCCCACGTTGCCGCCGGTCGATCATTGTGGGCCGAGTGCGGCGGCATGCTCTATCTACTCGAACGTCTCATCAATGGCGAAGGCCAGGACGCTGAGATGGTGGGCCTGCTGTCCGGCGAGGCGCGCTTGCAGCCGAAGCTGACGGGTCTGGGCATGCACGAGGCTGTTCTGCCCGAAGGCCGTCTGCGTGGCCATGCCTTTCACTACTCGACCCTGTTGACGCCCCTGGAGCCCTTGACCCATACGGTCCCCCTCCGATCCGGCCGCAAAGGCGAAGCGGTGTATCGCCTTGGCCGGATCACCGCCTCCTATTTCCACGCCTACTTCCCGTCCGATCCCGCCGCAGTCGCTGCCTTGCTGGCGCCCGCGCGGGCGCAAAGGGAGGCCGCATGAGTCTGGGGAGCGTGTGGTTCGTTGGCGCTGGCCCGGGCGATCCCGAGCTGATCACCGTCAAGGGCCGGCGCCTGTTGGGCGAGGCCGGCGCTGTTCTCTACGCCGGTTCCCTGGTGGACGAAGCGTGTACCCGTTACTGTCCGCCCACCTGCGAGCTTCGGGATTCCAAGGACATGACCCTGGAAGAGATCGATGCGTGGCTTGCCGCCGCCGCCTCACGCCATCTCGTGGTGGTGCGTCTCCAGACCGGCGATCCCGGCCTGTACGGCGCGCTGGCCGAGATGACGCGCGGGCTCGATGCGGCGGGCATCGAGTGGGCGGTGGTGCCGGGCGTGTCCTCGGCATTGGCGTCCGCCGCTGCGGCGGGCGAGACCCTGACCCTGCCCGAAGTCACCCAAACGGTAATCTTCACCCGGGTGGCCGGCCGCACCCCGATGCCGCCGGGCGAGTCGCTACGCGACCTGGCCGCCCATCGCAGCACCCTGTGCATCTTCCTTTCCATCACCCTTTTACATGAAGTGCGCGACGAACTGCTCGAAGCGGGCTGGTCGCTCGACGCGCCGGTGTTGGTGGTGCACAAGGCGAGCTGGCCGGGGCAGGAAATTATCGTGCGCGGAACCCTGGCCGACATCAAAAGGCGCTGTCAGGACGCCAAGATCGCCAGCCAGGCCATGATCATCGCGAGCCCCGCCTTGGGCGCTCGCGCTTGGGAAAGCCTCGCCCGATCCAAGCTCTACGACCCCACCTTCTCGCACCGCTTCCGCAAACGCCAAGAGACCCCAACATGACAGACACAACACTTTTGCTGGTGGGCCACGGCTCGCGGGAAGACAGCGGTAACCAGGAAATTCTGGACTTCGTGGGCCAGTGGCGCTCGCGCCAGCCGAATTGGCGCATCGAGGTCTGCTTCATTGAGTTTTGCGCCCCCAGTCTGCACGATGGGCTGGTGGCCGCCGCCAAGGGCTTCCGCCGCGTGCTGGTGCTGCCGCTCATCCTGAACGCGGCTGGCCACGTGAAGATGGAGATCCCCGAGGCAATCGAGCACGCCCGTGCCCACGCGTCGGGGGTGGAATTCCTCTACGGCCCGCACCTGACGGCCTGCGACCCGATTCTGGCCATTTTGAAGCGCCGCCTGCGCAAAGCCATGGCCGGCCTGGACATGCCCGACCCCACCACCACCGGCGTGGTGCTGCTGGGCCGGGGGTCTTCTGACCGGGGGGCCAACGGCGACATGGCCAAGATGGCGCGCTGGCTGCAGGAAGCCGGCGACCACGAACTGGTGGACCTGGCCTTCACCGGCATCACCTACCCGCGCCTCGAGCGGGTGGTGCAGCGCCAGGTGCTAGTGGGCATGACGCAGATCGTGGTGCTGCCCTATTACCTGTACACCGGCACGCTGATGCAGCGCATCCACCGCCAGGTGGAGCACCTGCGCGCCCAGTACCCTCAGATCCGCTTCGCCTGCGGTACGCACTTTGGGTTTGAAAAGGAAATTTTCGAACTGCTCGAGCAGCGGGTGGCCGACCTGCAAGCCGGCGTGCCCGACAGCAAACTGCCCTGCGACGGCTGCAGCTACCGAGAAATTGCCCACGACCTGGGCCACGGCCACTCGCATGAACACAGCCACGCCCCGGCGCTCATCCCGATTGCCGCTGCCGCCACTCATGACCACAGCCACGAACACCCCCACGGAGCTCTCGCATGAGCACGGTGAACACCGTTACCGAGCAACTCACCCGCGCCGGCCAAGCCATTGAACACGACAGCTTCGCCATCATCGATGCCGAAGCCGGTCCGCACACCTACACCGAAGGGCAGTGGCCGATCGTGCGGCGCATGATCCACGCCAACGCCGATTTTGAGTTCAACGGCCTGACCGATTTCCACCCAGACGCGGTGGAAGCCGGCATCAGCGCCATGCTGCGCGGCGGCACCCCGGTGGTGGCCGACGTGGAAATGATCTGCTCCGGCCTGTCCCAGCCGCGCCTGAGATATTTTGGCATGGGCACGCATCAGTTCATCAGCGACGCTGACGTGATCGCCCTGGCCCAGGCTGAAGACACCACGCGGGCTGTGCAAGCCATGCGCAAGGCGCACAAGCTGGGGCTGCTGGACGGGGCCATCGTCGGCATCGGCAATGCACCCACGGCGCTGATCGAACTGGTGCGCCTGATCCGCGGAGAAAGCGTGCGTCCGGCGTTGGTGGTTGGCATGCCGGTGGGTTTTGTGTCTGCCGCCGAATCGAAAGACTTGATGGCCGAATTGGATCATGTGCCGTGGATCGTGATCCGTGGTCGCAAGGGCGGCTCCACTTTGGTGGTGGCGGCGCTGCATGCCCTGCTGTCACTGGCCGAAGCGCGCCAAAAAGCCCGCGCCTGAACCTGCGACCCGC
>JAEUNX010000028.1 GCA_016791025.1 Zoogloeaceae bacterium | reverse complement strand
GGAAGCGGCGGTGGGCCTCACGGCCTATGATCTGGCCATCGTTGATATCGGCCTTCCGGCCATGGATGGCCTCATGCTGCTGCGTCGTTGGCGCCAGCAGGGTCGGACCCTGCCGGTGCTGCTCCTCACCGCCCGGGACGGCCTGGAAGACCGGGTGGCGGGTCTCGACCTCGGTGCCGACGACTATCTGACCAAGCCCTTCCTGCTTCCTGAGCTCCTGGCCCGCCTACGGGCCTTGGTCCGCCGTAGCCGGGCCGGCGCCAGCCCGGTGCTGCGGGTCGGGCCCTTGAGTCTCGACCCGGCGGCCCATACCGCCGAGTTGGCCGGCGAGGCCCTCGAACTCACCGGGAGGGAGTGGAGCGTGCTCGAGCAATTGCTCCTCGCAGCGCCTCGGGTTGCCAACAAGCAGCGCCTCACTGAAAGCCTGAGCGAGTGGGATAAGGAGATCACCGCCAACGCAGTGGAAATCTATATTTCCCGTCTGCGGGCCAAGCTGGGGGAGCGCTTGCGCATTCGCACGGTGCGGGGCATCGGCTACCGATTGGAGGAAGCAGACTGAAATGAGGCTTGCGTGGCGCCCCGTCAGCTTGAGGGGCCGGTTGATCGGCCTCCTGGTGGTGCCCTTGCTCGTGGTGCTGGCGGTGAGCGTGGTGGTTGATTACAGAACTGCCGTGAGCCTCACCGATGCCACCTTCGACCGGGCCCTCCTCGGCACCGCTATGGCCCTGGCCTCCCGTCTGGAGTCGGACGATGACGACGGCCCCCTGGAGCTGGACCTTCCGCCCGCAGCGGAAGCAATCCTGCGGGCCGACGAGGCCGATTCGGTCTTGTATGCCGTTATCGATGGTGCGGGGCGCCGGATTGCCGGGGATGAGGCGTTGGCGGCCCTGGCGCCAAGCCGCATGCCGGGCGCGCCGGCTTACCGGGATGCCCAGCTGGGGGGGCGCAGCCTACGGGTCGTAGAAGTGGCCCAGGAGTCGCGCCTAGTGAAGGCGACGATTCTGGTGGCCGAAACGACCCACAAGCGGGAGCAGGCCACGGCCCGGATCCTGCAAACGGTGATCGGGAGCAACCTGCTCCTCATCGCCACCGCCCTGGGGCTCTTGTACTTCGGGGTGCGCCTCGGCCTGCGCCCCCTCGACGAACTGGGTCGGCAGATCGACCAGCGGGGCGCTGAGGATTTCCGTCCCGTGCCGACGGCGGCCATCCCGGCCGAGGCGCGACCCCTCGCGGCCGCCCTCAATCGTCTACTGACCCGCCTGGAGGCCGCCGGCCAGGCGCAGCAGAGTTTTCTTTCCGCTGCTGCCCACCAGTTGCGGACCCCTTTGGCGGGACTGCAGACCCAGTTGGACCTGGCGAACCAGGATCTTCCCGCCGAGGTCCGCCCGCGCCTGACCCGCCTGCGGGATTCGGTGGCCCGGCTCAATCACTTCGTTCGCCAGATGCTGGCCCTGGCCCGCTCCTCGCCCGAGGCGGCCGCAGCCATGAGCTTCCAGACCATGGATCTCTCGGATCTCCTGGAGGATTGCGCGTCGGATTTTCTCGATGGCGCCCTTGCCCGAGGCCTGGAGCTGGCCTTCGAACCGGCCCCGGCGCCGGTCGCGGGGGCGCAGTGGTTATTGCGGGAGATGCTCGCCAATTTGGTCGATAACGCTATTGCCCACGGCCCCCCGGGGAGTCTGGTGGTCATTCGCTGCGGTACCGACGATACCGAGGCTTGGATCGAAGTGGAGGACGCGGGCCCGGGCATCCCGCCGGCCGAGGCCGAGCGGCTTTTCGAGCCGTTTTACCGACCGCCGGGCTCGCCTCCCGGGGGCAGTGGCCTGGGTTTGGCCATCGTGCGGGAAGTGGCCGAGCGCCACCAGGGTCGGGTGGCTTTCCAGCCGGGCTCCCATGGCCGAGGAACTCGGGTCCGGGTCGTGTTTCCATCTGTAACGAAGGGCGCCTGTCAGGATTCCGAAGGGTAGCGGCCCTTAGGCTCGGGCCGAATCGGTTTTTGCTTCCCGGGAGATGTGCGCGTCATGACGCGTCATGGCATCCAGAGGGTGTGGAAACCAGCCTTTTCCCGTGCCCAGTGAAAGCCTGACAATGAAATTTCTACGCCCTTCGCATGCTTGGCGCAGCGCGACCGCCCTGGCCCTCTCCGCAGGCGCCCTGCTGGGTGCCAGCCCCGCCGCCCAGGCCGTGCCCAGCTTTGCCCGACAGACCGGGCAGGAGTGCGCCGCCTGCCACGTGGGGGCTTACGGCCCGCAGCTCACCCCCTACGGTATCAAGTTCAAGATCAG
>JAEUNX010000198.1 GCA_016791025.1 Zoogloeaceae bacterium | reverse complement strand
GCCCGCAGCCTGCGGGAGATGCAGGAGGCGGGGGTGTGGACCCTCGGCGCGGCGGGCGAGGCTGACAAGACGCTCTATCAGGTCGATCAGAAGGGCCCCGTGGCCTGGGTCTTGGGTTCGGAGGGCGAGGGTTTGCGCCGCCTGACCCGGGAAACCTGTGACGAGATGGTGAAGATCCCGATGTTCGGCACGGTGGAGAGTCTCAACGTCTCGGTCGCCAGCGGGATCTGCCTCTTCGAGACCCGTCGCCAACGCGCTTCCCCCTGATTCCTTGTCCGCTTCCCCGCCTGTTTTGCCATGAAGCTCGACTCCCGCGAAGCCCGTCACGTCCTGCGCCAGTGCGACTTTGCCGCCCTCGCGACCCACTCGGCCAAGATGCCGGGCTATCCCTTTGTAAGCCACGTCCCCTTTGCCCTTGATGGCGCCGGGCAGGCCGTCCTCCTCTTGTCTCGCCTCGCTGAGCACACGCGCAATTTGGCGGAGGATGCGCGGGCCAGCCTGATGGTGTCGGTTCCGGGCCCGGATCCCCAGGCTCAACCCCGTCTGACCCTCATGGGCGACCTGATGGCGGGGCCGGTGAGCCTTGCCCTGCAGGACCGCTATTTGCGCTACCACCCGGATGCTGCGGCCTACCTCGGCTTTGGCGATTTCCGCTTCTACCGCCTGATGTGCAAACGCGTCCGGCTGGTGGGGGGGTTCGCCCGCGCCGGCTGGGTCGAGCCGGTGGAATGGCAGGCGCGTCCCCTGCCCGAGGGCGAAGAGGCGGGCCTCCTTGGCCGCCTGAACCCCCGGATTCCCACGGGTTGGCAGATCCTGGGGCTCGATTGGGAAGGGATGGATGTGCGGACGGCAGATCGGGGTCGCCTGCGCCTCACCTGGCAGCCGGTGCCCGGCAACCTGGACGACCTCTCCGACGCGGCGGCAGGCGCCCTGGCCCGGGGCGATTGAACGCGGCGGCGAAGCTCAGTCTGTTTCGTCGGCCATTTCCCGCCGGGGCACGGTGGCAGGGTCACAAATGATGGCCCGGTAGATCTCCACCCGGTCCCCCGCCTGGAGGGGCGCATCGGTCTTTACCACCTTGCCGAAGATCCCGACCTTCTGGGCATCCAGATCGATGGCGGGAAACATGCCGAGGATGCCTGACTGGGTGATGGCGTCGCCGGCAGTGGTGCCCTCGGGCACCTCGATACGCAACCAGGCCTGGTTGCTGGGGTCTGAATAGCACACGCTCACTTGCATGGTATGGGCTCCTTCAGGCGGCGGACGGGGCAGGCGCTGCGCCGACGTCCCGCTGGCGGGCGGCCCGGGCGTCGATGAGCCGTTTGCCCGCCAGCAGACCCCCCAGAACCAGGAAACCGCCCGGGGGCAGAATCATAAGCAGAGCGCCGCTCCCCGCCGACGGGAACTGGATTTCGAGGAAGGAAAAGGCCGGGCCGAGAAGCAAATGGGCTTGGGAGAAGAGGGTGCCGCTGCCCAGGATCTCCCGGATGCCCCCGATCACCGTGAGGGACAGGGTGAAGCCCAGGCCCATGAACAGGCCATCCAGGGCTGAATCCAGCACCGGCGCTTTGGACGCGAAGGCTTCCGCCCGGCCGAGAATGGCGCAGTTCACCACGATGAGGGCGATGAAGAGGCCCAGGACTTTGTAGAGATCGTGGAGCCAGGCGTTGATCGCCATGTCCACCAGCGTGACGAGGGAAGCGATCAGGACCACGAAGATCGGGATCCGAACTTCGGAAGGGATGAAGTTTCGCAGGGCGGCGACCAACATGTTGGAGGCCACCAGCACCGCGGTGGTCGCCAGACCCATCCCCAGTCCATTGGTCGCCGTCGCAGTGACCGCCATGGTCGGGCACATGGCGAGGATCTGCCCCGTCACGACGTTGTTGTCCCATAGCCCGTCGCGGGCCAGTTGTTTGATGTCTGCCATGGTGGCTCCTTTCAACGGGGCGGCGGACTGGCCAGCCAGAGGTCCCTGTGGGTGGCGTAAAGGTCGAGGGCACCCTTCACGCCCTTGACCACCGCCCGGGGGGTGATGGTGGCGCCGGCGAATTGGTCAAATACTCCACTGTCCTTTTTCACCCCCCAGCGCTCCGGAGTGGGATCGGCCAGGCTCTTGCCATTGAAGTCCAGCACCCAGTCGGTCTTGGCCTTCTCGATCTTGTCTCCCAGGCCCGGCGTCTCGGTGTGGCGGGTCACCCGCACGCCGCTCACCCGGCCGTCCCGCTGGATACCTACCACCAGGCCGATGTCACCGCTGTACCCTCGCTCAGCCAGTTCCAGCACGACGCCGGTCACGGCGCCGCCCCGGCGGGCCAGATGAACGACGATTGGCTTGCCGTTCCGTTGGGCAGCAAGGGTGTCGGCACCCACGTCATTGTCGTAGCTGCCTTGCGGGAGTACCTGGGCCAGGGAGGCCAAGGTGTCGGCGGAAAGGGCCTGGGCGATGGGTTCCTTGGTGTGGGTGTAGGCCACGGAAAGGGCGAGGGTCGCGGCGGCCACCGAGATGGCCAGCGTCCCAGCCTGGAATCCCAGGGAGGGGCGCAGCCGGTCGAGGAGGGTGAGGGAGGGGGGCATGGTGGGTTCCTCAGCCCGCCTTGGCCGGCTGGCCATGGCCGTAGATCCGGGGGCGAGTGTAACGGTCGATCAGGGGCACGCCGGCGTTCATCAGGAGCACCGCAAAGGCCAAGCCCTCGGGGAAGCCGGCAAAGGTCCGGATCACCCAGGTCAGGAGTCCGCAGCCGAAGCCGAAGATCAGGCGCCCCGCAGAGGTGGCCGGCGAGGTCACCAGGTCGGTGGCGATGAAAAAGGCCCCCAGCATGGCTGCGCCGGCGGTGAGGTGGGCGCCGGCGGAGAGGTACAGTTCGGGGGCGACAGCGTGGCCGATGGCCGCGGGCAGGGCGAGGCCCGCCAGCAGCGAGGTGGGGATGTGCCAGGTGATGATGCGGCGGGCAAGGAGGAACAGCCCGCCGGCCAGCACCAGGAGGGAGCCGGTCTCCCCCAGGCTGCCGGCATGCCAGCCCAGGCCGGAGCCGTCGGCCCCCAGGCTCATCACAGCATGGAGCGCATCGACACCCCGGGTGGCCTCGGTCTTGACGTGGCCCAGGAGGGTGGCGCTGGTGAGGGCGTCTGGCACCGCGGTACCGGAAAAGATGATGTGGAGGCTGTCGATCAGGCTCGGGCTGCCCGCAGCGAAGAGTGGCGCCGGCTGGACCCAGGTGGTCATGGGCAGGGGAAAGGAGATGAGCAGCGCGACCCGCCCCACCATGGCCGGGTTGAAGGGGTTCTGGCCCAGGCCGCCGTAGGCGTGCTTCGCCACCACGATGGTGGCGACGGCGCCGAGGACGCCGATCCACCACGGGGCGAAGGGGGGCAGGGTCATGGCGAGCAGCCAGCCCGCCAGCAATGCCGAGCCATCCCACAAAGTCTTGGGGCCGCCCCGGCCGGCGAGGCGCAGGCAGGCCACCTCGAGCACCAGACAGGCTCCCACCGTGACCAGCCACAAGAGGATCGAGGGCCAGCCGAAGAGGGTGAAGCCGAACAGGGTGGCTGGGGTGAGGGCCAGCATCACCGTAGCCATGATGCGGCTGACTTTGACCCCGCTATGGGCATGGGGCGCGTGATTGGGATGGGGTAGGGTGCTCATGCGTTCGCGTCCACGGTGGCGGCCTTGGTGGTGACGGCGTTGGCCTGGGCCGCCGCCCGCGCCTTGGCCGCTTCCCGCTCGGCCTTGCGGCGGGCGGCGGCTTCCGCCTTCTCCCTCGCCTCCCGTTCCTGCCGCTCGAGCCGGGCGGCGGTGAGCTTCTTGATGGATTCACTCTTCAGCTTGGAGCGTTCGTTGGCGGCCAGGGCCCCCTTGGCATAGCTGAAGTAATGGGAAAGGGGGATGGCCGAGGGGCAGACGTAGCTGCAGCAGCCGCAGCCGATGCAGTCGTTGAGGCCCAGATGAAAGGCGCCGTCCGGGTCGTCGCTGCGAATGTGGGCGGCCATCTCCAGAGGCAGCAGGTTCATCGGGCAGGCGGAGACGCAGGAGGCGCAGCGGATGCAGGGCCCCGCGCGATCGTCTTCCCCCACTTCCTCCTGGGTCAGGGCGAGGAGGCCGCTGGTGCCCTTGATGACCGGCGAGGCCGTGGTGGCCAGCGGGTTCCCCATCATCGGCCCGCCCATGATGACCCGGGCCGGGGCGCTGGCGAGGCCGCCACAATAATCGAAGAGGTCCTGGGCCGTGGCGCCGATGGGGGCCACCAGGTTGCGCGGCCGTTCCACGGCCCCCCCGCTCACCGTGACCAGGCGTTCCACGAGAGGACGACCCAGGCGCACGGCCTGGTGGATGGCGTGGCAGGTGCCGACGTTATGCACCAGCACCCCGGCGTCGGCGGCGCGGCCATCGAAGGGCACCTCGCGGCCGGTGAGGACCTGGATCAGTTGCTTGTCCGACCCCATCGGGTACTGGGCCGGCACCGGCATGATGCGCACCTCCGGGAAGGGCGCGGCAGCCTGCTGCATGGCGGCGATGGCCTCCGGCTTGTTATTCTCGATGCCGACCCGGGCTTCCTGAGCGCCGATGGCGTGCAAGGCCAGGCGGATGCCATCCACCACGCCCTCCGCGTCATCCCGCATCAGGCGGTCATCGCAAGAGAGATAAGGCTCGCATTCACCCCCATTGACGATGAGGATCTCCACCTGCACCCGCAACCCGAGGGCGAGCTTGACCGCCGAGGGGAAGGTGGCCCCGCCCATGCCCACCACCCCGGCGGCGGACACGATGCGCCCAATCTCGGCGGGGGGGAGGGAAAAGGGGTCGGTAGGGGGCGAGGTGTCAATCCAGCGGTCCTCGCCGTCCGGCTCCAGAACCATCACCGGCTGTTCGAGGCCGGAGGGGTGGGGCGCGGGATAGGTCGTGATGTCGACAATTCGTCCCGAGGTGGAGGCGTGTACCGGGGCGGAGATGTTGGCGGCGGATTCCGCCAGCAGCTGGCCCTTCAACACGGGGTCGCCGATCTTTACCACCGGGCGGGCGGGGGCGCCGACGTGCTGTTGCAGGGGCAGGAACAGGCGTGCGGGCAGGGGCAGGCGCTCCACCGGCAGATCCGCCACCGGCCGCTTGTGGTCGTCGGGGTGCACGCCCCAGCGGATCAGGGAGCGTTGCAGCCAGGCGGGGAGGGTGGCGACGGCAAGCATGGAGAACTTCCTTCCGATCAGGCGTGGCCAGGCTTGTGCCAGGTCCAGGTGGTGAGGGTGGCGGGTACCGGCACCAGGCCCACGGCCTCGGTGGGGCAGGAATCCACGCATTTGGCACAGCCGGTGCAGGCCTCCTTCAGCACGGCGTGGATCTGCTTCACCGCGCCATGAATGGCGTCGGTGGGGCAGGCCTTGAAGCATTTGGTACAGCCGATGCAGAGCTCCTCCCGCACGGTCGCGAACATGGGGACGCTCTCGCCCAGGGCCGACAGGTCGGCGCTCACGCCCAGCTTTTCCGCCAGGGCCTGGGCAACGCTCTTGCCTCCCGGCGGGCACAGGGTCACGGGGGCTTTGCCATCGGCCAGGGCTTGGGCGGCGCCGGCGCAGCCCGGGAACCCGCACTGGCCGCATTGCGATCCAGGGAGCAGAGCCTCCAGTTCGGCCACGATTTCCTCCGGCTCCACATGGAAGCGGCGGGCAGCGATGCCCAGGCCCAGGCCGAGGGCGGCTCCGAGGACGGTCAGACTGGTGACGGCGGCAAGCATGACGAGGCGTCTCCTGTAACTCAGGTGAGGTTGAGGCCGGAAAAGCCCATGAAGGCGAGGGACAGCAATCCGGCGGTGATGAGAGAAATCGGGGCACCGGCAAAGGCCTTGGGCACCGCCGCCAGGGCAAGGCGTTCCCGGATACCGGCAAACAGAATCAGCACCAGGGTGAAGCCGGTGGCGGAGCCGAAGCCGTACAGGGTGGCGTGGAGGAAATCGGCGCCGTTCTGCACATTGAGGAGGGCTACCCCCAGCACCGCGCAGTTGGTGGTGATCAGCGGTAGGTAGATTCCCAGCACCTGATAGAGCTGGGGGCTGGATTTCTTGATGGCCATTTCCACGAACTGCACGGCTGCCGCGATCACCACGATGAAGCCGACGATGCGCAGGTAGCCCAGGTCCAGGGGCACCAGCAGCCAGTGATCCAGCATCCAGGTGGCGACGGAGGCCAGGGTGAGGACGAAGGTCGTGGCGAGCCCCATGCCGATGGCGGCGTCGATCTTCTTCGACACCCCGAGGAAGGGGCACAGGCCGAGGAACTTCACCAGGATCACGTTATTGACCACAGCGGTGGACATCAGCAGGAGGAGGTATTCGGTCATGGCGACGGTCCGAAGGCTTTCGCTGGTCCGGTTGCAGGGAGCGTGCCAATCACCCCCGACGGTGCGTGGATCAGGGCCAAGGCCCCATTCCTGCGCGTATTGGTGCGTTGCCGCAGCGGGAGAGTGGTCGGGCGGGGCCTGTCGCGAGGACGTCAGCATTGTGGGATTGTCGGATTTGCGACAGGGGCCAGGGGCTTGCCTTGTGGGGATTCCACCCAGCCTCGACGCCGACCCCCGCGCCGGGCCGGAATGCGGTCGGACCGGCTGACGGTATGGAACTTGCGTGGTGCACTGCGACACGCTTCCTCCCTAATTGCCCGGGTTCAGCCCCCGGGTGGAGACCCGCATGACACAACTGCCCCCCGCCAAACAGGGCATGCCGTGCCAGCGCCTCAAGCAGATCCTCCAGACGCTGGCGGATCCGACGCCCGAGCAGGTGGTCGCTGAAATCGACCGCTGCCTCTCGGGCGGCCTGGGGCTGCCGCCACGGGTGTTCTTCGAGACCACCGAACAGGCCTCGGTGGCCATCTCCATCACCGACCCGGATGCCATCATCCTTTACGCCAACGCCGCCTTCGAGCGGGTGACGGGCTACCGGGCCGACGAGGTGATCGGCAAGAACGAGTCCCTGCTCTCCTACAAGACCACGCCGCGGGGCTATTACGAGCGGATGTGGACCGACATCAAGGCGGGCAAGTCCTGGACCGGCCGCCTGGTGAACCGGCGCAAGGACGGCAGTCGTTACCTGGCGGAGCTGACCATCTCGCCGGTCCTCAGTGAATCCGGCGCGATCCAGTATTTCCTGGGCATTCACCGGGACATCACCGAGGTCCGCCACCTCCACGCCCAGGTGGCGAGCCAGAAAGCGCTGATCGAGACGGTGCTGGACCTCGCGCCCATGGCAGTGGCCCTCCTGGACGACGCCGACAAGGTGGTGCTGGATAACCACGAGTACAAAAAGCTCGCCAGCCTCTTTCCGGGCGGCGAACCCGCCCGCCATGTGCTGCGGGCCCTGTTCGGCGAGGATGGGTCCCACTTCAAGCTGCCGGGAGAAGGCTTTTCCGAGCGGGAGTTCGTCATCGAGCGGGGCGGCAGCCCGATGCGCTGGTTCTCCTGCTCCGGGGTGTGGTTCGACCGGCGGGAAACCTCCGCCGAGGCCTTTCTCGATTCCCATCGCCGCCGCTACCTGGTGCTGGTGATGGACGACATCACGCCCCACAAGCGTCGCCAGGAGGAACAGCGCCTCGCGACTCTGCGGGCGATGCTGGCCGAAGGCGAGATGGTGCAAAGCCTGCGGGAGGCCATCTCCGGAGCGATCTACCAGCTCCAGGGGCCGGTCAACCTCATCGAGGCGGCCCTCAAGATGGCCCAGCGGCGGGGCAGCAGTGGCGATTCGAGCGCGCTGATCGGGGTGCTCCGGGAGGCATTGGAGTCGGGTCAGAGCGCCCTCGACCGCCTCACCCAGTCCATGCCCTCCGAGGCTCAGGAATCCGCCGCGCCGGTCAATCTCAACGAGATCGTGCGGGATGTGCTGTCGGTGTCCACCGGGCCGCTGCTCTCCGCCGGGGTCTCGGTGGAGTGGAAGCCCGCGCCGGTGCTGCCCGCCATCCCCGGCCGCGCCACCGCCCTGCGCACCATGCTCAAGCAGCTGGTGGATAACGCCATCCAGGCCATGGTGGCCCACCGCTCGCTGGATCGGGAGCTGCGCATCATCACCAGCAGCAGCGACGATGGGGTGATGATCCAGGTGGAGGACACCGGGCCCGGCGTGCCGGAGGGCCTGCGCACCAAGATCTTCGAACCCTTCTTCACCACCCACCGGCCCATGAGCCGCAATGCCGGCATGGGTCTCGCTCTGGCCCAGGAGGTGGTGGCCCGGCACGGCGGCTCATTGCGCATCGACCCCCACTACGAGCGGGGTTGCCGCTTCGAGGTCTTTTTCCCCCGGGGCAGTCGGGAGGTGGAATGAACATGCTGCGTCCCTCCCTCCCCCGCCCCCGGTCCGCAACCGAGCGCCTGCACGAGCTGGAGACCGCCCTCGACACGGTCTATGAGGTCGGCCGGGTGCTGTCCCGTTCCATCGAGCTGCGGGAGACCCTGGCCGCTGTGTTGAAGGCCCTGGACCATGGCGGCCTGCGGGGTGCCCTGGTGACCCTCCTGGACCCCGACACCCAGGAACTGGTGGTGGACGTGGCCCACGGGCTGGAGACCCGCCGGCCGGTGCGCTACCAGCCCGGCGAGGGGGTCCTCGGTCAGGTGGTCGAGACCGGCGCGGGTCTGGTCATCGCCTGCATCGAAGACGAACCGCGATTCCTCAACCGCACTGGCCTCTTCGATCCCTCCGGCCCCTTCATCGCCGAGCCGATCAAGGTCGGCGGCGACGTGGTGGGGGTGTTGGGCTGCCAGCCGGATGTGACCCGGGAGGCCGCCCTGCAGGAGCGGGCGCGGCTGGTGCGCATGGTGTCCCAGCTCATCGGCCAGAGCGTGCAACTGGCGTGGCAGGTGAAGAGCGAGCGGGAAGACCTGGAGGAGGAACGGGACGGCCTGCGCCGGGCGGTGCGCAACCAGTATGGCTTCTCCAACGTGGTGGGGCACTCGATCCGCATGCAGCGGGTCTTCGAGCAAGTGCGCCAGGTGGCCAAATGGAACACCACCGTGCTGGTCCGCGGCGAGACCGGCACCGGCAAGGAGCTGATTGCCCATGCCATCCACTACAACTCGCCCCGCTCGGCCAATTCCTTCGTCAAGCTGAACTGCGCCGCCCTGCCCGAGAACCTCCTGGAGTCCGAACTCTTCGGCCACGAAAAGGGGGCCTTCACCGGGGCGGTGGCCACCCGCAAGGGCCGCTTCGAGCAGGCCGACGGTGGCACCCTGTTCCTCGACGAGATCGGCGAAGTGTCGGCGGCCTTCCAGGCCAAGCTCCTGCGGGTGCTGCAGGAAGGCGAGCTGGAGCGGGTGGGGGGCAGCCGAACCATCAAGGTGGACGTGCGCCTGGTGGCTGCCACCCACCGGGACCTGGACCAGGCCGTGGAGGAGGGCGACTTCCGGGAGGATTTGTACTACCGGCTCAACGTGATGCCCATCAACCTGCCCCCCCTGCGGGATCGGGTGGAGGACATCCCCGAGATCGCCCGCTTCCTGGTGGAAAAGATCGGCCGTCAGCAGGGCCGGCCCCTGGGCATCACCGACGCCGCCCTGCGGGTGCTCACCCACTACGACTGGCCGGGGAATGTGCGGGAGATGGAGAACTGCCTGGAGCGGGCGGCGGTGATGAGTCTCTCCGGCGAGATCGACCGGGACGACGTGCTGGATCTCGGCCTCGACGAGAAGGTTACCGAGAGCCGCGCCGCCACCGACGTGCGCTCCTCGGTGCGCTTCGACGACCCCAACCTCGACGAGCGGGA
>JAEUNX010000164.1 GCA_016791025.1 Zoogloeaceae bacterium | reverse complement strand
TTCAAGCCCGGCAACCACGGCTCGACCTTTGGCGGCAATGCCCTGGCCTGCGCGGCAGCCCTGGAAACCCTTCGGGTCGTGGAGGCCGACGGCCTCCTGGCAAATGCGGCACGGGTTGGCGAGAGGATCCGGGGTGCCCTCAAGGCTGCCTTGGCGGGTCTGCCGGGTGTGGTGTCCATCCGCGGCGATGGATTGATGATCGGTGTCGAATTGAATCGGCCCTGCGGAGACCTGGTGGGTCGGGCCCTGGAAGCCGGGATGCTGATCAACGTCACCGCTGAACGGGTCATTCGTCTGCTGCCGCCTCTCATCATGACCGAGCGGGAGGCCGCCGACATGGTGACTAGCCTCGTGCCGCTCATCCGCGAATTCCTGGCCGCCTGAGGGTCCAAGGGAGCAGCGAGGCATCCATGAGTGCACCGAGACATTATCTTCAGTTCAAGGATCTGACCCGGGGCGAGTACGAGTACCTCTTCGAGCGCACCCGCTGGATCAAGGAAAAGTTCAAGCGCTACGAGCCCTATCACCCATTGTTCGATCGCACCCTGGTGATGATCTTCGAGAAGGCCAGCACGCGAACCCGGCTATCCTTCGAAGCGGGTATGCATCAGCTTGGTGGCTCCGCGATCTACCTCAATACGCGCGATTCCCAACTGGGACGGGGAGAGCCGGTGGAGGATGCCGCCCAGGTTATCTCCCGCATGAGCGACATCGTGATGATTCGCACCTTCGAGCAGGCGATCGTCGAGCGCTTTGCCGCCCAGTCCCGAGTGCCGGTCATCAATGGCCTGACCAACGAATTTCACCCCTGCCAGATCCTCGCCGACATCTTCACCTTCATCGAGCAGCGCGGGTGCATTCAGGGCAAGACCGTGGCCTGGGTGGGCGATTCCAACAATGTCTGCAATACGTGGCTGCAGGCGGCGGAGGTTCTGGATTTTGCCGTCAATGTGGCGTCGCCCCCGGGATATGAAGTCGATGCCGAGCGGCTTGGTTTTCGGGGCAGCGCCCATTTTCGCGCCTTCTCCGACCCGATGGCGGCCTGCGAGGGGGTCGATCTGGTGACCACCGACGTGTGGACGTCGATGGGCTTCGAGGCCGAGAACGAAGCGCGCAAGCAAGCCTTCGCCGACTGGTGTGTCGATGCGGAGATGATGGCGGTGGCTCGTCCTGAGGCGGTGTTCATGCACTGCCTGCCGGCCCATCGCGGTGAAGAGGTCACGGCCGAGGTGATCGATGGACCTCAATCGGTGGTGTGGGATGAGGCGGAGAACCGGCTGCATGTGCAGAAGGCTCTGATGGAGTTCCTCCTCCTCGGTCGGATTGATAATTGAGATTGATGGCTTGGTGCGGCCCATCCCGGGGTCGCGGTAATTGGAAGACAACATGAGCGATGTAAAGAAAGTCGTCCTGGCCTATTCCGGTGGCCTCGATACCTCGGTGATCCTCAAGTGGCTGCAGGACACCTACCGCTGCGAGGTGGTGACCTTTACCGCCGACCTGGGTCAGGGGGAGGAATTGGAGCCTGCCCGGGCCAAGGCGTTGCAGTTCGGTATCAAGCCGGACAACATCTTCATTGACGACCTGCGGGAAGAGTTCGTGCGGGATTTCGTTTTCCCGATGTTCCGCGCCAACACGATCTACGAGGGGGAATACCTGCTCGGCACCTCCATTGCCCGACCCCTCATCGCCAAGCGCCAGATCGAAATCGCGCGCCAGACCGGGGCCGATGCCGTGAGCCACGGCGCTACGGGCAAGGGCAACGATCAGGTGCGCTTCGAGCTGGGTTATTACGCTCTGATGCCGGGGGTCAAGGTCATTGCGCCTTGGCGGGAGTGGGATCTGCTTTCCCGCGAGAAGCTGCTGGCCTACGCAGAGCAGCATGGCATCCCCATCGAAATGAAGCACAAACAGGGTGGGTCGCCCTATTCGATGGACGCCAATCTTCTCCACATCAGCTTCGAGGGCCGTCACCTGGAAAATCCGGCTGCCGAGGCCGAGGAATCCATGTGGCGGTGGACCGTGTCGCCCGAGGCCGCCCCGGATGCGGCCGAGTATCTCGATCTGGAGTTCGAGGGGGGCGATCTGGTGGCTCTCGACGGTCAGCGCATGAAGCCCCATGAGCTCCTGGCCCGGTTGAATCAACTCGGTGGCATGCATGGCATCGGTCGACTGGACCTGGTCGAGAACCGATACGTGGGGATGAAGTCGCGGGGTTGCTACGAAACTCCGGGCGGCACTATCCTCCTTCGCGCCCATCGCGCCATCGAGTCGATCACCCTGGACCGGGAGGTGGCCCATCTCAAGGACGATCTCATGCCGCGCTACGCGAGCATGATCTATAACGGCTACTGGTGGAGCCCGGAGCGCCAAGCGCTGCAGGCCCTGATCGACCATACCCAGAAATCGGTGAATGGCTGGGTGCGGTTGAAGCTCTACAAGGGGAACGTGATAGTGGTGAGCCGAGACTCGAAGACGGATTCCCTGTTCGATCCGACCATCGCCACCTTTGAGGACGACCAGGGCGCTTACAACCAGAAGGACGCCCAGGGCTTCATTCGTCTCAATGCGCTTCGGATGCGGATTGCCGCCAACGCACGGGCCAAACGGGGCTGATCCCAGTGGCACTGGATCCCGCACCGCTGATTTTTGGCCTGACCGTTGCGGAGTTTGAGGAGGTATCCCTCAAGGTCTGCTTTGCCGGGCTGATCGCTTACATGGTGTTCATCATCCTTAACTTGGCCAAGGAGTCCAAGGCCGGGAAGTACGGCACCATGTGGTTGCTCATCGGGTTGGGGGTCGGATTCATTGGGTTCGTCGCCAAGGGCTTTATTCAAAGATTGTTAGGCATTGAGTGAGGCCTCAGGGCCAAGGCAAGAGGGAAGTGAAGCGTGATGAATGATCGAATCGAAGGTGTGGCAGTGCTGAAGCAGGCGAATGTCTATTTCGACGGCAAGTGCGTCAGTCACACCGTGCAATTTGCCGATGGGAGCAAGAAATCGGTCGGGGTTATCCTGCCCGCGTCGCTAACCTTCAATACGGGGGTGCCGGAGATCATGGAGGGCGTCGCCGGTTCTTGCCGCGTGCGACTGCGGGGCGAATCGCAATGGAAAACTTATACCGCTGGCGAGTCATTCGAAGTTCCGGCGAACTCCAGCTTTGAGATCGAGGTGGAGGCGCCGTACCACTACGTTTGCCATTTCGGCTGACGACGCACTCGGTCATCGAACGGCCGCCTTGGGGCGGCCGTTGTCGTTCAATTCGGGGAGAATTCGACGTGCCTTCTTTTGACATCACTTCGGAAGTCGATATGGTAGCCCTGCGTAATGCGGTGGAAGGGGCCAATCGCAAGATTGGGGGGCGTTATGACTTCAAAGGCTCCGATGCCCGGGTTGAGCAGGCGGACAAGGTTCTGACCCTCCACGGCGACAGCCCGTTCCAGCTCGAACAGATGACCGCATTGTTGCTTCCCGAAATGACCGGCAAGAAGATCGATGTGCGATGTTTGAAGCACGGTGAAGTCCAGAAGGTCGGCGGAAACCGGGTGAAGCAGGATTTCACCGTCCAGGTTGGTGTCGAACAGGAGCTGGCAAAAAAGATCGTCAAGTTGCTGAAGGACAGCAAGTTCAAGGTCCAGGCGTCGATCCAGGGCGATGCCGTCCGGGTGAGCGGAGCCAAGCGCGACGTGCTTCAAGAAGCGATTTCGCTGGTCCGTAAAGAGGTGACGGATTTCCCACTTCAGTTTGGCAATTTCCGCGACTAAGGGCTGCGCCAGGTCGCCGGTGGCCGGCTTGCGGCAGGATTGGAAAGCGCGAGTGACGGCGGGATCGTCGGGCGGCTGCGACGGTTTCGCCTCGTGGCGCAGGAGTCACAGGGGGCAGCGTGAGAATCGGACGATCAAAATGCGGGTTTTGGCCGGGTCTGTTCGCTTTGGCCCTCTGTGCCGGGGCGGGAGGCGCCGCGGCGGTCGAGGTGTCGTTGGCCGGGGTGTTTCCCGGCAAGGCGGTGTTGGTGGTCGGTGAGGGCGCTCCGCGTACGGTCGGGGTGGGCCAGAGTGCGGCTGATGGGGTGCGTCTCATTGCGGTTGACCATGATTCTGCCGTCGTGGAGGTCCACGGGCGGCGGCAAACGCTTCGGCTGGGGGAACGATCCATCAGCGTCGCGTCGCAGGCCGGGCAACAAAGCGCAATTTTGCAGGCCGACGGCAAAGGGCATTTCATCACCGCGGGCAGTCTCAACGGCGCGACCGTCGTGTTTCTCGTCGATACCGGCGCCAGCGTAATCTCGCTCGGTGCGGGTGACGCGTCTAGGGCCGGAATTGATTACCGACGGAGCGAGGCGGTCCCCACCCTCACGGCCAACGGAATCACTCGGGTTTGGCCAGTGAAAATCGATCAGGTCCGGGTCGGTGACATCCTGATTCGCAATGTCGATGGCGCTGTCCACGAGATGGATTTGCCAGTGGTGCTTCTCGGCATGAGTTTCCTGAATCGGATGGAGATGGTGCGCACCGGCGAGCGGCTCGAACTGCGCCAGCGCTATTGAGGCAAAATGGCCATCATGCCTGCCATGACCTCCTGGACCCCCGACAGCCTGCGCCGCGCTTTTCGCCAGCCGTCCCAAATCGACGTGCCCCGGGAAGAAGGGGTTCCAGAGATGCTGAAGCCCGCGGCGGTGCTGGTGCCGCTCGTGTTGCGGGACACCGAGACGACGGTCCTGCTCACGCGGCGGACGGATCACCTTCACGACCATCCCGGCCAAGTCAGTTTCCCGGGCGGGCGGGTTGATGAGGGTGACGAATCCGCGGCATTTACCGCCCTGCGGGAGGCGGAGGAAGAGATCGGTCTCCAGCCTGCCCAGGTCGAACTGATTGGTGAATTGCCGCTCTACCGCACCGGCACGGGATTCGAAGTCAGGCCGGTCGTCGGCTTGGTGGTGCCGCCTCTGGATTTGGCCCTGGATCCGTTCGAGGTGGCCGAGGCTTTCGAGGTTCCCCTCGCCTTTCTCCTCGATCCGCGTAACCACCAGCGTCACACTGTCGAGGTGCGGGGACGCATGAGGGAGTATTGGGCGATGCCATACCGCGATTACTACATCTGGGGCGCGACGGCCGGCATGATCGTGATGCTGCAGCAGCACCTTCAGTCGGCCTGAAACGGGGCGGAGCCCCCGCCAGGCGGGTGAGTTGTGGTATCGTGAAGAACTGGCTTTTGGGCCGTCTCTCTGTCGCCATTTTCCATACTGAATGACGCTTTTCGCCCTCATCGTCGCCTTGGTGCTCGAACAGCTCCAGCCCCTTGCGGTGGAGACGGTGACGCTAAATCCCCTGCGCCGTATTTCGGATTTCCTAGTGGACCGCTTCAACGACGGTCGGGCGGGAAATGGTCGTGTTGCCTGGTGGGTGGTGGTGCTGTCCCTCACCATTGGCGGTACGCTGATCTTCTACTTGTTGTGGAATCTGCACCCTCTGTTTGCGGCTGCGTTCAACATCCTGGTGCTTTACGTCACCATGGGGTTCCGTTGGGAGAGCCACTACTTTGGCGATATCCAGATCGCGCTGCGGATGGGGGAACTTGACCGTGCCCGCTCGCTGTTGGGGGATTGGCGCGGCCGCTCCCACGAGGATTCAAGCTCGGAGGAGGTGGCTCGGCTGGCCATCGAGCAGGCTCTGCTCGCGGCTCATCGCAATGTTTTTGGAGTCGTTTTCTGGTTTTTGCTGCTTCCCGGTCCAAGCGGCGCTATTCTTTACAGGGTTTCCCGGTTTTTTGCGGAAGATTGGGGTGAGCGGGCTGAACCGGAGTTCGGCACCTTCGGGCGCTTCGCGAGATCCGCGTTCGAAGTGATCGACTGGTTGCCGGTCCGCCTGACCGCCGCATCTTTTTCAATCGTCGGGAATTTCGAGGATGCCGTTTTTTGCTGGCGCTCCCAGGCCCAGCAATGGGCCGACAAGGCCGCAGGTATCCTTATCGCAAGCGGGGGCGGTGCGCTCGGAGTTCGACTGGGCATGCCGATTCAGGAAACCGGCGAGATCGTCGAGCGGCCAGAGATGGGATCAGGCGGCGATGCGGATGCCGATTTCATGCAAAGCGCGATTGGCCTAATCTGGCGGTCTCTTGTGCTCTGCCTGCTTTTGTTGGCTCTGGTGACGATCGCAAGCTGGGTCGGCCGGTGAAATTAAAATTGATCTATGGACAGGAGAGAGTAGATGGCAAATCGTGAAGTCGTGGTGTTGAGCGCAGTGCGTTCCGCAATCGGGGGCTTTGGTGGGTCGTTGGCTAACATGGAGCCCCAGGAGCTGGCCGGCATCGTGATGAAGGAATCGGTGGCCCGTTCCGGCGTCGATCCCAAGCAGATCAACTACGTGACCGTGGGGAACTGCATTCCGACCGATTCGCGGTTCGCCTACGTCTCGCGGGTTGCGGCCATCCAGGCCGGCTTGCCGATGGATTCCGTGGCTCAGACGGTCAATCGCCTGTGCTCCTCGGGCCTGCAGGGGATCGTGACGACGGCCCAGAACATTCTCCTTGGTGATTGCGACTACGGCATCGGCGGTGGCGTGGAAGTCATGTCCCGCGGCGCCTACATGCTGCCGACCCTGCGCAGCGGCGCCCGGATGGGCGACGTCAAGGCCCTCGACATGATGGTGTCGACCCTGACCGATCCGTTCGGCGCCGGCCACATGGGTATCACCGCCGAGAACTTGGCCGCCAAGTGGAACATCAGCCGTGAAGAGCAGGACGCTCTGGCCGTCGAGTCCCATCGTCGTGCCACCGCAGCCATTGCCGAGGGCCGCTTCAAGTCTCAGATCGTCCCCATCGTCCAGCAGACCCGTAAGGGTGAGGTGGTGTTTGACACTGACGAGCATGTCAAGGCCAGCACGACCATGGAAACCCTGGGCAAGATGAAGCCCGCCTTCAAGAAAGATGGCACGGTCACCGCCGGCAACGCCTCCGGCATCAACGATGGCGCCGCCTTCATGGTGCTGGCCGATGCAGCCGCAGCTGCGGCCGCTGGTTACAAGCCGATGGCCCGTCTGGTGTCCTACGCCGTGGCTGGCGTACCGAATGACATCATGGGTGAAGGCCCGATCCCGGCCACCAAGATCGCCCTGCAGAAGGCCGATTTGAGCCTGGACAAGATGGACGTGATCGAGTCCAACGAAGCCTTCGCCGCCCAGGCGATTGCCGTGTCGAAGGCGCTGGGTCTCGATATGACCAAGACCAACCCCAATGGCGGCGCCATCGCCCTGGGACACCCGGTCGGCTGTTCGGGCGCATTCATTGCTACTAAGGCGCTGTACGAGCTGCAGCGTACTGGTGGGCGTTACGCGCTGGTGACCATGTGTATTGGTGGCGGTCAGGGGATCGCAGCCATTTTCGAGCGGATTTGATACGCCGCGCGGTCATCGCAATCAGCCCCGCCGAAAGGCGGGGTTTTCGTTTCAGGATAGAGGGTTGCACCATTTTGGGTTCGTAGAAGTCAGTTGGGCACGATTGCGGTGCGACGGGGCGAGGTGCCCGGCGTGCCCTCTCGGAAGTATGGGAATCATCGTCGACACGGAATCCGCTGGAATTCACTTCGGCGTTCTGTCATGTGCAATACATTGAGCAACAGGCCATGACCATAAAGAAATTCTTTAATGAAATGACGGACGACGCGGGAAGCGTGCGTCCCCACTATGCCGGCTACTCGGCCTGGTTGAGTGAGATGCCCCAGGAGCGCATCGCCCACAAACGCGCCGAGGCGGACGCGCTTTTTCACCGCTTTGGGATCACCTTCGCGGTCTATGGGGAGGAGGGCGGAAAAGAACGGCTTATCCCCTTCGACATTATTCCTCGCATCATCCCCGATGAGGAATGGAAAGCGCTGGCAGCAGGGCTCAAGCAGCGGGTGAAGGCCCTCAATGCTTTCATTCACGATGTTTATCACGATCAAAATATCCTCAAGGCCGGGCGGATTCCGAAGGAGTACGTCCTCCAGAACGGGCAGTACCGGCCAGAGATGAAGGGCGTCGATGTCGCCGGTGACATCTATGCCCACATTGCCGGCGTCGATGTGGTGCGGGCCGGCCAGGGCGAGTTCTACGTCCTGGAAGACAACCTTCGGGTCCCTTCCGGCGTCTCTTACATGCTCGAGAACCGCAAGATGATGATGCGGCTCTTCCCGCGCCTGTTCTCCCGCAACAAGATCGCGCCGGTGGACCGCTACCCGGACATGTTGCTGAACACTCTTCGCAGCGTCGCGCCCACGGGGGTGACTGATCCGACGGTGGTCGTGCTGACCCCAGGCGCATACAACAGTGCCTATTTCGAGCATGCATTTCTCGCCCAGCAGATGGGCGTCGAACTGGTCGAGGGCCAGGACCTCTTCGTCGATGACGATCAAGTCTTCATGCGTACCACCCGCGGTCCCCAGCGCGTCGACGTGATCTATCGTCGTATCGATGACGATTTCCTGGATCCGCTCGTTTTCCGCAAGGATTCGGTACTTGGCGTTGCCGGCCTCATGCGTGCTTACCATGCTGGACGGGTCACCCTGTGCAATGCCGTGGGAACCGGGGTTGCCGACGACAAGTCGGTCTATGTCTTCGTTCCGGAAATGGTGCGGTTCTACTTGGGTGAGGAGCCAATTCTCAACAACGTTCCGACCTACCAGTGCCGACTCAAGGACGATTACGCTTATGTCATGGATCATCTGCCCGATCTCGTCGTAAAGGAGGTCCATGGGGCGGGTGGGTATGGCATGCTCGTCGGGCCGGCTTCCACCAAGGCGGAGATCGAAGCCTTCCGCGAACGGATTGTGGCGGCTCCGGACAAATACATCGCCCAGCCGACGCTCGCCCTGTCCGCCTGCCCGACCTTCGTCGAGTCCGGCATTGCGCCGCGCCACATTGATCTGCGTCCATTCGTCCTGTCTGGCAGCAATGAAATCCAGTTGATCCCTGGAGGGCTGACGCGGGTCGCCCTGCGGGAGGGCTCGCTGGTGGTGAACTCCTCGCAGGGTGGGGGCACCAAAGACACCTGGGTGCTGGAGGCCTGAAGGAAACATCATGCTGAGTAGAACTGCCGATCACCTCTACTGGATGGCGCGCTACATGGAGCGCGCCGAAAACATCGCGCGCTTGCTGGACGTTAATTACCGCCTTTCCCTGATGCCCCAGCCGGCAGATCAGATGGAGAAGGCTTGGGCGGCGACGCTCCGGATCATGGGCCTTGATGAGTTGTACTGGGAAAAGTACGACGAAATCACACCCGAAAACGTCTTCGACCTCCTGATCTTCGATCGTGAGAATCTTTCCAGCGTCTGGCATTGCCTGCGGGCGGCGAGGGAAAACGCCCATGCGGTCCGAGGTACCATCACCTCCGAGTTGTGGGAGACCACGAACGGGACTTGGCTGAAGATGCGGGACTTCTCCCCGGCGGCGTTGACCGAAATCGAAGTCAGCGAGTTTTTCGAGTGGGTGAAGTACCGATCCCATCTGTCTCGAGGCGTCACCATTGGCACCATGTTGCAAGACGAAGCCTGGCGTTTCACTCGCATCGGGACCTTCCTTGAGCGGGCGGACAACACGTCGCGCATCCTTGACGTGAAATACCAGTTGCTGTTGCCGGCAGGGGAAACCGAAGGCGGCGCGGCGGATTACTACCAGTGGAGCGCCTTGCTCCGCTCTGTATCGGCCTTCGAGGTTTATCGCAAGGTTTA
Source organism: Zoogloeaceae bacterium (assembly GCA_016791025.1). Taxonomy (GTDB): domain Bacteria; phylum Pseudomonadota; class Gammaproteobacteria; order Burkholderiales; family Rhodocyclaceae; genus JAEUNX01. The sequence goes on along the minus strand of JAEUNX010000164.1, from coordinate 26,817 downwards.
CCGGGATCTGATCACTCCGGCGCGGGTCGCCGAACTGCTTCTGCTCCGGTCGGACATGCCCCGCTCGCTCGCCCGCTGCATGCAAGAGGTCTATAACAACCTGCAGAAAGTCGCCAATAATCGGTCAGCGGAAACCGAGCGGCGGGCCGGGGAAATGGACGCCTCCCTGCGCTTTGGGCGGGTCGATGACATCATGCGCGGCGGCTTGCACAATTACCTTGTCAAGGTCCTTGCGCGGGTGCAGGACATCAGCAACCGCATTGCCAATGACTTCCTGGTCCCGGTCTCGGCCTAGGTCGGATTGACTCAGTGAGATTGAGGCCGGCGGGGTGTGCCCCGTCGGCTTTTTCCATTCTTGGAGGGTGGGATGACTTATTGCGTGGCAATGCGGCTCGATGCCGGGATGGTGTTTCTTTCGGATTCCCGCACCAATGCCGGGGTCGATCACATCAATACCTTCCGCAAGATGAATTTCTTCGAGCGCCGGGGCGAGCGGGTCCTGGTCCTGATGACGGCTGGCAACCTGGCCATCACCCAGTCCCTGGTGTCACGCTTGCGTGAGGCCATGGATGACCCAAATGCGCCGGTGAGCTTGTGGTCAGTGCCGACCTTGTTCGAGGCCGCCTGTCACGTGGGTGAAGTATTGCGAACGGTGTATCGCCACGACGGCAGCGCGCTGCGGGAGTTCGGCATCGATTTCAATGCGTCGGTCCTGCTCGGAGGTCAAATCCTTGGCGAACCTCCCCGTCTGTTCAGTATTTACTCTGCGGGGAATTTCATTGAGGCGACGCCCGACACGCCCTATTTTCAGATTGGCGAATCCAAATACGGCAAGCCCATCATCGATCGGGTTTTGTCGTCGCGGACCAGCCTCGAGGAAGCGACCAAGCTCGCTCTGATTTCCATGGATTCCACCATTCGCTCGAATCTTTCGGTCGGTCTACCGCTGGATTTGGCGATTTTGCACGCTGACGAACTGGCGGTCGGGTCGTGGGCGAACATTGATGAAGACGACAGCTATTTCGCCATGATCCGTGCGCGGTGGGGCAATGCCCTGCGCACCGCTTTCGAGGCCCTGCCCGACCCCGACGAATTATTGTCGGGAAAAGGGAGTTCTCCGCCGGGTCAGTGACCTCGGGCAAGGCGCCGTGCCGCCTCGTTTTCCGCCCGAATCTGGCGGAACAGGTCCAGGCGGCGGCGGGCGATCTGGCCGCCGTCGGTCGCCGCGACCAATGCGCAACCGGGCTCCTCCAAGTGCTGACAGTCACGAAATCGGCACAGGCCGAAGTAAGGACCAAACTCACGGAATCCGTGCTCAATCGCAGCCGGCGACAGGTGGGTCAGGCCAAAGGTCTGCAGGCCAGGGCTGTCGATCAAGCGGCTGCGCTCGTCGAGGCGGTAAAGGCGGGCAAAGGTCGTGGTGTGCTTTCCGGAGTCGAGGGAGAGGGAGATCTCCCGCGTGGCTGCACGGGCTTCCGGGAGCAAGGCATTGACCAGCGTCGACTTGCCCATTCCCGATTGTCCCACCAGGATGCTGGTGTGGGCTTCCAGATGCGGCCTTAACGCAGCAACGCTGGATTCGGCGGCCAGTTCTACGATGGGATAGCCAAGGCTGCGAAAGGGAGCTAAAAGTTGCTGGGCCGCAGGCAAACGCTCGATGAGATCAATCTTATTAAGCAGAATCAGCGCAGCCACTTCCTGGGCTTCGGCGGCACACAGGCAGCGGCTGACCAACTCGTCGCTGAACGAGGGCTCGGTGGCCACAACGATCACAATCTGGGTCACATTCGCTGCGATGAGCTTTTCCCGGAAGGCATCGGCCCGGTGGAGCAGGCTGCGGCGGGGCGAAAGCGCCTCCAACACGCCCTGGCCGGTTTCGTTGGTACGACGGAATCTCACTTCGTCGCCACAAGCATAGATGCTGCGTTTGGCACGGGGCACGCAGAGAACGGTGTCTCCAAGCGCGGTCGTGACCTCATATTGACGGCCATAGGCCGCAACAACCACCCCCGATTCCGCCGGCTGACTCATCCCAGTCGAATCAGGGAAAATGGTAGTAGCGCTGATTCAGGTAGCCAGCGATATTGAGTTCGTCCTCTGGAAACAGCTCGAGCTTCAGCATTGAGGTGCATAGCGTGATCCGCTGGGCCAAGCTCTCCGCCGACTTGACGGTCCGGTTGCGCCGCAGGTAGATGTTCTCGCCCTCCGGACCGCCGTACTGCTGGGCGTGGCAGTTTACGCATTGCTTTGAGTGCAGGCTCTGGCCCGCAGCCGCGTCGGCACCGACGAAGGAGGTGGCCCACCCCGGTGCATGCAGGGCAAGGAGCATCGTACCAACGATCCAATTTCTCACGCACCTGCCTCCTGCCATCTGCGCAGTTGGGCCACCCGTTGGGCTGCTGGCGGATGGGAGTCGTTGACCGAAGAATAGATCGGGTCTGGTGTCAGGGTTGAGGCATTGTCGCGGTAGAGCTTGAGAAGGGCCGAGATCAGATCCCCCGGATTGGCATGGGTGGCCGCGTAATGGTCGGCCTGAAACTCGTGACGTCGCGACCAAAGGCTCAGGAGGGGAGCCAGGGGGAAGAGGAGCACGGGGAGCACTTCGGCAAAGAGGACGAGGGCAGTCGGTGTGTCCTGCGCCGAAACTCCAAGACCGTGGAAGAACCACGGCTGCCCCGCTAACCAGGCCAGGAGGGCGAAGAAGCCGAGGAAGGCGCCCCCCAGCACAACCAGGCGCTTGACCACATGGTGGTGGCGGAAGTGCCCCAGCTCGTGGGCCAACACCGCTTCGATCTCCGTGGGGCCGAGTTTGTCGAGCAGCGTGTCGAAGAAGACGATCCGCTTGGCAGCCCCAAGCCCGGTGAAATACGCATTTCCATGGGCGGAGCGGCGGGATCCGTCCATCACGAACAGGCCGTTGGAGCGGAACCCGCATCGCGTCAACAATGCCTCCACGCGTCCTTTGGTCTCGCCGTCGGCGAGGGGGTCGAAGCGATTGAAAAGCGGTGCGATAAAGGTTGGCCAGATCACCATCATTCCAAGATTTAAGGCCATCCAGCAGGCCCAGGCATAGAGCCACCAATGCTGGCCCGCTGCATCGATCACCCAAAGCAAGCCGGCGAGGATCGGTAGTCCAAGCACTGCGGCGAGGGCAGCCTGCCGAACGGTGTCGCTCCAGAACAGGCGTTGAGTCATGCGATTGAAGCCGAATCGCGCTTCAAGGCTGAAGGTGCGGAACCAACTGAAAGGAAGACCAACCAGCCAGCCAATGACCCCGACCGATGCAATGAGGCCGACGCCGTGGGCCAGTCCGCCGGCGGGCCACTGCGAGGCCCACAATTCATGGAGGACCTGGACGCCTCCGCCCAGGGTCAGCGAGAGGAGAAGCACCGTGTCCATGAGCAGATGCCAACGGGCGAGGCGCATCTTGCCCACGGTGTAATCGGCGGCGCGCTGGTGAGCCGCGAGGCTCACGGTGGCGGAAAAATCGTCCGGCACCTGCCCACGATGCATCTCGACATGGCGAATCTGCCGTGTGGCGAGCCATACACGCAGGCCGGTCGCCAGGGCGAGTCCCATCGCGAACAGAAGGGTGAAGGCGGAGGCGGTCATTGACCTGGGCGAGGCGGGGAAAAGGCCAAACTGTGACAGAATGAATTTTTTATCGTTCGCGGGAAATTATGGCACAGGATCCCAATCACCTCGTCTGGCTCGACATGGAAATGACCGGGCTTGAGCCTGATCGCGACCGCATCATTGAGATTGCGATGGTCATCACCGACGGGGACCTCCAGGTCAGGGCGGAGGCGCCGGTCCTGGCCGTCCACCAGCCAGCTGCCGTCCTCGATGGCATGGACGACTGGAACCGGAGCACCCATGGCCGCTCCGGCCTGATCGACCGGGTCAAGGCATCTCCGCACGGTGAGGCCGATGTCGAGGCCGCAATGCTCGCGTTCATGCAGGAGTGGGTGCCCCAGCGGACCTCTCCAATGTGCGGCAACTCGATCTGTCAGGACCGTCGCTTCCTCGCGCGGTACATGCCTCGGCTGGAGGCTTGGTTTCACTACCGGAACCTGGATGTCTCGACCCTGAAAGAGCTGGCCAGACGCTGGCGACCCGAGGTCGCCAAAGGCGTGGAAAAGAAAGGCAAGCATGAAGCTCTTGCCGACATTCACGAATCCATCGCAGAACTGGCCCACTATCGCACCCACTTCCTGAAGGTGTGAAAGGGCGGCCGCCCGGCTTAGGGGCGGCGCGGCGAAGAGTCGGCGAGGCGATAAAGCTGTAGCACCTCAAGTTGACGGCCTCCGCCTCGCCGGTACTCCCAGACCCGCCGCGCGGAGGAGGGAAGCGCGGGAAGGGCCTCCCGGTGGTCCATTGCCACCAGTCGCAGGCTGCAGGAGTGTCCCCACGTCGCCAGGGGTGCAAGGGGAATTTCGGTAAAGTAACTCAGCGATGCCCGAAGGCTGGGCGAAATCTCTTCCACCGCGATGCACTCGGCGCGGATGGCGTGGGCCGTCCGCGCCAGGCCTTCTGCTGCCGGGCGATAACTCTTCCCATGATCGAACCAGGGCATGAGGAGGATCACCGCCAGGGTCCAGAGCATGGTGGTCCCAGTGGCCCAGTTGATGGCACCGCGGTTGGGAGAGCGGGGCGCATTCCACACCAGGGCCAGCCAGCCGGCGACCAGGATACCGCCAACGATGCCGGGCCCCAGGGAAAACTCCAGGCGGAATCCCGGGGCGAGCTTGACCAGCTGGCGGGCAAGTCCTGGTGGCCAAGCGAGCCCCATGGCTGTCCATGCCAGGACGACGAGGATGGCGAAGACCAGGAAAGTCATGATCGCAAACCAGTCGAAGGCGCTGGCGGCACCGCGGCGCAGCGACTGGACCCCGGCGCTTGCGATGAGGGCCAGGGGAGGAATCAATGGCAACAAATTGGCGGGCCGCAGGGAGTCCGCCAGCAGCAATACTGTTGCCAAGGTAGTGACAAGGAACGCCAGAGCGAGCCGCCAGCCGAAGGTGGTCAGCCGATGGCGTTCCCGCCACAAGGCCCAGCCGGCGATGGGCCACAGGGGCCAGAGAAACCACCCAAGCTGCTGCACCATGAAAGCGGGATGCTGCAGGTTGTCGAGGGACGGAACCAGATTCGCAACCTGTAGCCGCCACCACAGCGAAGCGGTATCCGGTTGGCTGACGAAAAAGGGTGCCAACCAGGCCGCGGCGATGGCGCCACTCACCATGACTCCGGCGAGGAGGGCTCGTCGGGACGAGCCGGCGGTCTCCTGGGGGGGGGCGGTCAAGGCGGCGACGATCAGGGCCGCAGAAGGTACCGCGCCAGCAAGTCCGCCGGCAAGGAAGCTGAGGCCGAGGCCGGCACCGGCGACAAGGCCCGCCCAGCGAGGCGATCGGGGAAGCTTGGCGAGGGCCGCCAGCGTAAGAGTGCTGGTGGCAAGAATGGCCAGAATGGGCTGAGTCTCGTGGGCATGGACCACCAGCCCGAGGGTGCCCAGAGCAAGGAGGCACACCGTGGATAAGGTTGGCCGCCCGAACAGCGCAGTAGCCGCCCGGGCAAGGAAAAAGAGGGTGGCGCCAATGGAAAAGGCGCTGGCCAGGCGGGCGCCATCGTGTAGGGGCAGGATGGGCCCTGCCAGCCAGGCCAACGCGGCACCTAACCAGTAGTAAAGGGGCGGGTACTCCAGGTACGCTTCGCCGCCGGTGGTGGGTACGAGCCAGTGGCCGTCCCGCAGCGCGCCGACGATGGGACCGAAATAGCGGGAATCGTCGCCGCGCCAGGGATCGTGGCCAAAGAGGCCGACCAGAAGGTAGATCGTGGCCAGGACCACGATCCCGCGGGGGCTGAACAGAAACCCGAGGGCTCGTGCTCGCCAGTCCGGCCGAGTTGAGTCAGGTGCTGCCATGACGGCCCCTCATTGTCGGCAGGGGCCAAAGAAAAAAGGCAGCCAAGGCTGCCTTTCTCCAGCGCGAGCGGCCTGCCTCAGCCAAGGCGCTGAACGCTGCCATATTTCTGGCGGAAGCGCTCGACCCGGCCGGCGGTGTCGACGATCTTTTGCTTGCCCGTATAGAAGGGATGGCAGGCGGAGCACACTTCCACGTGCAGCTGGGGCTTGCTCAGCGTGGATCGGGTGGTGAAGACGCTACCGCAGCTGCAGGTCACCTGGACTTCAGCGTACTTGGGATGGATGTCGGCTTTCATGGGAGTCCTTTCAAGCTGGGGCGGTGGATGTGGCCGCCCGAAAATTAAGCCTCTAATGATCTCATTTTCGCCCCTGCGCAGCAAGGGTCGGTCCGGGTCCTTTGCCGAAGACGGCCTCCCATAGGGCGATGATGGGGGCCCTCAAGGCCGCCACGGGATCGGCTTCGACCCGGGATGGTAGGCCGTTGAGGCGTTGGCGATGCTGGAGGTGGCGCAGTTCCCGGTAGGCATCGGCACATTGTTCGGCGAGCCGTGCGTCCGTCAGATTCTGCTCACCGGCGCGGCGCAGGAGGGCAATGTTGCCGACATTGTCCGCGAGGTCGGGATGACTGGCCGAATAGCCGAGGACCAAATACTGGACAAGAAATTCGACATCCACCAGCCCGCCGGCGTCGTGCTTGAGATCGAAGAGCGGCGGCTTGCCGCCGTGGGCCTCGCGCATCTTCTGCCGCATTTTGACGACCTCCGCGCGCAAGGCAGCGAGATCGCGGGGCTGCCTCAGCACAGCGCGGCGGATGTGCTCGAAGCGATCGCCCAGGGCGCGGCTCCCGGCCGCGAAACGCGCCCGGCTGAGGGCCTGATGTTCCCAGACCCAGGCGGATTCCCGCTGGTAGCGCTCGAAGGCTTCGACGGAGGAGACCAGGAGGCCTGATTCGCCATTGGGACGCAGGCGTAGATCGGTTTCGAACAACATGCCGGCCGCGGTCTGGCTCGACAGCCAGGTGTTGATACGCTGACTCAGCCGGGCATAGTTTTCTGCGGCCTCGGGCGCTTCGTCGTCATAAAGGAAGACGATGTCGAGATCTGAGGCATATCCCAGTTCCTTGCCGCCCAGTTTGCCGTAAGCGATGACGGCGAATTGGGGGGTGTCGCGATGGCGGTGGCGAATCTTGTTCCAGCAGACGGGGATCGTCTCGTCGAGCATGATGTCCGCCAGGGCCGAAAGATGGTCGGCCAGAGCCTCCACCGACAAAACGCCGGCCAAGTCCTGGGTGAGCAGGCGAAACACGGCCGTGTGGTGGTACTCGCGCATGACATCCATCTGGCGCTCGGTATCAGGCTCCAACTCGGTGAGGGCCTGATGAAGTTCGGTCTTAAACGCTGGCCAGTCGGGCGGTTCGAGCTGGCGAGCGTCCAGAAGGTCATCCATGAGGATGGGATGGCGGTTCAGGTACTGGGCGGCCCAGGAGGATGCGCTGATCAGCTCCACCACCTTGTTTAAGGCCTGGGGATACTGTTGTAGCAGCGCCAGGTAGGCGCCCCGCCCGCTGACCATTTCGAGGAGATCGAGGGCTCGGCTGAGACTGGTGTCGGCGTCAGCGAAATTGCAGGCGGCCTGAATCAGGCGCGGCACCAAGGCGTCGAATCGGCTACGAATCTTTGGCGGCAACTGCAAATAGCGCGGGCTGGCCTGAATGGTCGCCAGGCGGCGTGCTGCACTCCTGGCGTCCTGGTAGCCGAGGGTTGCCAGGGTTGAAGCGATCCGCTCGGGATCATCGGCACTGGTCCAGAGTGCATCGAGGGGATGCACGTCCTGGGATGGATTGGCGAACACGTCATCGAAATGGCGCCCGACGCGGTGGCGGTGACCGTCCAGAATCGCCATCAGCTCCGGGTAGTCGGCGCAACCCATCGAGCGGGCAATTCTGGCCTGATCCTCCGGGTTGGCCGGAAGGTCGTGGGTCTGGGCATCGTCCAGATACTGCAGCCTATGTTCCAGCCGGCGCAGGAAGTCATAGGCGCTGGCGAGTTCGTCGACGGTCTTTCGATCCAGAATCCCGCGTTGGCCCAGCAGGGCCAGCACCTTCAGGGTGGGCTTGATCTGCAGGGCCCGATCGCGACCGCCGCGTATCAGCTGGAAGACCTGGGCGATGAACTCGATTTCGCGGATTCCCCCCGGGCCAAGCTTGATATTGTGGGCCCGATCGCGGCGTGCCACCTCACGCCGGATCTGGGCGTGCAACTCGCGCATGGCGTTGATGGCGCCGAAGTCCAGGTACTTGCGGAAAACGAAGGGGCGCGAAATCGCTTCCAGTTCGCTAAAACGCTCGCCATTCATCACGCGGGCTTTGATCCAGGCGTATCTCTCCCACTCCCGTCCCTGGGTGATGAAGTAGTTTTCGAGCATGTCGAAGCCGCACACCAGGGGGCCCGAGTCCCCGTTCGGCCGCAGACGCATGTCCACCCGGAACACTTGGCCGTCCTCGGTCACCTCCGCCAGGGCCTGGATGATCTGCCGCCCGAGTTTCTCGAAGAATTCGAAGTTGCTGATGACCTTCGCCCCGCCGGTATCCCCATCCTCCGGATAGACGAAGATCAGGTCGATGTCCGAAGAGACGTTGAGTTCGCGGCCGCCCAGTTTTCCCATGCCGATGACCATGAATTCCTGGACCCAACCGCCGGGGCCGAGGGGTTCGCCGTAACGCTGTACCAGCGGGGGGCGTAGCGTTTCCAGGGCGGTATGGACCGCGACATCCGCCAGGGTGGTCATGGTCTCGGTGACCTCGGCCAGGGGGGCCATGCCGGCGAGATCCCGCACTGCGAGGTGGCAGAGCACCCAGGTTCTCAGCTGGCGAAGCGCCCGCCGCAAGTTGGTAGTGTCGACCTTCTGCTCCGCGAGGAAGGCCGTCATCTCGGCTTCCCCCAGCGGGGCCGCAAGATGGGTGGCAAGGCGCTCGGCCAGCCAGGGGCGGCTGGCCAGCATCCGCAGCAGAAAGCGGGAATGGGTGCCTGCCTGCTCGACGAGGTCAGGGGAGGTTGCCGACTCTTGGGACATGAGAGCCTTCCAGTAGGTAAAATCTCGCATTGCGCCATCTTCGCCGACCGGGCCGGGCGCCCCCCTGATTCTAGTCAATGATCCCCCGCGCCCTCCCTTTCAGTCAGGAAAGTTCGGCATTGTGAGCTCGACCGCCGTGGAAAGCCCCCGTCGTTCGCGTGTCGCCTGCTTCCTGCGTAACGCGTTTTGGGCCGCCCTGGGGGTCTATTTCGCTTTTGGATTTGCGGTCGTGGCGTTGCGATACGGGGTTTTGCCCCGCATCGACGAAGTGCGGCCGACCATCAGCCAATGGATGGGCGAGCGGATCGGGCGGTCGGTGGAGATTGGGCGTCTGACGGCCGATTGGTCTGGCTTGCGCCCGCGCATTCACATGGCCGGGCTGGTGATTCGGGATGCCGACGGGGCACCGGCCCTGGAGCTTGCCCAAGTCGATGCCGTCCTGGGCTGGTCTTCCGTCCTGCGGCTGCGCCCCTACTTTCAGCGGATTGACGTCGCCGCTCCCCGACTGTTGGTGGAGCGTCAGGCAGATGGGCGGCTCCTGGTGGCCGGGGTGGAGGTGGGTGAGGATTCGACCGAGCCGGGTTTTCTCGATTGGCTCCTCCAGCAGGGGACTGTCACGGTGAGCGATGCCCGGGTCGAGTGGGCAGACCACCAGCGCGGGGCGCCGCCCCTGGTGCTGGAGTCGGTCCACTTCCAGACCAACCGGTTTCTCGGCCATCACCGGTTCGGCCTCCAGGCCAAGCCGCCGGCCGCTCTGGCCTCAGACCTCGATGTGCGGGGGGATCTACGCGGCGCCCTTCCGCGGCCGATGTCCGATTGGCGAGGGGAGGTGTATGCGCAGGTGGGCGGCGCAGACCTCGCGGCCTTCAAGCCGTGGGTGGACCTGCCCTACGAAGCTGAGGGCCGCGGCAGTGCTCGTGCTTGGGTCACTTTCGACGAAGGTGCCCGCCAAATCGTGACTGATTTCGATCTCGCGGGGGCCCAGGTACGCCTGGCCCCCCAGTTGCCGATCCTTAATCTGGTGCGCGGAAAGGGGCGGATGGGGGTCGGCCAAAATGGCGACGAGCGGCGGCTGGATCTGGAGGCCGTGCGGGTGGAGACGGGAGACGGCATTGCGCTTGGGCCCTTGACGTTGCATCTGGCCCAGCAGGTTGGTGCCAAGCCCGGCGGGCGGCTTCAGGCCAGTGAGCTGGACCTGGACGGCTTGGTCCGCCTGGCGGTGTTCCTGCCCCTGGCCCCCGGCGTCGTCGATCAGCTCGCCTCCTTCGATCCGACCGGCGCGATCCGGGATTTTAACGCCACCTGGCGTGGTCCTCTGGATGCCCCCGAGGCCTGGGACCTGAAGGCACGCTTCAGCGGAATCGGCCTGCGGGCGTGGAAGCGGATTCCCGGCGTCGCGGGCTTGTCCGGCGATATTGAAGGCAGTGAATCCCAGGGGCGGCTGATGATCCAGAGTCCGGACCTCAAGCTCGACCTGCCGGAGGTGTTCTCCAATCCCCGCCTGCAGTTGGCCAATGTGCGGGCCGAAGGGGGCTGGCAACGCCGGGGTGGGCAGCTGGAATTTTCTCTTGACAAGGCGGAGTTCGAAAACGAGGACGCCAGCGGCCAGGCTTCAGGCACATATCGGCCCACCGATGCGGGGCCCGGCGTGATCGATCTCCAGGCGCGGCTGCAGCGTGCCAACGGCGCCGCCGTCTGGCGCTACATGCCCCTGGTGGTGAATCGGGATACGCGGGACTGGCTGCAGCGCAGCATCGTCGGCGGAACCGCCCACGACGCGCGCCTGCGCCTCAAGGGTGATCTGCGGGACTTTCCCTTCGTGGGCGGGCGGGGCGGGCAGTTCCAGGTGCGGGCACGTATCGCCGGCGCCCGGCTGGAATATGCCGAAGGCTGGCCGCCCATCGATGACATCAACGGCGAGCTCCTCTTCGAGGGGGCGTCGATGACCATCACCGCGAACCGGGCAAAGATCTTTAACGTCGATCTCATGGATGTGTCGGCCCGTTTGGCTGACCTGGAAGCCACCGAAGAATTGCTGGAGATCCAGGGCAAGGCGAGTGGCCCGACCCCGGATTTCCTCCGCTTTGTCTCGGAAAGTCCGGTGGCGAAGCAGATTGATCACTTTACGGACGATATGCGAGCGGAGGGCAATGGGCGGCTGGATCTGCGCCTGGACATGCCGCTGCGCAATACCGCGGCCACCAAGGTTAGGGGGAGTTTTTCTTTTACTGGCAACCGGCTGGTGGTCGTACCGGAGTTGCCGCCGGTAACTGAGGCGGGCGGGCGGGTGAGCTTCACGGCCCAGGCCTTAACGCTTTCCGACGGACGCGGCCGATTTCTCGATGAGCCGGTGACGATCCGGGGAGAAACCCGGCCGGACGGGGTAGTGGCCTTTACGGCAGCTGGGGGCGCGTCGCTTGCCGCGGCTCGTCGTCACTATGGCTGGCCTTGGTTGGACCATCTGGCTGGCTCGGTGGCGTGGAAGGCCGAGGTGGGGGTGAAATCACGGGGGGCCACCGTGGCGGTGCACAGTACGCTCGGCGGCTTGACGTCGAGCCTGCCTGCGCCCTTCAACAAGCGCGGGACCGACGAATGGCCCCTGAGCGTGGACCTGACGCTGCTCCCGGGGGCGGCGGAGGACGTGATTCGTGCCACCATGGGTGAGCTCCTGGCAATCGAACTACGGGGTCAGGGGGAGGGCGCCTGGCATCCGACCCGGGGAGACATTGCTGTCGGTCTGCCCCTGCGGTTGCCCGAGCGTGGGGTGAGTGTGCGGATCAGCCGGCCGGAAATCGATCTGGATGCGTGGCGGCAGGCGGTGGACAGCGGTGAGGCCGCAAGTGCCGGGAGCGAAACCGAGTCGGCCGGAGGCGTCACCCAGGTCAGCCTCCAGGCCGGGGCCCTCCGCGCCTTTGGTCAGACTGTTCGGGATCTGAGCCTCCAGGCGGCGGCTCGGGCGGGCGGCTGGCAGGGAACGGTGCACAGCAAGGAGGTGGAGGGCGAGTTTCGCTGGCATGGCAAGGACAGCGGCGCCCTCACAGCCCGCCTCTTTCGCCTTGCCGTCGGGGGCGGCCAGGATGGCCCTGAGGACGGGCCGGACGATTCCGGGTCCCTGCGCAAGCTGCCTTCCCTGGACATCAGCGTCCAGCAATTCATCTTGCGGGATAAACCGTTGGGGCGCCTGGCGATCATGGCCCGCAACCAGACCGGCGTGTGGCAAATCGACGCCCTTTCCCTCACCAATCCAGATGGGGATGTGTCGGCAAAGGGGCTGTGGCGCCCGGGTCAGCCGGGTCAGACTGACCTGGATTTCAAGCTGGAGTCCGCCGATGCGGGGAAGCTCCTGACCCGTCTGGGCTATGCCGACGCCCTGCGCCGAGGCACCGCCAAGCTCACTGGCCGGGTGCGGTGGCATGGCGGGCCGACTCGTGTGGATTTCCCTACTCTGGCCGGTCAGATGAACCTTAGTGTCGAAGGCGGACAATTCCGCAAGCTGGAGCCCGGGGTGGGTCGGTTGCTGGGTGTTCTGAGTCTGCAATCCTTGCCGCGCCGGATCACGCTGGATTTCCGCGACGTCTTCAGCGAAGGTTTCGCCTTCGATCGCATTTCGGGTAGCATCGACGTGAAGGCGGGTGTCATGCGGACGGACGACCTGGAGATCCGCGGCCCGGCGGCTCGGGTGGCCCTGAGCGGCACGGCGGATCTGGCGCGGGAGTCCCAGGAACTTCTGGTCAGGGTCCAGCCCACCCTCAGCGAGTCGATCGCCGTGGGCGCGGCCGCAAGCCTCCTGAACCCGGTGGCAGGGGTGGTCACCTACCTGGCTCAGAAAGCCCTGTCGGATCCGATCGAGAAGCTCTTTGCCTTCAACTACCGGGTCACGGGTCAGTGGCAGGATCCCAAGGTGGAGAAGGTCGAGAGCGGGCCGGAGCTGCGCCCGGGGAGACCCGAATAGTGGCATCGCATCACAACGGAGCGTCATCCGCCATGTCCGTACCTGAATCCGCCACCGTGCGTGTCGCCGCCGTCCAGACGGTCTCCGGCCCTGATGTGGCGGCCAACCTGCGGGAGGTCGAACCCCTCATTGCGGCTGCGGCTCGGGGCGGCGCGAAGCTCGTGGCGCTGCCGGAGTACTTTGCGCTGATTTCCGCGGATGAGCGGGACAAAGTGGCCATCTGTGAGGCGGACGGCCACGGGCCCCTCCAGTCCTTCCTTGCCGAGGTCGCCGCCCGCCATGGTGTCTGGATCGTCGGTGGCACCATCCCGATGGAGTCAGGCGATCCGGACCGGGTGCGCAATGCCGTGCTGGTCTTTGATGCCGATGGCCGGCGGGTAGCCCGCTACGACAAAATCCACCTGTTCAGTTTCCAGCGGGGGCAGGAGCGCTACGACGAATCCACGACCATCGAACCCGGCGTGGACGTGGTGACCTTTGATTCGCCCTGCGGCCGCGTCGGCCTGGCGGTGTGCTACGACCTGCGCTTTCCGGAATTATTCCGGGCCATGGGCGAGGTGGATCTCGCGATTCTGCCCTCAGCCTTCACCTACACCACCGGCAAGGACCATTGGGAAGTGCTTTTGCGGGCGCGGGCGATCGAAAATCAGTGCTATGTCATGGCGCCCGCCCAGGGTGGGCGCCATCCAAGTGGTCGGCTCACCTATGGCGACACCCTCATCGTGGACCCTTGGGGTCAAGTCCTTGGGCGGCGAGCCGAGGGTTGGGGAGTCGTCATGGCCGATGTGGATCCTGCCCGCCTCGCCACCGTCCGGGAAAGCCTGCCGGCCCTGAACCATCGCCGCCTCCCCTGATCCAAGGATTTCATGACTACCCATCTCGCTCCCCTGACCGCTGCCCGGCAGTTGCTGCTGGCGCCCTACGATCTGACAGAGTCCCACCTCGAGTCGGTATTTGGCACCCTCCTCACCCACCGCCTCGACTATGCGGACCTGTATTTCCAGTATCACCGAACGGAGGCCTGGAGCCTCGAAGAGGGGATCGTCAAATCCGGAAGCTTCAACATCGACCAGGGGGTCGGAGTGCGGGCGATCAGCGGCGAGAAGACTGCCTTCGCCTACTCTGACGACATCAGCCTCCCGGCGCTCCTTGCGGCGGCCGAGGCGACCCGGGCCGTTGGGGCCGCAGGGGGCGGCGCTCGGGCGGCGACGATGCGAAGCGCCGCGGTCACGCCGCCGCTCTACCGGGCTGACGACCCCCTGCTTTCGCTGGAGGCCGATGCCAAGGTCCGCCTGCTCGAGCGTTTGGAGGGCTTCGCCCGGGCCGAGGATCCCAAGGTTATTGAGGTCATGGCCCACGTCGTGGGGTCCTGGGAGGTGGTCCTCGTGGCCCGCAGCGATGGCCATCTGGCGGCGGACATCCGGCCCCTGGTGAGGGTGTCGGTGACGGTGATCATGGAGGCCGATGGACGGCGCGAGCAGGGCAGCGGCGGCGGCGGCGGGCGCTATGACTATGCCTATTTCTCTGATGACCTGCTCCGGGAGTACGCTCGTCAGGCCGTGCATCAGGCGCGGGTCAACCTTGAAGCGGCGCCAGCCCCGGCCGGGACCATGAGCGTCGTACTGGGGCCGGGATGGCCGGGCATTCTGCTGCACGAGGCGATTGGGCACGGCCTTGAGGGTGACTTCAATCGCAAGGGGAGTTCGGCCTTTTCCGGCCGGATCGGCCAGCAGGTGGCGGCTAAGGGTGTGACGGTGGTGGACGATGGCACGATTCCCGACCGGCGCGGATCGCTGACCATCGACGACGAAGGCAATCCCAGTTCCCGCACGGTGTTGATCGAGGACGGTGTCCTCACCGGTTACATGCAGGACATGCTCAATGCCCGCCTGATGGGCATGGCGCCCACCGGCAATGGCCGGCGTGAATCCTTTGCTCACCTGCCTCTGCCTCGCATGACCAACACCTACATGCTGAACGGTGACCGCGACCCGGCAGAGATCATCCAGTCCGTCAAGAAGGGGCTCTACGCCGTCAATTTTGGTGGTGGGCAGGTGGATATCACCTCTGGAAAGTTCGTGTTTTCCACCGCCGAGGCCTATCTGATCGAGGATGGCAAGGTGACCCGGCCGGTCAAGGGCGCCACCCTCATCGGCAACGGGCCCGACGCCCTGACCCGGGTCAGCATGATCGGCAACGACATGGCCCTCGATACGGGGGTGGGGACCTGCGGCAAGGAAGGCCAGAGCGTTCCCGTGGGTGTGGGGCAACCGACCCTGCGCATCGACGGGCTGACGGTGGGTGGCACCGCATGACCAGGAAATCTTTTTCGACCGCTTAAAGCCGCCGCGGCAGGACCGTTAACCTCCCCGAATTGATTCGGGAGGCAATTGTCATGGAACGTCGTCGTGTGTTGTGGATGGGGTCGGCGCTGCTGGCCGGCTGGGCGATCCCCGCCCTGTCCGCGCCCCCCGCAGCGGGCATGAGTCTGCCTGCTGCGGTGAACAAGGCGGGTCGCCAGCGCATGTTGTCTCAACGGGCGGCGAAGGCGTGGCTAATGGTCCTGACCCAGGTGGAAACTGACCGGGCGCGCAAGATTCTCGACGCCTCGGTCAGCCTTTTCGACCGCCAGCTTGGCGAGCTTTCCTCTCTTCAGCCCAATCCGGAGATCGCGGCGGCCCTGGCTCAATTGAAAAGCGAATGGGAAGCCTGCCGCGCGGTGCTGGCCAAACCCCCGGTCACGGAAGCGGCGCCCGCCCTATTCAAAGCGAATGAATCCGTCCTCGCCTCGGCCCATCGTCTGACCCTGGCCTACGAAAAAGCCCTGGGTGGGAGCATGGGCCGGATCATTGGTCTGGCGGGGCGGCAACGGATGCTCTCCCAGCGTATGGCGAAGTTCTATTTCTTCCAGCGGGCCGGGGTTCAGGTGGTGGATTCCAAGACCGCCCTGGACAAGGCGGTGGGCGAGTTCGAGCAGGCCCAGGCCGAATTGGGCAAGGCGCCGGAGAGTACCGGCCCGGTACGCGACGAGCTGGCCCTGGTGGATCAGCAATGGTTCTTCTTCAAGGGCGCTCTCGATCAATCGGATCGCTCCCCTCAGGCGGCCAGCCATGTCGCCACCACCAGCGAGCGCATTCTCGAGCAGCTCGACCTCTGTGTCGGGCTCTACGAGGGGATGGCCAGTCGCTCGTCCTGAAGCGGCGCTAGAAGAGTTCTCCCTGCCTGTTGCTCCGTCGCGGTGGCGTGAAAAGGTCACTGCGCAGCGGTGGGTGAGGGTCAGCGAGACCGAGGCGACGCGTCGCCACGGCCATTCGCTGCTGATAAAGCGACGCCAGGGGGCCCTGGCCGCGCATGCGGTGGCCGAAGCGCGCATCGTAGGTTTGTCCGCCACGGGTTTGCCCGATCAGGCTCATGACCCGGGCGGCCCGATCCGGCACATGGCATTCCAGCCATTCCTGAAATAATTCCCCCACCTCGTGGGGCAGGCGGACCAGGACCCAGCCGGCCGATCGGGCCCCCGCCGCGGCAGCGGCATTTAGCACCGTCTCCAATTCGTGATCGTTCAGGCCGGGGATCAGCGGCGCAAACATCACGCCGGTGGGAATGCCAGCTTCGCTCAGTTTTCGCAGGGTCTCGAGGCGGCGGGCGGGGCTGGCTGCCCGGGGTTCGAGCCGGCGCGCCAGATTCGCATCGAGGGTGGTGATGGAGACCATGACCTTGACAATGCCGAGCTTCGCCATGGTTGCGAGCAAATCGATGTCCCGTTCGATCAACGAGGATTTGGTGATGGTGCTGACGGGGTGGCGGCATGCCGCCAGGATCTGAAGCAGCTGACGAGTGAGCCCGGTTTGGCGCTCGACGGGTTGCCAGGCGTCGGTATTGACCCCTAGGGCAAGCGGGGCAGGGCGGTAGGCGGGATGGGCGAGCTCGTCTGCGAGGCAGCCAGGCGCATCAGGTTTCCAAAATAGTTGCGTCTCGAAATCGAGTCCTGGGGACAAGCCAAGCCAGGCATGGGAGGGACGGGCAAAGCAGTAGGCGCAGCCATGCTCGCATCCGCGGTAGGGATTGATCGAACGGTCGAAGGAGATGTCCGGCGACTGGTTGTAGGTAATGACATGGCGGGCGGTATCCACCAGCAGCTGGGTGCGGGGCGCCGACGCCTCATCGCGGGGCCAGCCGTCATCGGCCTCACTGCGCTGCCAGGAGAGGAATCGGCTGTCGGGGACGCTGGCGCTTCCCCTCCCACGCAGCGGTCGGCGTTGCGGCGGCGTCGGGCTGGATGGCTGTATAGACATACAGTCATCATGAGCATTTGATGGGCTGCGGTCAAATGCATTGGAGCGGCGGGCGGTGTTCTTTCAGCGACCGTGAGTCCAGCCGATCTCCCGCGCCGTGGCGGGCCCGATCAGGGTTTGCGCGAGGGAGGTCGGAATGTCTGCGGTCTGGGCGCCCACCGGGATGCGTCCTGCCATCAGTTCGGCCCGTTCCTGGGGAATGCGTGGCTCCCGGGTCGGTTCGGCAAACCCGTCGGGGAAGCGCGGCATCAGGGTCTCCGGGTCGTATTTGTCGGTGGCGCCGAGGGTATGGAGCAGTTCGTGGGCGGTCACGACCTGGTTTCCGCCCTGATCTGCTGGACTGGCGAAGACCTGCACCAGGGCCATACGGCCTTCACGCAGCCCAGTGGAGTGGGGGAGGGTGGGGCGGCGGCTCGGGTCGTGATAGACCAGAAACAGGCGGATGTCCGGCTTTGGCCCCGGCGCCTCGTCGTGGCGCCAGGCCCAGTAGCGCATCCGCAGGCTCCACACGATGGCGGTGAGTGCGCTATCGCCGCCTTCCGGCGGTGATGGCGGGGCGGTGCGCAAGGTGGGTGCGAGTTCCAGGGCCACCGGCTTGAGAAGTGGAAGCCCGAGCCGACTGGCTTCGCTGCCAAAGTATTTTTCCAGGGCCTCGAAATTGGTGGGCCGCAGAGTGCTCAGGTAATCCCGGGTGACGGGCGAGTCGTCACCGGCAAGTGGATATACGGTGACATGGACACTGTTTTGCCAATCCTTGAGGCGGGACTCGGTTCGCCAGTTTCCGAGGGCCACTGTGATGAGGATGAAAAGCAAAATGAGGATACGTAGGCGTTTGAACACGCGTGGACTTCCACAAGACGGCGGAAACGCTCAGTTTCTCGCGATGACAGAATGCTCGGTGCTGGCGCGGGAATAGGACCACTGGCGTTCCCAGGCTCCCCGAACCATGTTGGGATACTCGGCCCGACCCAGGCTGCCGTTGTAGCGGCCCAGGGCGCGGAAAAGGTCGCCCTTCTCGATGGCGAGGTAGTGGCGCAGGATGGTGCAGCCATAACGCAGATTGGTCCGCAGGTGGAATAGGTTGTCTTCCTGGCGGCCAATCACCTTGACCCAAAACGGCATGACCTGCATGAAGCCCCGCGCCCCGGCGGTGGAGACGGCGTACTTGCGAAAGCCGCTCTCCACCTGGATCAGGCCCAGCACCAACTGGGGATCGAGGCCCGCCCGCGTCGCTTCGTAATAGACCGATTTGAGGAGATCCTCCCGGTAGGCGGCGTCGGGAATGCGGCGCGCCAGTCGATCGGACATCTGCTGCAGCCAGCGCCGGTTATCGGCACGCTCGGTAAATAGTGTGTCTGGTGGAGCGGAATCCGAGACCGCGGCATGGAGAGCAGCCTGCACGCTGGCAGCCAGGGGTTCATAAATCTGGGCGCCGGCAAAAACCAGGGGCGAGACGGTCAGCAGGCCCGCGACGACGGCCCCCTGCACCTGACGGCGCAGGGTGAATCGATCCGAAGCACGGGCCGCGGTGGTGGTCATGTCGAGACTTTGCTCCGCACCAGGGCGGCGATCTCTGCCACCGGGACCTTGGTGGCCTCGGAATCCCGCCGGCCTTGGTATTCCGCAAGGCCGTCCTTCAGGCCCCGGTCTCCCAGGGTTACCCGGTGGGGCACGCCCATGAGTTCCCAATCGGCAAACATCACCCCGGGGCGCTCATCCCGATCATCGAGGATGACATCGATCCCGGCCGTGACGAGGATGTCATAAAGCTTGACCGATTCCTGCCGGACGGCCTCCGACTTGCTCCAGCCCACTGGGCAGATCACCACCTGGAAGGGGGCCATGGCGGTGGGCCAGATGATGCCGCGGGCATCGAAATTTTGTTCGATGGCGGCGCCCAGGATGCGGGAGACGCCAATGCCGTAGCAGCCCATTTCCATGACCTGTTCCCGCCCGCTCTCGTCCAGGAACTTGCAGCCCATGGCCTCGGAATACTTGGTGCGCAACTGGAAAATGTGGCCGACTTCGATGCCCCGACACAGGGCCAGGGGGCCGGAGCCGTCGGGGGACGGGTCGCCGGCCACGACATTGCGCAGATCGGCGACTTCCAGTTCGGCAAAGTCTCGGCCGATGTTGGTGCCAGTGAAATGGTGGTCATCGTCATTGGCTCCGGTGACGAAATCCGCCATGACGGCGACCGCCCGGTCCATCACCACCCGCCCCGCGAAGCCCACCGGGCCGAGGGAGCCGCCCTCGGCACCAAAAGCGGCCCGCAGCGACTCGGCGCTCGCGAAGGTGAGGGGGCTCTTCAGGCCGGTCAGCTTGCCGGCCTTGATTTCGTTCAGCTCATGGTCGCCGCGCAGGAGGAGGAGTACCGGCTGTCCGTCATCCCCTTCCACCACCACGGATTTGACCGTCGCACTGGCTGGCACCTTGAGGAAGGCCGACACCTCCTCAATGGTCTTGACCCCAGGCGTAGAAACCTTGGTGAGGGCCTGGGCCGGGGCCGGCCGAGGGGTGGCTGGCGCCAGGGCCTCCGCCAATTCAACGTTGGCCGCGTAATCGGAATCAGGGCAGTAGGCGATGTCGTCCTCGCCGGTCTCCGCGATGACATGGAATTCATGGGAGCCGGTGCCGCCAATGGAGCCCGTGTCCGCCGCCACGGCCCGGAATTCCAGCCCGAGGCGGGTGAAGATCCGGGTGTAGGTGGCGTACATGATTTGATATTCCCGCTTCAGGTCGTCGAAGCTGGCGTGGAAGGAGTAGCCATCCTTCATGGTGAATTCCCGCCCCCGCATGACGCCGAAGCGGGGCCGGATCTCGTCGCGGAATTTGGTCTGGATCTGATAGAAGTGCTTGGGCAACTGGCGGTAGCTGCGCAGCTCGCGGCGGGCCAGGTCGGTGATCACTTCCTCGTGGGTGGGGCCGATGACGAAGTCGCGCTCGTGGCGATCCTTAAAGCGCAGCAGCTCGGCGCCATAAAAGGCCCAGCGGCCCGATTCCTGCCAAAGCTCGGCGGGCTGGACGGCGGGCATCAGCACTTCGATGGCGCCCGACCGATTCATCTCTTCCCGCACGATTCCCTCCACCTTGCGCAAGGACCGCAGCCCCATGGGCATCCAGGTGTAGATCCCGGCGGCCACCTTCTTGATCATGCCGGCCCGCAGCATGAGCTTCTGACTGGTGACTTCGGCGTCGGAGGGAGCTTCCTTGAGGGTGGAAATGAGGAACTGCGAGGCGCGCATGGGAATTGAGCTGGCAAAGTTTGCAGAGCAGCGAAGTGTACCCCAGCCCCGCCGCCGCCGGCCCCGTGATCGCGAGAATCCGAGTGATGGCTGACCGGCTTCAAATGCGGTGGCAGTTGTGAAAGAATCGACACAACCTGTCAATTCATGGATTTAACCATGCTCGATCGTGAAGGCTATCGCCCGAACGTCGGCATCATTCTGGTCAATGCGCGCAACGAGGTCTTCTGGGGAAAGCGAATCCGTGAGCATGCCTGGCAGTTTCCGCAGGGCGGCATCAAACACGGAGAATCCCCGGAGCAGGCCATGTTCCGGGAGCTCTACGAGGAAGTGGGGCTCCGTCCGGAGCATGTCAAGATTCTCGGGCGGACGCGGGGCTGGCTGAGGTACGACGTTCCCCGCCACTGGGTCAAACGCGAGTGGCGCAACACCTATCGGGGTCAGAAACAGATCTGGTATCTCTTGCGGCTGGTGGGGCGGGATACCGATGTCTCGTTGCGCGCCTGCACCCATCCCGAATTCGATGCCTGGCGCTGGAGCGATTACTGGATTCCCCTGGAGACGGTGATCGAATTCAAGCGCCAGGTCTATCAGCAGGCGCTGCTCGAACTCTCGCGGATCCTTTTTCGTTCGCGCCAGCTTTTTGTTCCCGACGCCTACCAGATCGATGGCGACGACGGGAATCGTCCGACGATGCCTCCCTCCTGACGCATTAGGGAACTCCCCGCTTTGGGAGGCGGTCCACGTTTGGCTCGGCCGGAAAATGGTTGCGAAGCTTGCCTCAGTGGTGTCCCGTCCGGGTATTCCCAAATCGCTCAGATAAAGAGGGGGGTTCAAGATGAAACGGGATCACTACCTGCCGCTTGCCCAACAACCGCTCGGGGGCACCCGAATCGGCGTGGCGGACGCGGCCGGAGCCGAACGGGTACGGGAGGATTCCCCGGCCCTGGAAGTGATGACGGACCTGCGCCGGGTTCCCGCTGCCACTGTGGCCGCCGAAACCAGCCTGGCCGACGCCAATCACATCATGAAGTTGCGCGGCGTTCGGCTCCTTTTGGTTGTCGATGGTCAACGTGAAGTGGTGGGGGTCATCACCACCGCCGATCTCCTGGGCGAACGCCCGGTTCGGGTCGCCCAGTCCCGGGGTGGGCGGGTGAATGACCTGGAAGTCGGCCACGTCATGACGCCGTTGGCCGACATGGAAGCGGTGTACCTTAGCGATATCGTCAAGGCCGAGGTCGGTCACGTCGTGGCGACCTTGCGGCGATCCGGGCGCCAACACGCCCTGGTGATCGAGCGGGGCGCCGATGGGCGAAATGTGATTCGCGGGATACTGTCGGCCTCCCAGATCGCTCGTCAGGTCGGTGTCGCGATTGAAGGCACCGAGATCCCGCGCACCTTTGCCGAGATCGAAGCGGCCGTCGCTGCATAACCCTGCATTTCCGCCAGCCCAACAGGGCGGCCTTGGGGCCGCCCTTTTTCATTTTGGTTCAGCCGCGGGTCGCGGCTTCCGGGTCCTCACATTCCGTTGGCGTAATCCCTGGCCCGAGGATTGCTCACAGCCTCACCGTTCGCGCCCAGGAAGCGGCATCGGCGGATGTCGCGGCGCATCGCGCATTGCCTTCGGAGGGATCCCATGAGTGACGTGGCCATCGAGCCAATCAGGGCATTTGACGACAATTACATCTGGATGCTGGTGCGGGGCGAGGACGCCCTGGTGGTGGACCCCGGCGATGCCGCTCCGGTCCTGGCGGTCCTGAACCAGCGAGGCTTGCAGCTGCGGGCGATCCTCGTCACTCACCACCACGCCGATCACATCGGCGGCATCGGAGAACTCGTGGCGAGGACGCCGGTGCCGGTCTATGGGCCGGCCAGGTCCGGTATTCCCGGGGTGGATCGCCGGGTCGGCGAAGGCGACCGCGTCTTCGCCATGGCCGGGCTGGCGCCCTTCCGGGTCATGGAGGTGCCCGGCCATACCCTTGATCACCTTGCTTTTTACGATGGCAGCCGCCTCTTCTGCGGCGATACCCTGTTTCCTTGCGGTTGCGGACGGGTCTTCGAGGGGACAATGGCTCAAATGCACGCCTCCCTGGCCCGCCTCGCCGCACTGCCGGCGACGACCGAAGTCTATTCCGCCCACGAGTACAGCCTTGCCAACGCGGTATTTGCGTTGGCTGTCGAGCCTAACAACTCCTGCCTCCAGGCGCGTCAGCGCTGGATGATGAGCTGCCGGGCCGAGGGCCATCCCACCGTGCCCTCCCTCATCGGCGACGAATTGGAAACGAATCCTTTCCTGCGGGTCGAGGAGGCGGCGGTGGCGGACGCTGCCCGACGTGCAGCGGGCCACCCCTTAACGTCCCCGGCGGAGGTATTTGGTGCCCTGAGGGAATGGAAGAACCGGTTCTGACCCCTGTCGCGAATTACGACACGGACTCGGCCCCAGCTGCCGACCGGTGTCCCCGAATCGGACATTGGGTCCGGTGCCGGGGTGGCCGCCTTGCCAGAAACGACATTTATGACTGATAAAACAATGCGTTGAGTGAATTTGCCGGCCGATTTCGTGGCGTGGTGCAGAAGTTGCAATGAAGGCGATGACGGCATGACTTCTGAGGGAGGCCACTATGGCAAGTGAAATCAGCGGGCACCATCTGGCACCGGGCGCGGGGCCGGCCACCTCCAACCAGGGCGCCCGGGGGCGGACGTGTTGAGCGCCGCCGAGATCGCAAGCTGCCAGCCCTGGGCGCTGGATTTTGGCGGGCGTGCCGCCTGGCGGGTCCGCATCGTGGCCGAGCTGGTGGAAATCAACTCCCTCCACCTGCGGGGCGAAACCCGGCGGGCGGGGGCCGACATCCAGCTCCAGGGTGCCCTGGAGGCTGAAGATTCGATCACCGACGAGACCATCGTTGCGGGGCTGAGGGCCTTCCTGCAGAAGGCGGAAGACGACCTCGCGGCCCTGGAGCAGCGGCGCGACGAGCTACTCGTCCTCCTTGACACCCTCAATGCGGCCGAAGCGACCGGGGGTGGGCGATGAGCGCGGGGGCGGTTCGGGCCCAGCCGGTGGGTCGTGCTCCGAATTCTGACAGCCGGATCCCGGTCACGGTCCTCACGGGATTCCTCGGCGCCGGCAAAACCACCCTGCTCAACCATCTGCTGGGCGCCGCCAAGGGACGCCGCTTTGCCGTCATCGTGAATGAGTTCGGCGAGATCGGCATCGACGGGGACCTGGTGGTCGGGGCGGAGGAGGAGGTGATCACCCTCAACAACGGCTGCCTGTGCTGTAAGGTTCGCGGCGATCTCCTGCGGGTGGTGGGCGGACTCCTCAAGCGCCGGGGGCATCTGGACGGCATCCTCATCGAGACTACCGGCCTCGCCGATCCGGCGCCGGTGGTCCAGTCCTTCCTCGCCGACGACGAAATCCGCCAGGCAGCCCGGGTGGATGGCGTGGTGTGCGTGGTAGATGCCCGCCATGGCCTGGCGAGCCTGGCCCAGACCCGGGAGGCGGGCGTCCAGATCGCCCACGCCAGCACGGTGGTGCTCAACAAGGTTGAGGGTGTGGCCGAGGAGGATCTGGCCCGCATCGAGGCGGAGATCGCCCGCCTCAATCCCGGCGTGGCGGTGGTGAGGAGCGACGCCGGGGCGGTGGCCCCTTCGGCCCTCTTCGACCAGGGAGCCTATCAGCTCGACCGGGTCCAGCTCCCGGGTAGCCGCTACCGCCTCGTCCCGGCCGGACGTCACAGCGATGGGGTGGAATCCGTTTCCCTCAACTTCGCCCGGCCCCTTGACCGCACTCGCTTTCTCCCCTGGCTGCAGCGCCTGGTGGCTGAGACGGGGGCCCGGATTCTGCGCAGCAAGGGCATCGTGGCCCTGGCGGGGGCGGACCGTCGTTTCGTCTTCCAGGGCGTGCACATGATGATGGACAGCGACTTCGGCCGTCCCTGGGCGCCCGGCGAAGTCCGGGAAAGCCGGCTCGTTTTCATCGGCCACGGGCTCGACGCCCAGGAACTGCGTGCCAGCCTGGACGCCTGCCAGATTCCCGCGCCATGAACACGCTGCCGCCCCTCGTCGACCTGGTGGGGACGCGCTGGTCCCTCGGGGCTCCGCTTTGCGCGGCGGCCTGGACCCGGGATGGGCGGCGGGTCGCCTTCGCCCTCGGCGATGGCAGCCTGGCTTTCGTGGCGCCCGGTGGAGCGGCCGTGCGGCGCCTGGAGGCCCACCGCGGCGCCTGCCTCGCCCTGGCTCCCCTGGGTGAAGGGGACGTCCTCACAGGTGGTGACGACGGCCGAGTGCTCCGCCACTCTGCGGACGGCGAGATGACCGTCCTGGCGAGCCATCCCGGCCAATGGATTGATCATCTGGCGGGCGGCCAGGGCTGCGCCGCCTGGGCGATGGGACGGGAGGTGGTCATCGTCGGCGGGTCGGACGAGATCCGCCAGAGCGCCGAATCCGGCGTCACCGCCCTCGCCTTTAGTCCTGCGGGGGAGGTGCTGGCGGTCGCCGGTCGCGGTGGGGCAGACCTTTGGTCGGCGCGCACCGGCCGCTTTGCTCGCCTCCCCACGCCCGGTTATTGCCGATCCCTGGCCTGGAGCAGCGATGGTCGCTATCTGGCCGCCGGGTTGCAGGAAAACGCCGTGACCGCGTGGCGGATCGGCGATGGCCATGCCATGCAGTTGCCCGGCTATCCGGGCCAGCCCCGAGGTTTGTCCTTTTCCCATCGTCGTCATCAATTGGTGACCACCGGGGGCACCCGGGTGGTGGGGTGGGATCTGGACCTGCCTCGCCCGGAAAGCCGGCGCAGCGAATATGGCCTGGCAAGCCGGGTGCCCCTCACCGCGGTTGCCTGGCATCCCGCCCGGGCCCTGGTGGCGGCGGGCTACCACAACGGCGCGGTGGTGCTCTACCGCCCAGGCGCCGACGAACCCCTGTTTGTCCGGGCGTCCGGATCGGGGCCCGCTCGGGTCCTGGTCTGGGCGCCGGATGGATCCAGTCTGGCCCTTGGAACCGACGAGGGCGAGGTGGCCGTAGTGGCCATGCCGGCGGAAGTGCTGCGCATGTCCCGGGCGGCCTGAGCCGCATCTCACCAGAAACACGTTTTTAACCAGAGGAGGAGACCCCCATGAACGCACCTTGCCCCCCCGAAGTCACGACGCCGACCGACGCCGAAGCCGCCGCCAAGGACGCATTCTTCGAACGGATCGCGACCTTGTCCGAAGAGATGATTGCTAAGTTCGGCCCCGATTTCGCCATGGGCGCCTTGCTGCTGGCGGCCCGTTTCATCGCCAGCAAAAACGCCCCGGCGGCCCCGGAGGCCCCAGCCCCGCAGATCATCACCCAGCCTTGAAGGCCAAGATGACGCGCCCATCGGCGCGGGGTTGACGCACCCAAAACCAAGAATGCGGCCGCCCGTGAGGGCGCGGCGCAGCACCCCCGGGGGCGGCTCGATCCGCCCCACCCCAACCCCTGAACGAGGAGAGAATCATGACGGCGAACAACAGCCGAGGAGACGTTGCGCCCATCGCAAGGCGCCCATCGACCGCAGCGCGGCCCGCCGCCTGGGCCACGGCCCTGGCCCTGGTGGCCGGAAGCGCCCAGGCCCTGGAGATGGACGCGGGCGACGATACGGCGCTGCCGGCGGGCACCAACCTGGGTGTCCTCTACTACCAACACGTGGAGCGGGATCGCCTGTACGCCAATGGCCGCAAGGTCGATGGCGACAACCGGCTCGATTCCGATGTGGGCATCCTCCGCTACGTCCATTACACCAAGCTGGGGGGCATGACCATCAATCCCCAGTTCCTCCTGCCCTTCGGCAGCTTGCGGGCCAAGGAGGACCTCTCGCCCCTGGGGAGCGCCAGCGGCGCGGGGGATCTGATCCTCGCCTCCGTGTTCTGGCTGGTGGAGAACCCGGAGACCCAGACCTACTTCGCGATCACCCCCTACCTCTACCTGCCCACCGGCAATTACGACCACAACAAGGCCCTGAACCTGGGCGAGAACCGCTGGAAGGGCACCCTGCAACTGGGCTACATCACCGGGCTGACCAGTAAGCTTCTCCTCGACCTCTACGCCGACGTCACCGTCTTCGGCGAGAACAACGACTACGGGCCCAGCAAGGCCACCCTCAAGCAGGATGCTCTGTTCCAGGCCCAGTCGTGGCTGCGCTACAAGATGACTGACGCCTGGGATCTGCGCGCTGGCTATTTCTACACCTGGGGTGGCGAGACCAAGGTCGATGGCGTCGCCAACCGGGATCGCGCCCGCAACACCAAGTTCCAGGTCGGCACCGCCTGGTTCTACGAGCCCAGCGCCCAGGTGATCATGACCTACGGTCAGGAT